>JALSOR010000109.1 GCA_026986415.1 Acidilobaceae archaeon
TCTCACGCCTCTCATAGAGCTTCTGCTTCCACCACGCCAGGGACTGGAGGAGCCTATACGCTACAAGCCTCGGCCCCTCGATACCCCCAGCACCGCTCTCGCTCGCAGGCTTGAGATCCACGACCACCGGTACCCTCTCCGAGACGGCCGTGGCGATAACATCCTCCCAGCCCGGCTCCTCTACGAGGCGTAACACTCCGGTCGCGGGCTCGTAAACGGCAACGTCCATTAGGCCCGTCTCAACGGCGGACTCGAGCCTCCTATACGCTGCGGCCAGAGTGTTATCGTGGGGGAGCATCTTAGCCAGTATCCCCCTCACCTTCTCGGCCATGTCGAGCAGGCTCTCCCCCTTCTCTAGGCCGCCGAGGCTTTTCCGGGTGACCGCGACCTCGAGGAGGCCCTCCCCCTCCGTGTGGGGGACCACTATGCTCGCCTCCAGCAGCTCCCTCGCGGCCGTGGCTGCGAGGCCCTCCCTGTCTGCCTCCTCGTTCTGCCGCTCGCTTTTGGGTTCGAGGATGTACCATAGCATGCCCGCTGCCAGCGCGTTAACCGGGGGGTAAACACTGTGGAGCCTCTTATAGCGCTCCCTAACCCTCCTTATCAGGTCCCTCGCCAGGTGGCTCATACCGGGCAGGAGCCCTAGGAGGGCCTCGGTGGGGAGGTTGACGGTTGATATGGCGTATGGTGCAACTATCACTGTGCGGCCCGCAACGCTCGCCTGGAAGCGGACTCCCCCGCCCCTCCACCTGGCACGAGCCCAGCCGGGCGGTCTCGCGCCCGTTATAGGCTCGAGGACCCTCTCATAGTAGCTATCCACCAGCATCTCCAGGAGGTCCTCCAGCCTACCGGACCATCCGGGCGCGGAGGCCGTTTTCTCGAGCTGGCTCGTGCTGGCTGGGAGGAGTATGAGCTCCCCTCTTGGGGGTGCTAGGCCCCTGTTAACCCCCCGGTATACGGGGTCCTCCCTTAAGCCCGCCATACTGTGAGGGTCCGGGGGGAAGGGGAGCTGCACGTAGTCCTCGTTCATATCTATAAACACTGCTACAGGCCTCTCCGGCCCCCACCCGGTATAGATGCTCGCAGCCATATTCTTTATCAGGGTCGTCTTACCGCTACCGGTAGTCCCAACGATGAGGAGGTGCTGTAGGAGGGCCTTATAGGGGAGCCTCACAGGCACGCGGCCCTCCTTCACCAGCCCTCCAGGCGTCGCCAGGGCCCCCAGGAGGACCCCCTCGCCGGGGAGGCTTAGGAGTGCGGACACCACCTCCGGCCTGGGGTCGACTACTGGCGCCTGGGGCTCCAGGCTGTGGACCGCTGGGACTGGGGGCTCCTTAAGGCTCTGGTCCGCCTCGACTAGGGGTTCGGCTTCCACGACGGTCAGGGTCGCCGCGCCTATGGGGTCGAACGCCGCCGTCTGCCCGCTCACCGGGGGCTCGACCCCTATGGCGGCGAGAAGGTCTGTCCTGTATATCCTGTCGACCCTGAGGAGTGTGAGCCTCAACGTTTTAGGGTCCACCGCTACCAGGTAGTCGCCCACCCTGTGGACTGGGAGGTCGCCGGAGAAGTAGGTTTCGGGGTCCACCTCGACCTTAACCTTCTCTCCCGGCCCGGACACTATCTCCCAGTACCTTGAGACCCTGCCTATAATCCTGCCAGCCTCCCGGGCCACCCTGTAGGCGGTGCCGTACTCTTCCCGGAGCTTCTCTTCCAGGCCCGACAGGTTTATCCTTAGGAAGCCCTCGAGACCCCGCTTCTCCTCCCTCTCCATCCCACTCCGACCTCCAGGCCGGTCTCATAGCTCACCGGCACCCCGGCCCTCGCGGTAGCACTGGCGAGCACCTGTCTCAGCGCTCGGGTCAGCATCTTGGACCTCCAGTCGCAGGTTTTGACTGTGACAGGCTCCAGCGAGCCCCTGGCGACACTGTCTAGCGCTAGCAGCATGTAGCCTCGGAGCCCAAGACTGTTGAGCCTCTCCAGGGTCCTATAAGAGTACTCGAGCCTGTAGAACCTCGACCCCGCAGGCCCCGGGGTGTGAGCGCCCGGGGGGACTACCACGTATTCTACTATCTTCTCAGCTTCAACTCCCAGGCCTTTCGGGGCGACCCTGAACCTCGGACTGCCATACACGCTCCCAGGAACCCAGCGGGCACACCTCTCCAGGTAGTAGAGGAGGGCGGCCCCGTCACCATACCTTGCCCCTCCAGGAAGGCAGGAGCCTCCTCCCCACGCCTCGAGAGCCCTGAATATTATCGTGGCCCTGTCCAGCCTCTTAACAACCCCGACCACCAGGCCCCCCGCATCCTCGAGCCTCCTAACAGCTTCCAGCCTGGAGCGGAGGAGGCTCTCCCAGGCCCGTGACACGCTCTCGGGGACGCCGCTCTTAGAGTATAAGGCGTTCACCAGCGGGTATAGCGGGCCGTCTACGAGCACCACGGGGAGCACTCCAGCCTCCACCGCGGCCTCAACATACTCCAGCAGGGGCCCGCTCAGCATCCAGTTCTCCAGGCGCAGGCGGGCCTCGTCCAGGGCCTGCTCCAGGCTATAGTCCCGGTCGTAGGGTATCCCGGCCGGGTTCCTCAAACCCACAATCCCCTGGGGGAGGAGGCGTTCAAGCCTCTCAGCCTCTCCCGGGCCGGTGTTGGGTAGGAGCACTATGAATGGGGGCGTGGCGGGGAGGGAGGGGCCCTCCAGGGAGGGTACCTCTGCGAGGTGGGGGTTAGTGTTTGCTGAGGCGGCGGCGCCTGAAACGATAACGCTCCCGAGCGGAGTGTCGAGAGCCCTACTACTACTGTCGACCGCCGCGGTCCACACCGTGTGGCGTTCCAGCCTGCGCTGCACGCTCGAGAGGAGTCTCGGTGTTAGGAGGCGTGCGGGGGATTCTAGGGGTTCGACTCTTAGCGGGCCCGTGTTCTCTAGGGGCTCCCTGGCCTCTAGTAGCTGGTCTAGTCTTAGAGGGCTTGGGAGCGATTTCAGGTTGGAGGAGAGCTCGATTATCCCTCTTGCTGTTGCTGCTAGTGCTCTTACTATTGAGATTGCTGTCATTGCCTGTGCACCCCTCCCCCTCCTGCCGGGCCCCTGTGCTGGTGTATTCTGGGCTCTCGCGTTGCGGCCCGTTTAATTATTATTCCTAGTGGAGGGTTATTGGTGTTCAATGTCGTGTTGGAGCTCGTTTATGAACGGTACCGGTATTACCATATAAATCGTGCCTACAGCCCGCGGCCGAGGAAGGCTAGGAGGCGGAGCGCGTTCCCGCGCAGGATAGCCCTCTTAGCCTCCAAGCTTATATCGAGCTCCATGATCGCCCTAGCATGGTCCGCAAGGTCGAAGCCCAGCATGTAGGGGAAATCGCTACCGTAGAGGAGCTTCTCGTGGCCGACCTCCTCGACAGCCCTCTCGATGAAGAGGGGGTCGACAGCGCTAGTATCGGCGTAGAGGTTCTCCACCGCCTGTAAAGCCTCCACCGCCTCCGAGAAGTATATCCCGGGCATCAGCAGGCTATAGCTCCCCATATGGGCCATAACGAACACAGTGTCCGGGTGCTTCTTAGCGGCGCTCGCAACCTTCCCGGGGCGGGCGTGCCTGCAAAAATAGGGGAGCTCCCATAGGCCCGGGTCGCAGCCCGTGTGGACTATTACCAGCCACCCGTTCTTCCCGGCCGCCTCGTACAGCTTGTCCAGCGCTGGATCGTCGGGGCTTATGCAGTGGAGTGTGGGGTAGATTTTCACCCCCAGTATTATGTCCCTGTAGGGTTCGATCTCCTCTAGTAGGCCGTCCACCCCCTTCTCCGGGTTATAGCTCGCAACCGGTAGGAGCCTCTCCGGGTACTCTCTCGCGGCGGCTATAACTTCCATGTTACTCCTGCTATGCTCTACGAGTATCCTCTCATGCTCCCTTATAGCCTCCTCCGGGTTGTACACGAGCTTCCTGACAAGAGGGTTCCTGCTGTGAGCGATATAGTCTAGAACTTTCCCAGCGGCCCTCCTGATCCTCTCAGGGCTCACATGGCTCCTCAGAACGCTGGGGCTGGCCTCTATAGCGATAACCACCGCCTTCTCTATCCCGGCACTATCCATCTTCCCTACCAGGAAGCGTGCCGCCATCACAGGGTCACGGTAGCGGTGTGGCAGGTGGACGTGGAAGTCTATCACTCTGATCTCCTCCAGCGAGCGGTATTCCAAGAGTACCGGCGCCCCCTCCAGCCTCTAACACGGGTTATCCGTCACGTACCATATAGATCCTACCACCATTATTATGGGTAGAACAATAGTAGAGGGGATCACCCTGGAGGGAGGAGGGTGTCCGAGTCGGGCTACTATAGGAGCGTGGAGAGGGGCGTCCGCCTCCCAGCATGCCCGGGGTATGAGGCGTGCCCTGCGGGGGAGCACGCCTACAATATTGACGGTTACAGCATGGCCGAGAGCCTCCTGCCCGGCATGCCGGTCCCCGTATGGTCGTGGAGGGCGCTGACAGCATGCATCTCGGACCTAGCCGCTGTGGGGGCCGCCCCCGTGGCGGCAGGCTATAGTATTGGCGTTAGCAGTGTGGAGCAGGCCTGGCAGGCCTGGTACGGCTTCACAATGGCCTCCAGGTATTATGGTGTTGAAACGTTGAAGTCCGACACTAACAGGTCCGCGAGGGGAGGAGAGTGGATAGACGTCTACTGCACGGGCAGGCTCGCGGGGAGCCCGGCCCCAAATACTCCCCCTCCAGGCAGGTACACCGTGATACAGGCGGGATACGCCGGGTACGGGGCGCTAGAGAGGAGGCTCCTCGAGAAGCGTGGGGGCGTGCCCGCCACTCTACGCCTCCTAGAGAAGCGGAAGATAAGCCCGGACCTGTGGAGGCTCACGGGCGAATGCGGTGTCGCGGCGGCAGTAGATAACAGTGACGGCTACCTCTACACCCTGGAAACCCTAGCCCGCAGGGGCAGGATCACTATAATACTGGAGGAGCCGCCCCTGCTGGACCCGAGGCTGGAGGGCATAATCGAGGCCGGGGAGGCGTTAGGCTCGTGGGAGGACTATAACCTCTTCATACTCGCCTCTGGGGAGAGCGTGGAATGCGTGCTGGGAGAAGCCTCCCGCCACGGCATCCCGGCGAGGATTATAGGGAAAACAGCTCCTAGCAGGAGGGGAGGGCTTGTAAGGCTACTCTTCGAGAAGTTCTAGGTCCAGCTTGGCCCTCTCCTTGATATCGCTAGCCAGCTTTAATACCTCCTCCTTGGTGGGGGCTATCTTAACCCGTACGAGATACCTGTTACTACTCCTACCAGCATCACCAATCTCACTCTTGAGACTATCAACCTTGGACTTGAGGGTGGCCGCCTTAGCGGCCAGATCCTCCATGTTAGCAAGCATGAGCACCTGCCTCGCCTCGTCAAGCGCGTCGGAGAGGTCCCCGCTCCTAATACTCTTATGCGGGGTCCTCCCGAGCTGGGCGAGCTCGTCTGCAAGCTTGAGAGCCCACTTCCTGATCAGCCTCTCCGTGGAAACCTCTCCCATGCAAACCGCACCTCCACGGCCCCCCACTCTCTGGAGGGGGATACGGGCCTGCTGGGCCTTCCAGGCCCGCATGTAATACAGGGCATTGCGCCCTATATATTGGGTAAACAGTTATCCCACGCTTATATTATGAAGTGTTAAACCCGGCGGCAGGGCCCGGGCTACCCCTTATTAGAGGGTGGGGAGAGCCCATATGCCGTAGGCCCTCTGGACCCTGCCCGTGAAACTGTCGAGCCTCCCGACGAAATAGTCGACCCCTGTTATCCTTGTTGTGCCCGCCCTCTCCATCCGGTAGCGTAGCGCCCGGGCGAGCTTGTAGAGGAGGTCCGCCTCCACTGTGAGCCCAGTGTAGGGCCTCCTTATGAGTCCTGCACTGCTGTCTTCCAGCATGCCGAGCTCCATCCTGACATCGTACAGGGCCTCCTCCATAAGGCCTCCCGCTATGGTCTCCGGGACGCCCAGCCTCGCTCTTATAAGGTATACGAGGGCCTCGGCCAGCCCCCTTAACGGGGCCGGATAAGGTTCTCCGGTCAAACCGACCACCAGTACTCTCACCGGGCCTGGCTGTAAAATCGTGGGACAGGCGTGGGTTATAAAGGGTCCGGTTCCAATATGCGGATCAGACCGGACCTTATAAGCGTTCAGCTATGATACATTGGGGAGTGGGAGGCTTGAAACATTAAGCTTTCCAATAAGATATGAAAGATAATATATACCCTGCCGGATAACAGATAAACATGTATGTATGCGGGCCCGCCCGGTATGGCGGATCTAAACATGCAGATCAAGGGTACCCTTATATAAGGTGTGTAATGGAAATGAAGCTGAGACAGATGAGGCGCTTGATACCCGATAAGAACGGGGACGTGCTAGACGAGATCAGGCGTGAAGCGCTGAGAATAGAACCCTTCCTCCAACGAGAGGAGCTACTAGAATCCTTCCAGTCAAAACTTGACCCGAAACTGTCTAGACGGCTGGCAGTGGACGACTTCTGGGTCAACGACCTCCTCCTGAAAGCATCCCCCTACAAGACTATCGAGGGCGAACTCCTAAGGAACGTCATAGTCGTGATGGAGAGCAGGGTCTACACCCACCCCGAAGCGATCCTAATAGCACTACTAACAAGCAACGGGTACGAGGTTAGAATATACGATGATATCAGCAGGAGCGGCATAGCCCTCCTAGCGGAAGACTACCAGCTGGAGGGCATGGAAGTGCTGAGGAGGTTCCCAGACCTGCAGGTTGAAGGCGAGATAACAGAGGTCGAGGAGAGCATAGGGGAGATCTAACCCACCTATCCCCCAGAACGAAATACTATCCCTTTGAGGGGCAATCCTCCCCCCGGGATCCCAGTTGCCCTAGAGCGGTCCTACACTAGAGTCTAGCCTTTACACGCGCCCACACTCGGAGGAGAGGATCTTTTCGGTAGCAAGAATATAACCTTCCCGACCATCCTAATAGGAGGGTCAACCCTCCAACCCGGGCATACCAGTACAGGGTACGATCAGGGGGTGGCATAGGGTGGCGTCCAGGGAGGATCTAATATGGGCTGCCAGGCGGGGCTTCTACGCCATGCTAGGGTTTATAGGCTATATTCTCAGCCCTGCCAGCTGGTGGAACGATGCGGTAGTCAACATCCCCCTAGCACTCGTACTCGCAAGGATAACCGCCCACTTCACAGGGCTCGGGTTGGAGGTGCTGTTCGCCTTCTACTACTGGCTCTCGAACGTTGCAGGCATGGTTCTCATGGGTGTCGGCTTCGAGGGCGCGCGGAGGGGCGGGCTCTCGCGGAGAAGCCTGTTATCCGGCATCCTCATAGGGACAGGTTACACCCTGCTAGTCGTCCTAGCCCTCCGCCTTCTCGGGCTCGGATAGGTTCTCGTACTGGTAGGAGCCACTATAGGGCTCGACCGGCGCTTCCAGCCTGAGGAATACTAGCTGGGCTATCCTGGCCCCCCTCTCTATCCTAACCCTGCGGGCGTGCACTACGAGCAGCGCCTCGCCCCGCCCCGTGTAGCCCGGATCCCATACCGCGCAGGAGAGCTGGACCCCCATCCTGAGCAGGCTGCTCCTCGGGAAGCATAGGCCTACAGTGTCTCTCGGGATGCTTACAGCGTCGTGGAAGCGGACCTTGTACTCGCCCCGCTCTAGCGTGTAGAAGCCGTCGCCCCCCACCGGGACCCTGACTGTTGGGGGCAACTGTTTCCCGGAGCGGGCCAGGACTCCAACTCCAGTATAGTAGTAGAGCTCTCCCAGCCTCAGGTCGACCCCTGCAGGCTGTACCTGGCCCTCCTCTAGCCCGCTGATAATATGCTTGGCCGCCTCTCTCCCAGGGATTACTGCCACGCCCTGGCACCCTCCCGGCAATCCTCTATGCCGGGCTCTATGGGGGTATAGGGGGTTCCCCGGCGGGTCACGCGAGGGTAACCCTAAAATATTGCGGGCCCGTGCTATTGTGAGGGTTTAGGCCCCCGGTGTGAAGAGGCGCTTTAGGGCCGAGCCCCTCCAGGGAGGGCGCGGTGTGGAATAGTACCCTCGGGCGACCGGGGGCCCCTATCTAGAAGCTCGGTTTTTGGATCCCGGATGGGAGGGGTAACAGTAATGTGCCCCGGCACGCTTGAATATTATATGTAGCCTGGGGGTGTCCTGTCGTGGGGGTGCTCGTCGATCCCTTCTTCGAGGAGCTCGTAGCTGGCACGCCGCAGTCTTTAAAGGTGAGGGTCGAGGGGCTCCCGGATATGGGAAGCGTGTTCCCCGTAGAATACACCTGCGACGGGCGCGACACGCCTCCCCGGGTCACAGTCACAGGCTATCCCGGGAGTGCGAGAAGCATAGCACTAGTAATGTATGATCCCGACGCCCCAATAGGAACCTTCATACACTGGCTAGCCTATAACCCCTCGTGCGAGGGGGAGGAGTGCGTCTTCCCCGGCCCGGGAGTTGTGGAGGGGAGGAACGATTTCGGAAGAATAGGCTACGGGGGGCCCTGCCCGCCCCGGGGGCATGGAG
>JALSOR010000110.1 GCA_026986415.1 Acidilobaceae archaeon
AGCCTTCTATCAGCCAACTTATCATTAAACAATATTACTATAAATATAGATCTTAGAATCTTATAGAACATTATCCTTCAAGCAATACAAACTCGCGGATTAGCCGACATTAATTTTCCCATGGTCAAAGATACTATACTAGATACATACTAGGAAACGGGCATGCCCAGCATGCCGCAAGCTCCCTGTGAGGTGTGTTCTATTGAAGGTTAGAGTGCGAGGGGCCCTGCTGGAGAGGTTTAGGAGCGAGTTCCGTGTGGGGGAATGGGAGGTAGAGGTCCCCGATGGGTGGGTCCCGGTCCGGGTGAAGGCTGTAGGATTGTGTGGCCGGGATATTGTTGTGTGGAAGGGAGGGTTCAGGAATCTCAAGCCTCCCCTCATCCTCGGCCATGAGGTTTTCGGCGAGCACGATGGGAGGCCGGTATCCGTCTATCCCGCAGTCAATATTGGCGGGGTCCCCCTGGTTTTGGGGGAGAATATTCCTGGGGGCTATGCTGACACTGTCTACGTTCCAGAGGAGAACCTTATCCCCCTGCCGGATGCGGAATACGAGAAGTATGCCGCCGCTGTCTGTGGTGTTGCGACGCTAATGCATGCTTCCCGTGTGGCGGGTATCGCTGCTGGCGACCGGGTTCTCGTTACGGGGGCTACGGGCGGGGTCGGGATCCACGGTGTGCAGTATCTCCGCCTTCTAGGGGCTGAGGTTGTAGCGTATGCTAGGAGTAGGGAGAAGGGGAGGGTCCTCGAGGAGATGGGTTTCGATGTCGTCTATGAGCTCTCGTTCTATAAGGAGAAGGGGAGGGTTGATAGTGTTATGGAGATTGTTGGGGCCCCGACTATTAATGAGAGTATGAGGAGCCTGAGGACTGGTGGGCGGCTCGTGCTTATAGGCAACATTACCGGCGAGCCCATAACTATTACCAGGCCTGCCCTGCTGGTTATGAGGGAGATAAGCGTTACCGGGTCGGCCGCGTTTACCAGGAGGGAGTGGGAGGCGGCTATCCGCGTGGTGGCGAGCGGGGCTATAAGGCCTGTCTACAAGGTTTACCCTCTCAGCAGGATAAACGATGCGTACCGGGAGGCTTTAACGGGTTCCCGTGTTGGGAGGATAGTCTTGAAGCCTTAGGATGGGGGTCGCGTTATGGTGTCGTGCAGGCTTAAGGGCGTGAATGTTCTCGTTACAGGGGCGAGCAAGGGTATAGGCCGTGCTATAGCTGTAAGGCTGGGGGGCGAGTGTGGCAGGATAGCTGTAAACTATAGGAGGGACCGTGAAGGTGCTATGGAGACGGCCCGTCTCGTCAGGGAGCATGGCGGGGAGGCGGAAGTGTTCCAGGCCGACGTTGGGGACCCTGCCAGCGTGGAGAGTCTCGCCTCCCAGGTGAGAGAGGCATTCGGGCGTGTTCCCGTTGTTGTGAGCAATGCTGGCGTGGGCTACGCGGTCCCCTTCGAGGATTTGAGCCTCGAATTGTGGGAGAGACAGTATAGGGTGAACCTGAGGGGCTCCTATCTGGTCACTAAAGCGTTCCTCGATGATATGAAGAGGGAGGGCTGGGGCAGGATAGTGTACATATCCAGCATAGCCGGGATAACCGGGGCAGAACTATTATCGGCCTATAGCGCTTTCAAGGCAGGCATAATAGGCTTGGCGAGAGCGTTAGCCCTGGAACTTGCAAGATACAATGTTAGGGTGAACGTTGTAGCTCCAGGTTTCGTCGAGACAAGGCTTGGGGTGAGCTATTTCAAGCTCCTCTCTGAAACTCGTGGGAGGGACCTCCTAGCGGAGTATCTCAGGTCGAGAACGCTTACAGGCCGCCTCGCACGGCCCGAGGAGGTCGCGGAGCTAGTGGTCCCCCTGGTCGATCCCAGCATCGACAGTGTGACGGGGCAGGTTTTCGTTATAGATTCCGGCACTACCATAAGTAGCGGGGCTATTCCTAGATAGAAGCTTCTTCTAAAAGTATAGCCCCCCATTATTAGCTTGCAAGTCCATCCCCAATCTCCAATAGGCCACCATAAACGTGGGGCCGAATGAAGACGGGCACTGCCTGTGCACCAGCCGTGACAGAGAGGGAGTAGACGTTATGCCCGAAAGCAGTAATACCAGCGGTAAGAGCCGGTCGAGGCTGAGGCTAGTCGAGGGCTCATGCGATAGGATTGCCGCTCTAGTGGGAGCCCCCAACACTGGCAAGTCAACCCTCTTCACGGTGCTCACGGGGAAGCATACTTCGATAGCAAACTGGCCAGGGGTTACTGTAGACATTGAGATAGGAAGATACTATAGCGCGGGGAAGACCGTCTGCATTATAGATTTACCCGGCACTTACGGCCTCATCCCTACCAGCCCCGAGGAGACTGTGACGAGGGAGATACTCAGCAGGGAGAAGCCAGACCTCATAGTGGTGGTGTTAGACCTCTCCCAGCCCGAGACGAGCCTCAACCTGATAGTACAGGCGGCCGAGGCTTTCCCGGGGAGGCTGCTCATAGCCGCCACGAAGGCCCAGCTGGCCCACGCTCTAGGCGTCCACTTCGACGTTGAACGGCTCTCCCATATATTAGGCGTTAAGGTTGTAGTGACAAGCGCCCTAGAAGGAATAGGGATCGGAGAGCTTAGGGAGGCGATAGCCGAGTATAACGGTGGGGGGAGGATAAGAGTAGACTATGGAGTGCTGGAACAGGTCGTATCCGAGCTAGAAGGCGACCCCCAAACGCTCGAGGCCTCCGAGAAGACAGGCTATAGCCCGAGGTTCATCGCGGCCCAACTCCTCTACGGTGACAACCACCTATACAGGGAGCTGGAGAGTGTGGGGCTGGAAGCGCTCGCGGCTAAAGGGAGAAGGGCCAGGGAGGAGGCGCGTAGAAGATTCGGGATAGACCCCCAAATACTTATAGTCGAGGCGCGGCTCAAGACCGTGGAGAAAATATCGCGCTCATGCATCGTACGCAGGAGCCCGGCCAGCACGAGATGGCAGAGGCTGGGAGACGCGTTCATGCACCCAATACTCGGCCCCCTCCTAAGCCTTGCCGGGCTGCTCGTAACATTCCTGGTAGTGTTCGCCGTTAACACTGGGTTCCCACTGAACGTGATCCTAGCAAAAATGGGCCATGCTCGTGCGGCCGAGATTCTCGAGGACTACAACCTGAGCGGAATACTAGACATGTTCTTCACATGGCTGGCAGGCCAGGTCAAAGCCGTAGTCCCGGGCCAGCTGGGCGAGCTCCTGGGAGACGGTATTATAGGCGGTGTAGGCTTCGTCCTCAGCTTCGTGCCTTTGATCGCAATGGTCTACGCGTCGATCGCCATACTGGAAGACTCGGGGCTGGCGGCGAGGATGGCGGTAAGCATACACCCCCTCCTGAAAAGGTTCGGCCTGAGCGGGAAGAGCATATTCCCCCTGGTAATGGGTCTTGGATGCAACGTTCCGGCAGTACTATCAACCAAGGCCCTGCCGGAGGAGGAGCGTTTCAGGGCAGTCTTCAGCGTGCCCTTCATACCCTGCCAGGCCAGGCTTGTAGTGATAACCGCTTTCACGGCCGCCCTGATAAGGGGGGCGCTAGCCCAGACCCTAGCGATCACAACGGTGTATGTTGAAGCATTCATAGCGGCAGGGTTGACAAGCATTATCGCCGCTAAGTACGTGCAGCCCGTAATCTATAGGAGGCTCGGCCTCCCGCCCGCCGAAGAGCATCCAGAGCTCCTAATGGAGATCCCCCCGCTACACGCTCCACACTGGAAAGTGGTATACTGGAATGTCCGCGACAATACTGCCCATTTCCTCCGCAAGGCTGGCACGGTCGTCTTCCTCCTCGCAATAGTCACCTGGGCGCTCCTCAGCTATGGCCCCCACGGGTATACCGAGAATGTTAACGACAGTTTCGGGGCAATGCTCGGTGATGTTGCCGGCATGATAACCCACCTCTTCCAGGTCCCTAAAGGCCCCGACAGGATACTAGGTATAGGGCTTGTTGACGGTCTCATCGCGAAGGAGGGCGTGCTAACGGCGATCGCCATAAGCCTCGGCTCCGGGAGCAATACTATCAAGGCGGTTAGAAGCCTAGGCCTGACACCCCTTCAGAGCCTCGCATACCTGGTCCTGATAACCCTCTACTTCCCCTGCATAGCGACCCTAGCAGCGATGGTCTCGACTGTTAAGAGCAAGAAGCTTGCCGCCGCATACGCAGTATACACTATACTACTGGCGATCCTCTTCTCCACAGTAACATACTGGATCGGGAAACTGCTCTTAAACATATAATATTATAAATGAAAACTGCGTATCTTCTAGGTCTCATACTCCTCCATGCGGCCCTCCTTGCGGAGGATGCCAACCACTATCCAGGCCGATACTAGGACCGCAAAGGATATGCTTAGCGCTATAACCATTGTTGCGCTCAGGTGTCTCACTTCTACAGCTATTATTTCTCGGAGCACTGCTAGGATTGCAGCTTCTATTACTATTCTTAGTGGGAGTGCGTGCTTGCTCGCTGCGGTGAAGAGTGTCCGTAGAATATCTATTGATAGTACTAGTAGGAGTATGATGTCTAGTACTGATAGTATCTCATTTTTAGATAATGATGTCTGATACCATAAATCTATTATTATTTTAAAAATTTTAATAATTGATATTATAATTAATAATGTTAATAGCATGCCTAGCAATAGTTCTAAAATATCAATAATACCGCCAAGCACTTTTCGCAGTGTAAACTTCAAAAGCGGCCACCACATAATAATCTCTTCCACACGTACCCTCCATAAATTATTAAGGTTGAATAGACAGGGCTAGAGTAAAGGGTGTAACCCATGCCCCACGGCACGCCCTACCTCTACGCCCAGTATGGGTGGGGCTGGCAGGGCAGGGCTAGAGGATGGAAACGCGGAGGTAGAATAGGAATGCCAGGCGGATGGGGCTTGTTCGGAAGGCGTGGAGGCCGTGGCAGGGGAGTCTGGGGCCCTGTTTGGCCTGCACAGCAGCCATATAGCGTGGCGCAACCTGTACAGCTGCCACCTGGGGCTGTCCCCCTGGAGAGGCTGCCTGCAGGCACTAAGGCTAAGGTTGTCGCGATACTTGCAGGTTTCGGCGCTACCGATAGGGCGTTCCAGATGGGGATCGCCCCTGGGTCTATTATAGAGGTTGTAGAGAACAACCTGTCATACCCCTGGACGCCCGTGCTTGTCAGGGTTAGCGGTACTGTCGTGGCCATAGGGAGGGGTTTCGCGTCTCGAATATTCGTTGAGCCGCTGGGCCAGGAGGCTGGAGAGAAGAGCTGAAAAATACTAAACCTGCACTGATAACTATTATTTCCTGGATTTCTAGGGGTGCCGGTCTTGGCTGGGAAGAGAGTGCTATTTATAGTTGAGGATGATGTCGACGATTTCGAACTATTCTACGCCTACTATAGGATGCTGGAGGAGGGCTATAAGCCTGTAATAGCGAGCCACGCCAAGTATACTGATATTCTACGCTTAGACCCTGCAACGGGCAGCGTCCTAAGGGCGGAGAGGAGGATCCGGGGGAAGCGGGGCGCAGAGTTTAACGTTGACATAACGTATGCTGAGGCCTTAGATATGGAGTGGGACGCCCTAGTGGTTCCCGGAGGGCGGAGCCCGGAGAGGGCCCGGCTCTACCGCGAGGCTGTAATGCTCGTCAACAGGATAGCTGGGGATGACAAGCCTGTGCTGGCAATCTGCCATGGCCCCCTGCTCCTTGCCAGTGCAGGAATCCTAGAGGGGAGGAGGGTCACAGGCCATCCCGGTATTGCCGACGACCTGAAGAATGCTGGGGCCCTCTATACTGGGGGGCCGGCGGAGCGGGATGGTTGTATCGTGACTGCGAGGCACACTACTACTGTTCATGAGGGTCTGAGACTGTTCCTGGAAGTGTTGAGGCGGAACCCTTGCAGGGAGCCGCCCTCACGTTAGCCTGCCAGCGTTAACCCTTAGCACGTGCCCTGTTATTGCCCTGCTCCGTGCAGGGTCGGCTAGGAATAGTACTGCTTCCGCGACGTCTTCGGGCTTTACTATTATTCCTAGGGGGTGGAGTTTCCGTATCCTCTCCCTCTTCTCCGGCGTGTCAATAAAGCTTCTCACCATGCTTGTCTCGACGAAGCTGGGCGCTACAGCGTTGACCCTTATTCCTAGGGGTGCGAGCTCCACTGCTAGCCTCTTCGTGAATCCTATAAGGGCGGCCTTGCTCGTACTGTAGGCTATTCCTGCGAGCACGTTCCCGGTCTCTCCTGCTATGCTTGCGATGTTGACTATGCTTGCCCATGGCGCCTTCTCTAGTAGTGGTAGTAGGGCTTTTGTTACTAGGAAGGGGCCTGTAGCGTTTACTCTCAGCGTGCGCTCCCACTCTTCGAGGGTCGTGTCTTTTATCCCGTTCGTCTGGAGGATCCCAGCATTGTTTACCAGCACGTTTATGTGCGTGCACTTCCCGGATACTTCACGTGCCATTTCCTCCACACTGGCAGGATCGGAAACGTCTAGGTGTACGTGGAATGCGCCTGGAGCCCCGGAGGCTAGCGCTTCTTCCACTGTTGATAGCGCGCCCGTCTCGTCGGCACGGTATGTGACTATAACCCTGTACCCTTCCCGTGCAAACCTTAGGGCTACCGCCCTGCCTATGCCGCGGCTTCCCCCTGTTACTAGGACTACGGGCGTGTCTGGCGCGACGCTCAAGGCCTGCCACCCGCACGCTACTATTTACCCCCTCTCTAATAGTGTTTTTTCACTACTGCTATTGTAGCGAAGAATAGTGCTAGGACGAGTACTGCTATTATTGTGCCTGCCCTCCCCTCTCTCGTTATAAGCATGCTGGAAGTGCTCGTACTGCTGGTTTGCCCCCCGTTACTCCCGGTGCTGCTTCTCGTGGCTGTTGTATGGCTAGTGCTAGTCCCGGTAGCGGTCTTGCTCTGCTGTCCTGGGGTTTGATGGGTGCTTGTTTCCGTGTTCTTCTTGCTGTTCTGGTATTGGCTCCAGAGGTTGGCCGCGTATTTATCGTCTAGCCTCAATATTTTGGCTGGTATTCTGCTATTGTTGTGGACTACCTGTACCTTGTGGACGCCGCTTGTCACGCCTACCTCGACAGGGTTACCGCCTATGAGGGTTATCGCCTCCGGTTTCCCAGAGTCCACCAGGGCTAGGACCGTGTAGTTGGCGCTACCGTCTGAGAGGTCAACCCTGAAGGGGAGTGTTGCAGGCTTCCTTTCCAGTGTTAGCCTAGTATTATGGATGAGCACTGTGCTCTCATTGACCTTGACTACTCTTAGATCCCCGTATTCCGGGTACACGGTGGTATAGGTGTAGGTGCCGTTGGGGTAGAATATGAACACGAGGTAGTGGTGGAGCCCCTCGATTATCTTGTCCGCGTCGCTGCCGGAGGGGGCATGGTATAGGGGGGCGCCGGCCCCGCCAGTCACAATATATAGTGTGGTGCCCTCCCTCTTCTCCGCGTAGCCGTGCCAGTGGCCTTCCAGGACCAGGCTGACATTATACTTGTGAATATAGTATTTCATGGTCGCCTGCTTTTCCGGGCCGGCATCTGTCTGGTTCAGGTTATGGTTAAGCCATGGCTCCACCGGGTAGTGCGTTACTATTGCAATGCTCCTCGCCGTGCCTGCCTGCGAGAAGAGGTCTTTCACGGTCTGGTTGAAGAGTGTCGCGTTTGATGTTACAGCGTCTATAAAGATGAACGTCCAGCCGGGTATACTCTTGATGATATAGTTGTCTGGCCCGATATAGTCGTGCCAGTAAGTGTGGCTTCCCGGCCAGTGGAAGTCGTGGTTTCCAGGGACGAGCCACACGTTGCTCAGCCCTGACAGTGTACGGTATAGTTCCTCGTACTGCTGGGGCCTCCCCTCCCCCACATGGTCGCCCGTCCCGATAACCGCGACCGGGTTGAGCGTTTTCATATCGTCGACGATCCGGTAGAACACGCTGGGATACTTTACATAGTGGGTCCATTCCGGCCTGTTATCGCCGAAAACAGCAACCGGGTACCAGTCTAGCCCCTCGGGTATCCCGGTTCTGGTCTCGTTTATCAGCGGGTTTGGGGATCCCCCCGCGCTCAACTGGGCCGCCTGTAGTGTTATGCCCAGTACGATGAGTAGGAGTACCGTGTACGTCAACGTGCTCTTCTTGCCATTACTAACCATCAAACTTATCCCCATACCTCTATACGTTTCTCTCCTAGGAGATAGCAGCCCTCAGGGGTCCTCCTATATATTATACGGTTTAGATTCTCCCCGGGCAGGCTCTGGACTAAAATATTTCAGGGCAGGGTTCCAGGCCTGCCATAGCCCTGTCGATCATTATGTTGAATGTTGATGCCGCGTATCCTGCTGGAAGCCAGGTTTCGACTGTTACGGGCACGTCACGCTCCGGAGGCTTATGGTTCGCGTTACGGGCGTAGTATGCTATGTAGGATTTCCCGGGTCGGGGTTTTATCCGGCATAGAGTGTTAACCCCCCGGTTCACGACTA
>JALSOR010000111.1 GCA_026986415.1 Acidilobaceae archaeon
TAATGTACTGGCGTATCGCCTCTCTAAGGATTTTCGCCTTGGACCCTGCAGTGAGACGATCGTTCTTAACTACTTTCTCCTCCAGCTCTTCGATAACCGTCCGTGGCAGTATCCTGGATGCGACCTCTAAGAGCTGCTCTACATCTTCAAGGTCGAAAGGCCACACAACCTCCCCGTTCTGGCTAGCCATAGCGTACCACCCGGTCCCTCCAACAATCATGCTTTGGGGAAACAGTTATCTTCACGACCCGTTATGCTTACCGTCTCCGGCCGCTAGCTCTGCGAACCTCTCTATTAGCCTGTCCACGTCCACGGCTTTACCGTGGTAGGTCATCATGGGGTCGGCACCGTCCTCGCCGTACTTGTACTGGACTATATTCCCGTATAGGTCTCTGACGGTCCCGTCATACGCCGTGTATAGGTCTTGTTCGGCGTTCATAAGCCTCCTCTGCATATAGCCGCTCTGCGAGGTCTTAACGGCGGTATCCACGAGTCCCTCCCTGCCCGCTGCCGCGTGGAAGAAGACCTCGGTCGGTCTTAGCCCGTGGCGGAAGTTTCCTTTGACGAACCCTCTGGCCTCGGGTGAGAGGTCGTTTGGCTTGAAGTGTGCTAGTGTGCGTTTCCGGAAGCCGCGCCAGACCCTCTTACCTCTGACAGTCTGCTGGCCTAGCATTGCGACCATCTGGGTGATGTTTATGTCGCTACCCCTAGCCCCGGTCTTGGCCATTATGAACACGTCGTTGAACGGGTCCATGTATCTTACTGCTACTTCTCCAACCTCTTTCAGGAGCTTCTGGAGCCGTCCTATTATTTTCAGCTCTAACGTCTCCCTGGGAGTCCTACCGGGTAGGGGTTCGAGTCTCCCCTCCTGGAACTCCCTAATCATCTCTGCTATCTCCTTCTTGGCCTGCTCTATGAGCTTCTCTATCTCCTTTCTAGCCTCCTCGGGTATGTCAACGTCTGAGAGGCTTATTGTTAGCCCTCTCATGTCGAGCATCCGTATGAATGACCTGTAAACGCTGTCTAGGAGTTCTCTCGCCTTCTCGTTTCCGTATTCGAGTGCTATCACGTGTAGCACGTTGTTTGGCTGTTCCGCTCCTATTGCGCTCTTATCGAAGACTCCCATGAGTAGTTTCCCGTTTATGATAGCAATGTAGGAGTCGTGGAAGCAGTCTATGCTGTCGCACTTGAGGTTTCCACTGTTTATCTTAGCCCTACCCGTATAGTTGAGGTCCTCCGGGAGGAATAGGCTTACTATCTGCTTTCCTGTCCATAGCTTTCTCGGTGCAAGTATTGCCGGTTCTGGGAGGTCTCCATGGTAGCCTGCGGCCGCTAGTATGCGTGCCACCTCTTTCTCTGTTAGGAGCCTGTTCTTTATGGTCAGCAGGTAGGCCCCGCTCACGTAGTCCTGCCTGCCTCCGATGATGGGGCCTCCGTATCTGGGCGTTTTGATGTGTTTTTCTACGAGGAGTAGCTCTTCGGCTTCGGCTCTCGCCTCCTCTATCCTCATAACGTGCAGGTTCATCTCGTCTCCGTCGAAGTCGGCGTTGTAGGGCGGGCATACTAGCGGGTTGAGCCTGAACGTCTTGTACGGCATGACCCTTACCTTGTGCCCGAGTATTGACATCCTGTGCAGGCTTGGCTGCCTGTTGAATAGGACTATGTCGCCGTTTATGAGGTGTCTCTCTACAATATCGCCGATCTCGAGGCTCTCAGCCATCTGCTTATAGTTCTTCTGGTATCTCAGGTCGATCTTCCTACCGGTACGCGCCTTATAGACGAACGTTGCTCCAGGCCACTTGTACGGGCCGTTTAGAACATACTTTCTGGCCTCCTCTATATTGTACGGTGTGACCCTCAAAGGCACGGTCAGTATTTTCGCGATATCTACCGGCACGCCGACCTCGTTAATACTAATGTATGGGTCAGGGCTTATCACGGTCCTTGCAGAATAGTTAACCCTCTTACCGGAAAGGTTGCCTCTCAGCCTGCCCTCCTTCCCCTTAAGCCTCTGGGCCAGGGTTTTCAGCGGCCGGGTCCTCCTCTGGGTTAGCTGGTAGATGTTCGGCAGATCATTGTCTATGTAGGCGGCCACGACATACTGGAGCGTCATCCAGGCCTCCTCTATCATGGTCTCGGGCGCGTTGGACGCTAGGAAGTTCCTCAGCCTCTGGTTGCTCCTGACTATTTCTGCGAGCGCATGTGTAAGGTCGTCCTCCGACTTCATCCCTGTCTCCAGCGTTATGGGGGGTCTTACTGCTAGGGGCGGCACGGGGAGTACTGTTGCGACCATCCATTCTGGCCTGCTCTTCACAGGGTTTACTCCGAGTAGCTCTAGATCCTCGTTAATAGTCTTCTCCAGCCTGTCCCTTATGTCTATAGGCGTGAGCCTTACCTCTCCCTCCGGTCTCTCCTCGAAGAAGAGTATGGGCCTGTGATATCTCACCTTGTACTGTCTAGCACCGCAGTGGGGGCACTCGCTCATGCTCGCTGCTTCCTTCCTGATCTCCTTGCTGAAGTTCTCGGCGAGCTTAGGCCATTTCTCCCTGAGCCTCCTATGTATCCGGGCGTAAGCCTCTATTTTCGCCTGGGGGAGCAGGAGCCTGCCGCACTGCCTGCAAGTGGCTTGCAGTATGTTGTAGATATGGTCGGTATAGTATGGTATTAGTACTGGCCGTGCAAGGTCTATTTTCCCGAAGTGGCCCGGGCACGACTCCCTCGTATTACCGCATACGGGGCAGACTTCTCCCGGCTCTATAGCGCCGAAATGGGGATCCCTTAAACCTCCAGTGACAGGGCTCCCATCACTCTCGTAAAGGTCCGGTCTCGTAACAGTAACCCTGGCCATACGGCTTATCTCGTGGGGCGGGAGGACGCCCATTACGATTTTATCGATAATATACGACTCGAACATCTCATTATCCGGCACTCTTACCACCCCCTCCTACCCTGCATCTTCTAGGAGTGCTCCTCGCTGCTCCCACCGTCAATCTTGGGCTCCGGGATCTCCCCGTCACCCCCGGGCGGGGCCTGTAGAGCCTCTACCTTCCTCGTCTCGACGCTGGTTTCGAGTATTTTCTCGAGCATCTTGATCTTATCCGCAACCTTTACCTCGGGTTTTATAAGCATGCTTGTTATCTCCTGGAGGAGCAGCTTGAACGCGTAGGGGACAATCACCGGTTTCACGTCTCCCTCCTCGCCGTGTATCGGGCACTCGTATACTCCCTTACGCCTGTTATACCACGCGATATGGCCGCACTTGTTGCACACGTACATCACATACTTATCACTATTGTAGAGCATCCTATCCCTCAGCAGGGCTACAGCACCGTGGCCTACGAGGCAGTCCCTCTCCATCTCGCCAAACCTGAGGCCTCCCTGTCTTGCCTTGCCCTCTGTAGGCTGTCTCGTGAGGAGCTGTACTTTCCCTGTCGCCCTGGCATGCATCTTATCGGCCACCATATGGTAGAGTCTCTGGTAGAATATCACTCCCACCGCGATCGGCCTTTCTATCATCCTACCGGTCCTGCCGTCATACATGACTTCTCTAGCGTTCGGGTCGTAGCCGGCCTTCAGGAGCTCTATCCTGAGCTTCTCGATATCCTCCTTATAGAACGGTGTCCCGTCTACGAGACGCCCCTGCAGCGCGCCTATCTTCCCCGCAATGGTCTCCAACAGCTGTCCAACGGTCATTCTAGACGGTATAGCGTGCGAGTTGATTATCAGGTCCGGGCTTATGCCGTCCTCTGTATAGGGCATGTCGTATCTGGGCAGGAGCATGCCGATGACTCCCTTCTGGCCGTGCCTGCTGGCGAACTTGTCTCCTATCTCCGGGATTCTAAGATCTCTAACTCTTATCTTCACTAGCTTATGCTTTTCCGACGTCTGTGTTAGGAAGACCGTGTCGACCACTCCCTTCTCGCCGAACCTTAGCTGGACGCTCGTGTCCCTCCTGAGCAGGGCGGTGGGGGTTACAACTCTCTCCTCGCCGAAGAACCTCGGCGGGCTCTCCCTGCCGACTAGCACGTCGCCCCCTTCAACCTCGACCTCTGGCTCCACAATACCGTCGGGGCCTAGCTTCGTGTAGTACCTGTCTCCTTTATGGTCCATCAGCCTCGGGCTCGGGACCGTTATCCTGTCTCTCGCCCCGCCCGTGTAGACGTTCTCCACCGCGGTGTATACGCGGAAGAAGTATGCTCTGGCGAGGCCGAAGTCTATGCTCGTCTTGTTGAACACTATAGCGTCCTCGATGTTATATCCTGTAGCCGCCATGAGCGCTACTATCATGTTCTGCCCTGCGGGGCGGTCGTTGTATCCCATGAGCTCTAGCATCCTCGTCTGGACGAGAGGCTTCTGGGGGTAGTGGAGGAGGTAGGCGTGACTGTCAGCCCTATAGCGGAAGTTTAGAGCGTATAGCCCTAAGGCCTGCTTTGCCATTGCGGACTGGTAGGTGTTCCTCGGGCTCTGGTTGTGCTCCAGGTAGGGGATGGTGGCTGCCGCTACGCCGACAATAGCTGGGACCCACAGTTCTAGGTGGGTGTGCTCGGGTGTCACGTCGGAGGGGAACTCTGCTATGTACGCGTTCTCCTCCTCGTCAGGGTCTAGGAACTCTATGACGCCCATTTTAACTAGATCCCAGAAGGATAGTTCGCCCTTCCTGAGCTTCTCCGCGTGCTCAGGTGTCAGCTTGGGCCTGCCGTTTTCGACTACGACGACAGGCCTCATCAGTCTGCCCTCATCAGTGTTAACGTAGACCTCGTTTATGTACTCGTCAACGATATGGGCGACGCTCACCTCATAGCTTATCTTGCCTTTCCTCCTGAGCTCTCTGAGCTGTGATGCGAGCCTTGAACCGTCCGGGTGGAAGCCTATTGGCCTGCCGTTCAGGAACACTTTGCTCCCGGAGATCATGAGTTCTGGCGGTTCCCCTGTCTCTAGGGCCTCTTTAAGCAGGGTGTCCAGCCCTACCACGCCTAGCTTGTATAGTAGGCTTTCGATCTCCTCCTCGTCCACCCCGACAGAGATGTATGATGATAATGCTAGGTTCTTCACGAGCCCACAGTTGATCCCTTCAGGCGTCTCGAACGGGCAGAGTCTCCCCCAGTGTGTCCCGTGGAGGTCTCTGGCCTCGAAGTGTACCTGCCCCCTGCTTAGCGGGCTTATGACTCTTCTAAGATGGCTTAGGAGGCTTATCCAGTTGGTCCTGTCTAGAGCCTGGCTCACTCCTGTCCGCTCTCTGCCCCAGTTTCCTGTTGCTAGGGCTCCCCTGAGCTTCTCGCTGATAATGTCTGACCTGACAATGTACTTGAGCTTTATTGGGCCTCTCGGCCTCTGGCTTATCTGCTCTTCTAGCTGGTTCTGGATGCTTCTCACAAGACTGTCTAGGGCCTCCCTGTATATCTCCGCTATCAGGTCTCCCGCCAGCCTCAACCTCTTATTGCTGTAGTGGTCCTTATCGTCTTCCTCCCTCTTGCCCAGGTATAGTTGTAGGACCCTGTTAGCCATCTCGGCCAGGAAGTAGGCCTTCTTCCTCCTATCCTCCGGTTTATTGCCGAGGTGGGGTAGGAACTGGTTGTCTATGAAGTCTTCTGCTCTCTCGATCCTCTTCTCTCTAGGATACCCTGGTGCGAGCCTGTTACCGATATACTCTAGAGCCTGCTCTCTCGTCTGTATGGTCGAGGCTACCTTCTGGAAGCTCGGTATTAGCTCCTCCTGAACGTCGGGATCCGTGGATACCGCGAGGCTTATCTCCGCGTCGGTTTCGATCCCTAAGGCTCTCATCAGCACTACGAAGGGGATCCTATAGGGGATCCTCGAAATGCTCACCTCTAGACTGCCATCGTTCATCCTATCAACGATTATCTGCCTCCTCAGGCCTAGGACTGTGGAGACAACCTTTGCTGTATGGGTTATTCTCGTCGTGCTCGCGGTTGACGGGCCAACAATTATCCTGTTGACGGCTAGATCCTCCTGGATCACTATGACCTTCTCGCTGCCATTAATAATAAAGTACCCTCCAGGATCATAGGGGTCTTCCCCCATCTCTATTAGCCGGGACCTGTCAACCTTTGAGAGGGGGTCTAGGACGCTTCTGACCATTACAGGGAAGTCCCCTATTTTAACCTCCTCTCTGGTTATCTCCTTCCCGTTAATATAGAGGGTCATCTCCAGGTAGATCGGAGCCATATATGAGATATTCCTTATCCTACACTCCATTGGGAGCACGCTATGGGTTCCACCATACGCCTCCTTAACGACTGGAGTACCGATACGCAGCCTCCCCACTTTTACCACAACATCGGGCAGGGATTGGAGGGGGATCCTTGTCTTGAACGATTTGAACCTGCCGCTCAGAAGCCTACGCCACGTGGGCCTTATCTCGCCTATGCTAGATATTATTTTGGGCATCCTATACTGTACGAACATGTTGTACGAGTCCAGGTGCTGTCTCGACAGCCCGGTCTCCCTGATGAAAGCGGAATAGGTCTGCCAGAGGACCTCCTTATAGGTATCATTATCCTTCCAGTAAGCCTCGACACCGCCTCCTACTTCTGCCAATAAGCATCACCCTTCACACTAACCAGCCTGCACTGCAAACTAGAATACTACGACTATACGATAATACTTTGCCTCGCCTGAAGTGGGGGACTTCCGCGTTATCTCTATAATGTCTCCCGGCTTGGCCCCTAGAAGCTGCACGACCGGGTCGTTTATACTTATCATCGGGAGTTGGCTCGCTCTCACGCCCAACTTGCGGAGAAGCTCTGCCGCCTCCTCTATGCTAAGTATTCTATGCTCGGGCACAAGCTCGTGCTCTAGAATTCTCTTATCCGTTTTCTTCTTCCTCGAACGTGAGACCAACCACTGTACCCCCCGGGCCACCTGGAATGACTGATATCTCGCAGGGTTATAGAGTTAATGCCTCTATAAGGCTTCTCTTCTGCGGGCTCGACCACTAACAGTTTTAACCCCCTACACGTCAAGCAATAGAATAAGCGGTCATGGGCCCGTAGCTCAGCCAGGAAGAGCGGCGGGCTTTTAACCCGTAGACCCTGTACTGGCGTCCAGGCCGCACGGGCGGAAGTCCCGGGTTCAAATCCCGGCGGGCCCGCCACAAACCCCTCCCGGGGTAGAGAGCAGGGCTCCTAACCTGCCGACTCTCAGGGCCCAACCTTTTACTCTACGGCTTTTAATGGTACACGCCCCTCTCGCGCATCCTCTTGGGTGCCTCTGGTGGTTACGGCCGATGCTGGGGAGAGTAGTATATGTGGTAGGGCTCGCAAGTACATTGAGGGGTTGAAGAAAGCTCTGGGGACTGTCCGCTGCGATAAGGTTCCGGGTAGGTGCGGCGACCTGCTAGACGCTGCTAGGAGGTATACTGGAGATGCGGAATACTATCTCGAGGCTGGGGACTGCGAGACTGCTCTCTCAGCCGCCTCCTATGCTGAGGGCCTGCTTGACTCCCTAAAATATCTAGGCTTCGAGGAGCCCGTCTGGCCCGACCGCTCCAGTATCGGGCAGCGTTTAGGGCAGAGAGTGTTCGTGGCTGGCACTTTCGATCTTCTCCACCCCGGCCATGTGAGACTGCTGCGTTTCGCTAGCAGGTTAGGTAAAGTATATGTTGTTGTCGCCAGGGACTCCAACGTTGTTAGAAGCAAGGGGAAACGGCCTATACTCTCGGAGAAGGCTAGGCTTGAGAATGTTTCCTCGTTGAAATACGTGTATAGGGCTATGCTGGGGGACGAGAAGGATAAGCTAGCCCCTCTGAGAATAATAGAACCCGATATTATAGTGTTGGGCCCCGACCAGCCGTGGGATGAGAACGAGCTCTCCCGTACTGCATCGTCGATACTTGGGAAGAAGGTTAGTGTTGTTAGGTATCCTGGCAAGGAAGAGTTTGAGCCTGGGCTGAAAAGCACAACCGATATTGTAAGGAGGATATGCCAGGGGTCTTATTGTTCGGTAGTGGCACAGTCCAGGTAGACCGGGTCCGAGGTTTCGGGCTGGATGCTGAGCTTCTTGAGCCTTTTAGTTATAAGGTCGGCCGTTCTCGTCGGTTCGGGTATTGGCGGTTTCACCCATGTTCTCTCTACCAGCCTTGCGGCGGTATCTACTGTTATCCTGTGGCCCGGGCTAACGTAGACTTTCCTTTTCCCCCGGAAGAGTATTGCCGCGAGTCTTCTACCAGTTTTGGGGTCTTCAAGGTAAAGCTTGCCGTTAGCCTTGGTCTCCCTGCCGTATAGTCTCTTTTTGGCGATGCCGATCGATGGGGTGTTAAAGGCCACGCCGATATGGGTGGCGATACCCGCACCTCTAGGATGCGCTATTCCGTGCCCGTCAGCAACGATGACGTCTACCCTAGTACTTGCCGTAAGCCTCGATATTGCGGGGGCTAGAACGCTCATCTCCCTGAACGCTAGGAGCCCGGGAATGTATGGTATGCAGATTATTCTAGC
>JALSOR010000112.1 GCA_026986415.1 Acidilobaceae archaeon
ATACTAGGTAGGGGTTAAGGTATTACCGTGTAATACCGCCTGAAGGGGGATACAGTCAGGGTTGGAGGCTGCTTTCCAGGGTTTTCGAGTAATATCGTGCCTACAGTACCGTGTATATGCTGATTATTTCGCCCCCCAATAAATCCACCTATACAGTATACAACAGTCTAAAGGTGTTACAGTTTTGGCGTCACCAGAAGAGGCTTTCAAGGCTTACGCCGCCCGGCCCTGGATCAAGAGTTATGACGAGGGGGTCCCCCCGGACGTTGAGATCCCGGACAAGCCCCTCTACTGGATCCTAGAGCAGGCAGTCGAGTCGTTCCCGTCGAGAGTGGCGCTCCACTTCCTCGGCAGGAACGTGACCTACAGGGAGCTCTACGACAATGCCAGGAGGTTCGCGGGCTTCCTCGAGAGCCTGGGAGTAGGGAGGGGCGATGTTGTAGGCCTTTTCGTCCCTAACAGTCCCATGTTCGCTATCGCATACTACGGCTCTCTGCTCGCCGGCGCCACCGTCAGCCCTATGAACGTGCTCTACAGTCCCAGCGAGATACGGCACCAGCTCGAGGACAACGGTGCCAGGGTCCTGGTAGCGATAGACATGTTCCGTGACAAGGTACTGGCCGGGGTGCCCAAGAGTGTTGAGAAGATCGTTTGGACCGGCATACAGGACTTCCTCCCCGGGCTTAAAGCGTTCCTCTACAAGCTGAAATATAAGCCCCCCAAGCCCCCGGTTGACGAGAGGAACCTTCTCCTCAAAAATGTTCTAGCCAGTAGTAAGCCCATCAGCAGGCCCGCCCCGGTCAACCCTGCGGAGGACGTGGCGGCCATAATGTATACTGGCGGCACTACTGGCGTGCCGAAGGGGGCCGAGCTGACCCATAGGAACCTGCTGGCCAACGTTATCCAGATAGACTCCTGGTATAAGAGGGGTGTCAAGGGGAGGGACGTCTTCATAGGGGCTCTCCCATGGTTCCACATTTACGGTCAGACGGCCGTGCTTAACACCGCGATATACAGGGCTGCCACTATAGTGGTCTTCCCCAGGTGGAACGTGGAGGAGGTAATGAAGGCGATAGAAAAGTTTAAGGCTAACATCTTCCACGGCGTCCCCCTAATGTATATCATGATGGTCAACCACCCGAAAGTGACCAAGTACAACCTGAAGAGCCTCGAGGCTGGGATAAGCGGTGCCGCCCCGCTTCCCGTGGCCGTAGCGGAGAAGTTCGAGAAGCTCACGGGCGCGAAGATAAGGGAGGGCTACGGTCTCACGGAGACGAGCCCTGTGACCCACATCAACCCTATACTGGGCAGGGCGAAGAAGGGCAGCATTGGCCTCCCAGTGCCGAGCACTATAGCGGCTGTCGCCGACCCCGAGGAGCCAGTTATACTCCCGCCGGGAGAGGTTGGGGAGCTCGTCATAAGCGGCCCCCAGGTCATGAAGGGATACCATAACATGCCTGAGGAGAACAGGAAGGTGTTCTTCGACTGCTGCGGTAGGAGGTGGGTTAGGACCGGGGACATGGCCAGGATGGACGAGGAGGGGTACTTCTACATTGTAGATAGGAAGAAGGACATCATAAAATACAAGGGCTACAGCGTCTTCCCGAGAGAGATAGAAGAAGTACTATACAAGCACGAGTGCGTCGTCGAGGCAGCAGTCATAGGCGTACCACACCCCGAATACTTCGAATACCCCAAAGCGTTCATAGTACTGAAACCCGAATGTAAAGGCAAGATAACAGAGAAGGACATAATCGAGTACGCCAGGAAACACCTAGCACCCTACAAGGTGCCAAAAGAGGTAGAATTCAGGGACGAGCTACCAAAGACAGCGATAGGCAAAGTCCTCCGCAGAATACTGAGGGAGGAAGAGGCGAGAAAGAGGAGAAGCCAGACATGACAACTAGAGGAGAACCGTAACACTGTCCGATCCTATCCTTAGCCTCAAGAGTATCCCCTCTTTTCCCGTAAGCCCCAAACTATTCCTCGCCTTAACTGTATGGAATCGTGTAGTAGCCCTCCCAGTTAGAACGGGCAGCAACGGCTAGTCCCGGAGGGAAGACTAGAAATAATACCTCCAGTAGCACACCTATATTATAAATATGCCTCCCGCCGTGTCCGACCGTGGAATACCTCTCACCCTCTACTAGTATTGTTAGGGGTGTCCTGAGATATTGGAGGGGAAAGGGTCTAGGCGGTACTCTTACATTCCCACCATAGCATTCCTACTATTGCTCGTGATAGCCGCGTTACTACCGGCTCAGGCCACAGCCTCTAGCCCCGGTGGTGGAGGCCCCCTCCTTCTCCCCGTAGCACTGTATTATGGGGGGAACGTTTCTTACAGTCTCGCGGTCCCCGTGTCCCAGGATCGGGCTATAGTTGTCGCGTCCGTGAACGGGGCCGGGCCCGTGGAGACCAGGATAATACTTTACAATGTGAGTAGTGGGGAGCCGCTAGCCTCTATCAACTATACCGGCGGGTTCGCGGGCCAGAGGGATCTAATATTCGAGGCCGGGCTGGGATCGCTACCTGAGAGTTACGGTTCCGCCTCCTGGAACCCTGAGACCCGCAGCTTCTCCGCGTTCTACTATAATGGGACCGGCAAGGTGTGGATCGCCTACTACAACCCGGCTACGGGCAGGATAGCGTCCGAGCCTAGAGATCTCGACCCGGGCTATAAGCCCCTGGGAATCGCTGCTCTCGAGGGCTCAGCCTCCGCCCTCCTAGCATGGAACAAGCAGGAGAAGAGGCTTTACGTCTCGATAGGAGCAGGGATGTTCGAGCTCCTACGCCAGTACTATCCTGGGACTCCCAAGCTTCTCACCGCACAGGGCAATATTGCCACGCTACTCTACCTTAACAGTCAGGACAGGCTTGCCGCCGCATGGTTCAACTCTTCCGCCCTCCAACCGCTAGGCTCCGCCGTGTTCAGTGTGGGGTCTAACTATAGGGTTGGCGTCGGCCCCGGAGGCTGGGTTGCAGTGGTTCACGACACGGACAGCGGCGTTATGGTGGAGCTCGCAAGCCCGGGGAGGCAGTATAATGTTACCCTTACAGGCTATAGGACCTCGCTCGCAGTCCCCTACGGGCCCGTGTGGAGTAATAGTACGCTTGTAGTAGCTTTCACCGTTGAGGACCAGCAGGGCAATGCGGTTCTCGTGGTTGTGAACGCTTCGACCGGTACTGTAAGCACTATGAGGATACCTGTTGGTAGCCCGTGGGATGTAAGGGGGCTCCTCCTGGCGGGCGGGTATCCCGTGCTCATTGTTAGGAGCGGCCTGGTGTATGAGAACGTGACTGTCTACACTCCCGATCTCTCCGGGATCGTTGGGAGTATTAGCAATGTGAAGGATATCGCGGTGAAGAACACCACCTTGTACGTGATAACAGAGCCTCAGGGGCCGGACAACCCCGTCTTCGGCGTGTACCGTGTCACCAGTACTGGCGGCATGCCCGGCCTCGATATGGAGTGGGAGACTGTTCTCCCGGTGTGGAATGCTGGTATCGCGCCCGCGGTGCTCGCACCGTTAGGCGGTACCGGGAACCCTATGGTTATCGCAGCGTTCCACCACCATGTTAACGCGGCCCTCTACAGGCTTACAGTCGTCGCGGTGAAGCCTGTCAGCCCGGTCGCGATCCCGACGTGTGATGGCGGAGAGGTCCTCCTATACCCCACGGGCGGCCCATGGCATATCCCGGGCCAGACTGTCGAGGGCGACGGTGTGAAGCTAACAGTGGAGCTAACAGCCTGGAAGGGGGCCATAACAGTTGAGGGGGAGAACGGGAACATCACAGTCTACGGCATCCTAACCCTGGCCAGCATAACGGCAACCCCTGTAAGCCCTGGAGGCCAGGGGAGCGTGAAGGTGAAGCTTGCAGTTAACACGTCAGGCTATACTAGCATTCCCGGCAAGCCCGCGCTACGCCAGGTCTGTATTAGCGGTAACGTGAAGCCTGACAGTAGGAATGGGGCCTCATGGAGTAGCGGGGTCCTCCGCTACATTATACCCGTGCCCGCGGATGCTGGGACCAGGCTCGTGGTGGCCGTCCAGGCTCTCGACCCTCTAATGCTGAAGCCTGGGGCTTCCCCCATCACGGTTAGTATCGAGGGGGCAGAGATTAGCACGCCCACAACAACCACGACTACAACAAGTACTACAACCATTAGAACGATAATAAAAACAACTAGTATCGCATCGAACGCTACAACCTCAAACGCGGGGGCGACAGGTAGTCCTGGAGGTTCAAGCTTTATCGGGGGATTTGCCGGCACGCAGAGCCAGGCCCATGGCGGGGCAGGTCCGGCTTCTAGCGGGAGCGGTTCGGGGACTAGTACGGGCGGCGGTAGGAGTGTCGTGGGAATTGCGGCTGTCGGCATCGTTATTATAATACTAGTGGGGGCAGTATTATTTTTAAGAAAATAAATTTTTAATATAAATGTTATATTGGGACGATAATATTTTCTCCTCCGATCATAGCGGTTCACTCTTTTCCCTCCCCTATAGGAGGATTTTTAAGCTTGCGGCGGCACTGTATATTATCGTGGAGGGCTGCAACAGGGGATGCTATTGATCATTGTCCCTTACGAGAGCGATGCCGAACGTAAGAGGCTCGAGTACGTCCTGGAAAAGTATAATCGTAGGCTCCGTCTCAAGAAGCCACGCGGGGCAGTAATCATTGCCAGCGGCAATGAAAATGACGAGCTCAAACTCCTCGACGAGCTGATAGCACGCCTAGGCTCGGAGAAGGTTGTAGCCTACCGTATCACCGGCCCCGTAGAGAAGGACCCCGAGTCTGTTCACGTTAGCTTCACGCTCCCAATACCCCCAGCAGAGGCTTGGGGGGCGCTCACAGCCGTCATGTCAAGAATGAGGGGGGCGCTCGTTTCCAGGACTGGTAGCGTGAGAGTATATAGTCTCACCACTAGAGGTGCCAGGGCGACTGTAAAGGTGAGCCTGTCAGGACACGGGGAGGGCTCCCGGGGCGTCGCGGTTTTCGAGGGCTACGGTGGCAGGCTGTCCCGGCTTGCCGAGAAGTTTTGCGGTGAGGTGCGAGTCTTAGGGGGAGGGTGTGATAAGGGTTGAGCAGTACGGGCTGTGTTGAGAGGTATCTCTGGCAGGCTGAGAGCGTGCTCAGGGAGGACCTGGATAGCCTGAGCAGGGGGTATAGTGTTGAGGAGCGAGTGGAGCTCTGGAACAAGCTGAGAGAGGCGTACCGGGACTACGTGGAGGGCTGTGCGCCCCGCCTGGACCGGGAGCTTGACCGTGCCGTGAGGGGGAAGATGGAGCTCGCAATGCTCATGGTCGCCGCGAGCCTTAAGAGGGACGGGGTCGAGATCCCCGGTGTTACCGACAGGTTTAGCAGTAGGGAGTTTGAAGCGGTAGAGTATTTCGAGAAGCTCAAAAGCCTGGACCACCTCTCCAAGGACGATATTGTGGAGTTGCTGGAGAGGAGGAGGGGCGAGGTCTACAGGCTCATAAGAGAATACTATGACAGGCAGTACCACCTGCTCGACAATATTGGAGACTGGTCCGACATAAGGGGGAACCTGGCCAGGAGCATCGCGGCCCACTATAGGGAGAGGAGGAGGAAGATAGAGGAGGCCGTCAGAGAGTACATGTCCAGACGGCCCCTCACAGCGTTCCTCGACGAGATCGTCGATACTGCCGAGAAGACGGCCGAGCTGACGGGCCGCGCAATGGAGGCGTTGGAGAAGGCTGAAGACGCTGTCGCCAAGGCCGAGGACGCGCTGGCGAGCGGTTCTCCTCCTAGCACTGGCGAGCTCGAGAAGGCCCTGAACGGTCTTAGAAGTGTAAGGGGACAGCTCGAGGAGGCTCTCGAGAACGTTAGAGAGGCAAAGTCCAACGCCCGGGGAGCTGCTAGGAGCATGCTAGAGCTGGAAGAGTCCCACGTGTCCAGGACCCTGGAGGCTGTGGATAAGAGGATAAGGGAGATGGAGAGGATACTAGAAGAGCTCAAGCTTGCCACCGCAGCACTGGAGGAGGAAGAGTCCCGTGGGAGGCGTGTCAGCTGGGAGGAGGCTTGGGGGCTCGAGGAGGCGATCACCAGGAGGCTGGCCCAGAAGATTAGGGGGTCCCACACCATCTATGATCCTCGCAGTGGGAAGGAGAGGAGGGTGAAATTCGAGAATATAGAGTATACGATGCTCGATCCTAACAGTAAGCCGAGGGGGCTCGGCGTTAAGGCTACAGCGTTCCGAGGACTTCTGAGGAGGAGGCCCGACGTTATAGTGGAGTCGCTGTTCGCCGTCCACATTGGGAGCTATAGGCTTAGAGGGTATGATGATGAGCCTGTAGGGCTAAACGAGATCCTAACAATCCTAACGCCCAGGCTCGAGACTGCCGAGGAGGAGGACTACTACCACATACTAGTAATACATAGTCCCACCGGGTTCACAGGGAAGGCGGTAGAGTATGTTTCAAGCCCTGGAAGGCTGGGTGGGGCCTCGCCCAACCTCACACTATACCTGGTCGATCCCGTGCTGGGAGAGGTATACTATAATAGTCAGAGTAGCGCTGCTGAGGCTAACAGGTGGGTCGCCGAGCCTCTCATCGATGATGAGAAGGTGAACAAGGTACTATCATACCTGGAATCGGTCGAGGCCTACCGGAAAGCCCTCGAGACCCCAGGGGCCCCCATGCTCCTAGAAGAGGAGGTAGCCGACGAGCTCGGCGTCGAGAAGTATATTGTCAGGATAGCGTTCGAGAGGGCCGCCCGGAAAGGTCTAGGCAGGATCGTAACCTCCGGTTCCGGGTCCACCGCCTTCACCTATACTAGGCCTCCAGGGGAGGAGAAGGATTGACGGGCCCCGCAGATACTGTTAAGACTGCCCTAGCGAGGCTCTGGGAGGCCCTGGCCCCCAAGGGTTCTATCCTGGCCAGGCCCGAGGCTGGCGTCATAGCCGGGACCGTCCTGGCAGTCTCATGGCTAGCGTTGAAGCGCGGCCTGAAGGTTGGCGCTACCGGCTCGCTCGACTCCCTCGCCATGGAGGACACCCGCCTCATAGCGAGGCTCAGGAGGGAGAGGTACAGGCTAAGGAAGATGCTGGAAGCCCTGGAGTCCGCGGGGGGAGGAGACCCTCTACTACAGGAGAGGATTAGGAGTATTAGGAGCTCCCTGGAAAACGTCGAGGAGGCCCTCATGCTCGTGCAGGTCAGGCTCATGGCCGTAGAGAAGCTGAAACTACTAGGAGAGGCGGGCCTTATCAGAAACGTGGAGGACCTAGTAAGATCAATCTATAACGGGGACCTGGAGGACGCCCAGTACGAGGCCCTAGTCCGCCTCGAGAGGATCCTAGAAGAGGAGAGGATGAAAGCGGCAGTGCTGAGGAGGATCGTAGAGGAGGCTTGAACCCGGGTCTAGGAAGGAGGGAGGCCCCCCAACCCTCTGGGAGGGGCCGATAGGGCCTCCCAGGGGTGGGAGAGGGCCGGCGCCCGGCCCGTCTATACTTGAGAGGTGCGTGCCAGAATGGGTATTGGCGATAGTATAAGGAGGCGTCTTGGGGGGAAGTCGTGGCTTGAGACTGTCAGGCCCGAAGAGCTGGAGAAGGAGCTGTTGAGGGTCGACAACCAGATAGAGGCTCTGGGGAGGGAGATACAGCGTTTAGAGGCGAAGAAGAAGGAGCTGTTCCAGGAGGGTATCGGTAAGAGTAATATTGAGAAGATGCTCCTTGCCGAGAAGATAAAAGATCTCGACGCGGAGGTCAAGATGAAGCTGAAAGAGTATAACAGGCTCATGAAGCAGAGGAGGGCGCTGAGCAACCTGTTAAGACTGAAGAAGTGGGAGGATAGGCTTAAGGAGAAGGGTGTCTGGGAGAAAATAAAGAGCATAGACCCCGAGAAGCTCATGGCCATACTAAGCGAGGCCCAGTGGGAGGACAGGAGCTTCGAGGAGAACCTTGACAGGATAAACATCATGCTCACCAGAGAGTTCGGATCCGTGGAGGTCGACGAGTCTACCAGGGAAATACTAGAGCTCTGGGAGAAGGTCGAGAACAGCGAGCTGGAACCCGAGAAGGTCGAGGAGAAACTATCAGTCCGGATAGGAGAGAAGGAGGGGGAGAAGAAGGAGGAAGCCTAGCCTAGCCCGGGAGACCCTCACCGGGAAACCCTCATAGCGGGGAGGGCACCACACCATGGCTCCGAGTATCGACGCGTCCAGCTTCATAATGGACCAGGTGAGGAAGGCTAAGACTGCGATGGAGGAGGCGGCAGCCCGGGGCGACTAT
>JALSOR010000113.1 GCA_026986415.1 Acidilobaceae archaeon
TAGCCTGAGAGTTGTTAGGCCCTGGTGCTTGAGGGCGCTCACGAGGTTTGTTATCTTGTCCCCGTCAACACCGACCACTACTACCAGGTTGGGGTTGAGCCTCTGGGTCGCTATGCTCCCCGCTATGGGTGCCGGGTCGCTGTTGGGCTGGAAGCTGAACACTTTGACGAGCCTGAAGCCTTTGGTCGCGCTGAGTATTGACTCGAGCGTTTTCTCGGCGTAGCTGCTGTAGGTCGTGTTCTCGTATACTACTACCACGTTCGTTATGTTCTTGTCAATAAATTTCACCGCGGAGAGGAGGGTCTCAACCTGCCCTGCCATGGGAGTCATGATCTGGAACTCGTACTGGGGCTTATAGGTTATGAAGTAGCCCTCATCGTCCTGTAGGGTGAATATCATGAGCTTCCTGTAACCCTCAGCCACCTGTCCCGCCGCGGCTGAGAGATCGTTACCAGCCGGGCCGACCAGATAGTCGACCTTGTCGTTCTGTACTAGAGCGTTGTACGTTAGGCTAGCCTGGAGGGCTGTGGGCTGGGGGAGCTTCTTGCATACCACCTGTACGCCGTATATCTTGCCTGCAACGTTTATGCCTATCTTGTTTGCCTGGCTGGCCCATAGTTTCAGGCCGTTGGCTATCTCCTGGCTCGCGCCTGCCAGGGGCCCCTGCGTGTAGTATGTGCATCCTATCTTGATCGTGCCAGCGTTAGTGTTAGCCTGTTTCAGGCTGTACTTGTTCATCACCGCGTAGCCCGCGGCGAAGAAGCCTAGAACCACCACGACAGCTATTGCGAGGGAGAATATTCTAATCTTAGCCTCTGCCGAGACCATGCCATGCGCCACCCCATCCCCGTTTTATAGACTCATACTCCTGGCTTCTAATCTTATATTGTGGGGTTCCCGGACCATAATCGAACGTGTCCCCACACGTCTAACAGGCACGTGTAACACGCTAATAACAATATATTAGTTCACGTATTATCCAGCATATACTCCAAGCCCCCTGTTGACGGGCTAGGAGCACTCCACGAGCGCTGGAGTGCTCCTCGGCTCCACTATGCGCACTCTAGCCTTCAGGCCGTGGAGGCCTGCTATCATCCTGAGGGTTTTAGCGTCGCTCCACGCCCTCCCCCTGTCTGTCAGCGTGTACAGGGTTGGCCCCCAGCTGCTCTGGGCTAGGAATATTCCGTCCCTCCACGCCTCGTCGGCGACCAGTTCGAGGTCGGAACGGTATACTCCACGCTGTGCCCCCCGGAAGTACATTCCCGTTGCTGTCTGTATCATTCTGAGCCCGTCTATTACAGTGTCAAGCTCCATCCTGGCAAGGCCTAGGAGGAGGCGGGCCAGCCCCCTCTCCTGGAGACCAACAATATGCTCCCCAGCTAGGGGGAGGCGCGTGAAGGCTTCCTCCTCTTCCCGCCCGCTCAGCCCCTCGGGCAGTTCCGGCTCGAACACTACGAACACCCAGTCGGAGGGGAGGACCCCATGGTATAACGGCGTGTAGGGGGGCTCGGCCGGGGCTCCAGCGTCAACCACGACTCCACCGCTCGCGTAGAGGAGCGTGCCCGCCAGGCTCCTCCTACCCCTCCCCAGCCTGTGGGATAGGTAGTGGATCTCCCCCGTTGAGGGCGGCCTCCCCGTTGTGAGAGCGTGTAGGGCGGCCGCGACCGATAGTACTATCTGGGTTGTCGATCCCAGGCCGGCATGCGGGGGGATACTGTTCGTGACGCGGACCTCTAACCCTTCGATGCCGGGCTTCAACTTCTCGAGCGTCATCCTCGCGAGCCTTTCCGCGTGGGAGGCGTATGGCCCCCGGGCCTCGACCTGCCAGTGCCTGCCGGTCCCGCCTATACTCGCC
>JALSOR010000114.1 GCA_026986415.1 Acidilobaceae archaeon
GCCTCACGCAGTCTATGCTCGGATATTATTGAGAGTGCACCGCACACCTTGTTTAGCTGGCTTATGCTGACCGGTATGAATATTCCGTCACAGTCCTCTAGAAAGACCCGGAAAATCTTCCTCCTCCCGTCAACAACCAGGTGGAAACAAGGGCACTCATTACACGAGTCCTTCAAAATATCGCCACTTAACTGTTCTTTAGGGCGCCCCATCCTCTGCCACCCAGAGCTTACCTATCTCGTCTGGTGGAGGCGCGAAATACGTCTCGACCTTCCCGCCAATCCTTTTTATGGTAAGCCCGGGTTTTCCCGATTTCACTGCACGTCCTACTATGCTAGCAGGGTATCCGGCTTCTATAGCCGTGCTAACTACCTTTTCCGCGTCTCGGGGTGCCACAGCGGCCAGGAAGGCCCCGCTACTTATCAGTTTGAGCGGGTCTAGCCCTAGGCACTCCGCTACCGCCTTAGTAGTGGGGTGGACAGGGATTTTGTCTTCTGAAACCCTGATTTCTAGCCCTGAGGCGATCGCCATCTCTACTAGAGCCCCTATTATGCCTCCCTCGGTTGCATCGTGCATCGCATGTACGAGCCCGGTGCTTGCGAGCTTGCAGGCCGGCTCGACAATACTTATATTGAATGTTTGGTCTGCACGGTTACCTGTTAGGCCTGGACATTTACTCTCTATTATATTTTTAAAATCGTTTAGAATGATTGCTGTGCCCTCACCCCCAGCATAGCCTATCTGAACTATAGCGTCTCCGGGCTTAACATTGCGCGTGGGAGTCAGACTCTCAAGGGGCCCTGTCCCTATAACGGTTAGAACTAACAGCGGCCTAGAAAGGCCGGGAGTGATTTCGGTGTGCCCTCCGATAATGTCGAGGCCTATCCTCCCAGCCTCCAGGGCTATTTCCGAGACTAGAGTGTCGAGGAGGTCGGGATCCCCGTGTTCGGGGAGAAGCATGGTCAGCAAGCCCCATTTGGGGCAGGCTCCTGTAACTGAAACGTCGTTGCTCGCCACGATAACGCTTAGGCGGCCTGCTCCAGCTACTGCCTCGCTTATAGGGTCAACATGTACTGCCAGGGCTGTTCCCGGCATGGGGATAATGGCTGCATCCTCGCCTATTCCTGGAGGAATAAGTGTTGAGGGCGATATGAATGCTCTCAGCTTTCCAATAACGTCTACTAGTATATCCTGTGGTAGCTTCCCGATATTGGGAGTCGGCCTACCACTGTTCGCGCGCAATCCTTGCTGCCTCCACCATGTTTTTCAGTTTTGCTTTTGCGATTTCTCGTGGAAGCCGTTTCAGCCCGCAGTCGGGGTCAACATATATTTTCTCGGGTGGGAGTATTCCGAGTTTCATAAGCTTTTCTATGTCGGAGACTATCTCGTCGACCTTTTCTATCTGAGTAGTGTGCACGTCTATGACGCCGTACCCTAGCTCTTTATCGTATCCATACTCCTTCAGGTATGGTAGGAGCCTGAAGTTACTGTTCTTGAATTCCAGGTCGAACTGGTCTACGGGATAGTCGAGTATGTAGGGGAGTACTTCTTCCACCCTTCCAAAGCATATGTGGACTATGGTTTTGGCCTCAATACCTTTAAGCATTATTTCAAGGGCTTCTTTCAGCATTTCCGCTTCCTCCCTCCACGGCCTAGTGGACAGGGCTGGCTCGTCGACCTGAATATATCTCGCACCCGCGCTAACAAGAGCCTCGATCTCCCGTCTCAACTGCCTGGCAAGGTCTATTATAGCCTCATACCTGTCACCATAGTAGAGGTCGAAACTCCACTCGAGCATCGTATAGGGCCCTGTAAGTATTCCTTTAACGGGTCTTCCACCCGCGTATT
>JALSOR010000115.1 GCA_026986415.1 Acidilobaceae archaeon
AACCAATATTGGCCATACTACCTTGACATTGACCCAAACAAGAAGAACACTACAATGAAAATATAAAATGTTTGGTAGGGTAAAAATGTTATTTGCCGAGGCCCCGGGAGGGCGGGGGTACCGGGGTACCGGATGAGTGCCTCCCCGCACTGCTATCTTGAGGCCGCGGCTAGCTCTTCGAGTTCCGCGGCCTTCTCCTCCATTATTCCTGGCTATATCCTCTCAGATAGCTTTCTTGCAGTCTGGGTTGGCTTCTGTGTTAAACACTGAGATTACTATAATATTTGTGTTTGTTTGTGGTTTTCTGTTTGTTTTATTTTAGTGTTGTTGTTATGCTGTTTATTAGTACTTGTGTTGATTCCCAGCTGTAGACTCCGTCTTGTCCTGGTGTTAGGTATTGTAGCCAGTATCCGTCTGTGGCGCTTGTGAGGTATATCCAGGTGTTTCCGTGTGGTGTTGTGTATTCTGCTATGGTTGTTCCTTTGAGGGTCCATCCGTTCCACCAGTCGTAGACTAGTAGGCCTCCTAGTGTTTTGACGTTGTTATTGTTGAATGTTACGTATACGTAGTCTGCGTATGTGCTGTTGTTGGGGTCTACTAGGTAGTAGTGGTGGTCTATCCCGTTGAATACTGGGTTGTCGAAGTTGTAGACGTATACTCCTACGCTGTCAGGGCTCTGGTAGCCGTAGTGCCTCTCGTCTGGCGCCGCGTAGCCTGCTTGTTCGACCTGCTGGTGGTATGTGTACATTATGTTGCCCATTGTTCCTTTGCCCTCGTAGGCGCCGTCGAGTATGATGAGGTTGATGTTGTGCGTGTCTAGATAGTTTAGGAAGTCTAGTAGGGTGCTACTGCTGGGCTGGCTGTCCGGGTTGTTTCCGTCCCAGAAGTTGACTACCACAGTTTTAACGTTGGGGTCGGGATTGTTCATGTAGTCTGGAACGCTAGTGTATGCTACAACGTTGAACCCGGCGTTCTCCAGGAGCCTGACTATGTTACCGTCAGAGTCGCCTATGACCGCCACCTTAGCCTCGCCGCCCTGGCTAGCAGGGTTCAGTGCGAAGTCGACCTCTACCGTCTCGCCAGAGCCTACACTCACAGTCTTAGTCTCCGGCTCGTACCCTGAAGCCTGGGCGGTCACATTATAGGTTCCAGGCGGTACCGTGATACTGTAGCCGCCGGTACTGTTAGTCTCAACCGTGCCTACGCCCTCGACCGTCACGGCCGCCCCGGCTATCGGGCTCCCGGAAGCAGCGTCCTTGACGAAGCCTATGATCGTCCCGTTGGAGGGCTGCTGCACGCCTCCCCCGCTGCCGCCTCCAGTATTGTTGGAGTAGTGTTCTAACGCGTACTGGACCGCGGCGAAAGCATCGATCCTACCATAGCCGTACTCGGTGTCCTGCCCCTGCGGGCCAAGGTCTACGGCAGTGTTTATCAGGGCCTCGTAGACCTTCTCCGGGAGGTCGGGAACATTCCTGTTCGTCCAGCCTAGAGCGCTCAGTATCAGTGCTACTGTGCCGCTCACGTGGGGTGTTGCCATGCTTGTGCCGTCCCAGGCCTGGTAGCCTCCTCCTGGGACGCTGCTCGTTATCTGCACGCCCGGGGCGCTAACATCGGGCTTAATATACTGGCTGGGGTAGTAGCCGTAGAAGGGCCAATCGCTCGGCGGGTTGTTCCAGTGTACCACTTCTCCGCTGCTGAAGCTGGCTACCTGGTCGTTCTCGTCCACGGCCCCCACGCCTATTACTCCCCATATGTTGCCCGGGTTGCTGCTGGTGCCCTGGCCGTCGTTGCCTATGGCGGCGACGACCACGATGTCGGCCTCGAGAGCGTGCTTCACAGCGTCCAGGAGGTAGTCGCCATAGTAGCCGCTAGCGCCGAGACTCATAGAGATAACATTGGCCGGCTCCCCAGCAGGGTTCCCGTTACAGTCGTACGGGCTCGTAGCCCACTCAATCCCTGCCAGGACGCTGGCGAAGCTCCCGCTACCCTTCGGGAGGACGAGGGCGCTCATGAGCTTTGCTCCGGGGGCAACACCTATAACAATATTCTTGCCGTCCCCTCCAAGCGCTGTCCCGCTCACGTGCGTGCCGTGCTCACCACTGTCATGAGGCTCGCTGCACACAGGGTTCCCGTTACTGTCGAACTCTATCCAGCCGCCCGGATAGTACGGGTTGCCCGGGTCTGTAGTGACGAGCTTGCCCTGCAGTGCCGGGTGCGAGATGTCGACCCCAGTGTCTAGGACCGCGATCCTCACGCCCTGACCGGTGTCACCGTAAGTGTTCCAAACGTCCGGGGCCCGTATCTTGTAGACGCCCCAGCTGGAGACCTGGGCGTTGGAGGACGCGGTTATAACCTGGGATACTGGGAATGCCTTGAGGGCGTGTACTGGGAAGTTCGGGACTATCCTCAGGACGTCCGGCATCTTGGCGAGGGCGTAGAGCAGTCTCGGCCCGCCCTCGACGAGCATGGCGTTCTCGATCCAGAACCTCCTTATAACCTTCCCGCCCATGCTCTGCACTACAGCCGCCACCCGGGACTGGTAGGCGTTAGCGTTAGCCTTCAACACTGAGGGCACGCTCGTGGGGCTGACACCTTTAAGGTCCGGCTCGGGTAGGAGCACTATGAACTCGGCCCTTCCATGGCTCAACATGTCACTGATAACCTTACCGTCAGTCTTGGAGGTCACGACGGGAGACGATAACAGCTGTATCGCGCTATACTTCGGCGCGAACCCCATGAAGGCTCCCGAGACTGCTGGGAGCAGCATTATGGTGATAACCGCTAAAGCCAGTACTAGGGGGGTCCTACTATGCAACCAGTATTACACCCCACTATACTCCCACACAATTTGTGGGGTGAGAATTGAACCGGGCAATATAAAACTATCCCCGGGCTAAAACACTAGCACAAAGAAGCATGGGCACCGTTGAAACGTTAGGCCGGAAAGGAAAACGTGATAAGGAGGGAAAACACGCGTTCTAGGCGAGGAGCTGTTCTACCGGTACTACTGGAGGCTCCCGCTCTAGCGCTTCGAGGTCAACGCCGGGCAGGGTCTGGGCTTCCGGTGGGAGCGGCTTCTTAGGCTTGACCTGGCCCTCCGGCCGTGTCGCCTTCTTGGCCACCCTCTTCTTATACATTCCCATCCTATACTTGACGAGGGCGCTCCTAAGCCTCTGTATCGCCGCGGCAGGGTCGACCATCTTGGGGCATACCGCGCTACAGCTCGCCGCGTAGTGGCAGCTCCAGGGTCCCTCGTCCTTGTCTACCTCTTCCAGCCTCTCCCTCCAGGCCTCATCCCTCGGGTCTGCAACGTAGCGCCACACGTATGCTAGGGCCTGGGGGCCTAGGAAGCGTTTATCGCTTGCCGCTACCGGGCAGGCACTGTAGCATAGGCCGCATGATATGCAGAGGGTGTACTCGTAGAGCATCTCGTGCTCCTCGGGCGTCATGAGATACTCCATGTCCCCCGTCTCCCGCTCCTCGATATTCTTCCTTATAGTGTAGGGTTTCACGCTCCTATGCTTCTCGAAGAACGCTGTGAAGTCTGTGAGCAGGTCCCTCACCACGGGATGGTTCTTCAGGGGCTCAACTGTCACGACGGGGTTGGACTCTGTGGCCACCTCTGCTATCTGGGTCTGGCATGCGAGTCTGGGCATGCCGTTTATTATCATGCCGCAGCTACCGCAAACTCCCATTCTGCAGCTGTATCTCAGCACTATCGTGTGGTCGAGCTCCTCCTTTATTTTCAGTAGCGCGTCTAGAACAGTCATCCCACGGTAGGTTTCAATCTCGTACTCGTCCCACCACGTCTTGCCTGTCTCGGGGTTGTACCGTTTAACCTTGAACACCACCTTCTTTGGAGGCGTCCTCGTGGCCGCCTTCGGGTCGAACGTCATCTAACCATCACCTCCACTAGCCGCCTATCGCAGGCCAAGGCGTTCTAGCCCCCGCTGGGGAGGGGCTTGACACCAACCACAGTGTAAGTGGCCAGCGATCCGAAAACGAGTATGAGTATGACTGCTAACGCTGTTATGAGCCCCTTATACTTCCCGCTCGTCCACTCCAGCAGTATTGTTCTCAGCCCGTTGAAGGCGTGGAGCACGACCGTCCACGCGAATATTATGAGGAGCACGCCGTAAGCGGTGATCTCATGGTATACCTTCTCGTTGGCAAGCGTCTCAGCGAAGCTGTTGACCCCCCTAAGCCATGGGACCCTTATCACCAGGTGCCACGTCAACAGGAATATGAGGAGTATAGCTGTCACGTACTGGAGCCATATCTGCCTAACACTAGCCCTAGCCATCGCCTAACACCCCACCTCTACTTGAAGAACACTATGTACCCTGTAAGGGCCCATAGGACCCCCCAGAGCAGGAATACCAGGTATAGCAGCTTCCTCTGGCACGCCTTGAGGCTAGGAGCCTCGTATGGCGGCTTCGGCTTCTCCGGCTTCCCGATACACACGCCGAAGAACTCTGTTAGCAGCAGTCTTATACCGTTCAGGCCGTGGTACCAGGCGATCCCCGCGAAGAAGAAGAAGTATAGCGTTACCGGTGTTATACCGTGAGCCTTTGATATCTCCTCGGCCCAAGCCTCCCATCCGACCCTTGCAGGCGTGCCTGTAACGTAGATGTGGGCCATTATTATGAGCGCCATGAGGAGGCCTGTTATCCTGTGGAGGACGAACGCGGTCCTCTCCGGGTTGTTGATTATCTTGAGGACCCAAGGGTTTATACTGGCTATCCAGCCAGGCCTGTTCTCCAACACCTTAACCTTCCCGTCCTTCTCTGCCATAAGGGTTCCACCTCCCTAAACAACTCACTCCCGCCGTCATAACAGGGAAACTAGTATTTCCTCTCAACCGGCTTCCACGTCGTGACCGCTACCGGGGTGTAGGTTATCCTTACACTGTCGAGGCCGTCCTTTAACACTAGAGTGTGTTTCAGCCAGTGCTCGTCGTCCCTCTTCGGATAGTCTAGCCTGTAGTGGGCCCCACGGGACTCCGTCCTCTGGAGCCCGGCGCTCACGGCCGCCAGGGCGGCGTCAAGCATGTTGGCGGCCTCTAGCGCGGCCTGGAGGTCAGTATTGTACACTTTGCTCTTATCCTCAATGTAGACTTTCTCCCTGAACAGCCTCCTCAGCTCTACTATCTTGCTCAGCGCGGCCCTGATACCGTCGCCTGTCCTGAAAACGTAGAAGTTCTCTCCCATAGTCTTCTTGAGCTCGTTCCTTATCTGGTAGCTCGGTATGCCGCTCTCCCTCCTTAGGAGGCCCCAGACCCAGTCCTCCTCCTGGGCGTGCCTCTCCCTCGGGGCTGAGGGCGCATCCCTGAGCCTTAACGCGTACTCCGCGGCCAGCATGCCCGTTAGCTTACCGCTGGTGAGGCACTCGGCCGTACTGTTGCTCCCAAGCCTGTTGGCGCCGTGCACGCTTGCTGCCGCCGCCTCCCCGGCGGCGAAGAGGCCCCTGATCCAGCGGCCGTCCTCGTCTAGCACCCTGTAGTACTTGTCGGTGTGTATGCCTCCCATCGTGTAGTGCGCCACGGGCCTTACAGGTATTGGCTCTTCTACAGGGTCTACACCAGCGTATCTTATGGCTATCTCCCTGACCGCCGGTAGCCTGTCGTTTATCTTCTTCTCTCCGAGGTGGCGGAGGTCTAGGAGCACATATTCTAGCCCGCTTACGGGGTCCTTGAAGCCCCTGCCCTCCAGTATTTCTTTCATCTCGCATCTCGAGACTATGTCTCTGGGGGCGAGCTCTCCCTTGGTGGGGGCGCAGTCCTTGCGGAGCATGAACCTTTCTCCCTTATTGTTGAGGAGGTAGCCTCCCTCTCCCCTGGCGCCCTCGGTTATGAGTATGCCGCTAGGTACTAGGCCTGTGGGGTGGAACTGTATGAACTCCGGGTCTTTCACGGGTATGCCTGCTCTCAGGGCGGTGCCGTAGCTGTCTCCTGTGACGGTGTGGGCGTAGGTTGTGAAGTTGTAGAGCCTGCCGCCGCCTCCCATCGCTATTATCGCGGCTTTACTCTTGAAGTAGTAGAGGTTCCCGTCCCTCATGTTTATAGCGTATAATCCCTTGTACGCGCCGTCCTCGACGACGATGTTCGTTATGTACCATTCGTCGTATCTCTCCCAGCCGTCGTATTCGAGGAGCTTATTGTAGAGGGTCTGCATCTCGTAGAAGCCGGTCTTGTCAGCGGCGAAGGTGGCCCTGGGATGGCTGTGGCCTCCGAAGGGCCTCTGCGCTATCCTACCGTCGGGCCTCCTACTCCACGGGAGCCCCCAGTGTTCTAGCAGTCTTATCTCCTCGGGCATGAGCTTGACGAACAGCCATACAGCGTCCTGGTCGGCTAGGAAGTCGCTGCCCTTGATCGTGTCCCAAGCGTGGAGGGCGAAGCTGTCCCCCTCCTCAGGGTATAGGACTGCGGCGGTGCCACCCTCAGCGCTCACGCTATGGCTTCTCAGGATGTGTATCTTGCTTATGAGCCCCACGTCCAGCTTGTCCCCGTACTTGCGTTTAACCTCTATGGCCGCCCTCAAACCGGCTATACCGGTGCCGAGAACCACGATGTCGTGCTCTATCGTTTCAACGCTTGGCAAAACCCCTCTCCCTCTACCCTACATGCAGGCCCTAACCCTAATTCTGGGCCCGCAACTATCATTCGCATAATCAAACATGGATAATCCTATATAAAGCCTTACAGTGTGAGTTGCACCTACAATCCTATAGCGTTCAACGTTAAACCCTCGAGCAGGAGCGGCCACGTAAACATTAAGACGCGCCCGGCAACACCCTCTTATAGCAGCGCCCCTCATACCTGGGGGAGAGGAGGAACGTAGGCTTTGACCGCCACGAGCAGTGCTAGAAGCATGGAGCCGAGCCCCGTAGCTGTCAGGCTAGCCGCCGGCTACGCTCTCGCATCAATACTCGACAAGACCGCGACAGGACTACTAATCCTCATAGGACTCCAAATAGCACCCCCCACGAGGCCGGAGAAGATCCTAATAGCGGTAATGCTGGCGGGAGCCGTAATTCTTGGCCACGCGTTCGAGAAGCACGTGGAGGCCAGCATGGAAGGGTTGAAACCCCTCCAGGCCCTAGCAGTCTCCCGCAGGCAGGCGGGAGCAGTGCTCCGAGCCGCAGGCATCCCCGGGATAATCCTAGTACTAGCAGGATTATTACTGCACAGTAGCCACGCTCTACCAGGCCTCCTAGCAGCAACTATAGGGGCGATACTCGCCGGCTCCGCAAGGAATACCGCTGCTAAAACCGTAGCCCTCCACGGAGACCTGAGACTGCTCGCCCTGAGCCCCCTCACAGGGTTCTTCCTATCGCTCCTCGTAGCCGGCCTCGGCCCGGGCCTTATAATCGTGCTCGCAGTTAAACAGTTGGGCGGCGCGCTCGTGCTCCTCGGCCTCGCCGGGAAGGGTGGGGGGCTTCCAGGGTTCAGGCTTGAGGCTGACGCGGGCCTCCTAGTCCCTCTTGCCGCGGGGGCCGCTTGTGCTGTGGCCCCCATCGCGGGCGCGGCACTCTTCCTGGCGTGGAGCCTCGCGGTTTTCCGGGTCTTGTGGGGCTACCCGTTCTATACTGTTTTCACGGTTGTCTATAGTGTAGCCTTGTATTTGGCTTCCGGCGTTTGGGGCCTCCTGGCTTTTCTCTTGCTCGCGTTGCCCGCTGGGCTGCCTGTACTCTATCCGAGCCCTCTACGTTTGGGCTTCGTCCTGTAAACCGTTTTCGAGGCGTGTATTTACATCGGGGATTCTATACTCTTATACTAGGCTATACAGTATTGTTATGTTAAAACGTGTGTCAAGAGTGGGCTAGCGAATAGTTCCCCCGAGGGGATGGGGGACATGGAACCCCTGTTTTCCCCCTCCAAACCCTTCCGGGAGCGCGCGGAAAGGGGTCCTGGAGTGCTGGGAGGGATCGGTCATGTATAATGTTAGAAAGGATCTAACAGTCCTCGGCCTCATAGCCCTCTTCATATTCCTCATAGTGGTCATAGCCCTGACAGGCTCGAGCACGGCGTTCTGGTACGGCCAGGTAGTACTCCAGCTCGTTATGGCCGGTATAGTGTTGAGCATAGCATTCCGCGGGGAGGTGGATGAGTAGTGAAG
>JALSOR010000116.1 GCA_026986415.1 Acidilobaceae archaeon
TCCACTGCTAGCGTGTAGTCGCTCAGCCTTTCTTTGATACTGTAGTGTTCCTCTCTGGGCGCCTCCCCGGTTTCCCAGATTTTTAGCATGTAGCAGTGTATGGGCTTGTATATTGGCGAGAAGGGGCTCTTCTCCCTGGCGATCTCCGCGTGGGGCGGCGTGGGTATGGGGATGCGCTCTCCTGCCAGAACACTGTGTAGTAGCGCTATTCTCGGGGCTAGAGCTGATACACCGTGGCTCTCGGGGACGCATACTCCTATCGAGAGCAGGCCCCCCATGTGGCCCGGCGTGTCACTGTAGGGTAGGATTTCAGCTCGTACTCTCACGCTCATCCCGTGTTTCCCGGCGAGATGCTTGGCTACGTGCTTGGCCGGCCCAATAATACTGTTGAGGGGCCTATAATCTATAGTGAGGCTCCCATCCCCATTGTAGCGTTTAATACTGTCGACCATGTCCTCGAGCTCGGAGAGCCCCCTCCTATAGGTTTCCCAGTCGGAGCATCCAGGGCTGACCGTCGCCTCTTCTAGGCAGGGAGTACCGGGCAGGCTCCCGATGCATATCACGTTAGCCTCGAAGAGGGGGTCCAAATCCCACAGGTTCCTCCTGTGGAGGATGTCCTTTGAGGCCTGGGAGACTGCCCTGGCGAGGACCTGTTCAGCCTCCACTATGCTATCGTGGAGGCTCTTCCTGCCGGTCAAACAGTGTTTCCCCCGGGTAGGGGGTCTGGGTAAGAGGATTATTTAAATACTTTTCAGAGTAATGGGGGAAAATATATGGTGGACGGCCTCGGCAGCCCCCTCAGTTTAAGGGCTAGGACTTCTGGGCCTGGACTAGTATCGTCACATCATAGCCCCCGCCCGTCTCGTTCGCTGCCGATCCGACTCCTATGTTGAGCGCTACATGCATCGTCTGGCTGTAGGCTGCGAATGCCGCCACGCTCCCCGGCTGTGTCAGGGTTTGAACAGTGTAGCCGTAGGCTTCGAGATATGATACTATAGCCTCTTGTACGGCTGTTATATTGTTAGGGCTTGCAGGGTTGTAGGTGACACCAATATATACTGTTTCCACTACGGCCTGCATGTTGCCAGTGGTCTCAGTGTGGCTGGCATGCTCCCCGGTGAGGTGGAGCACACCTATTATTGTCTTAGTAGTGTTGACTGCAATGTCATGGAGCGATCCGATAGGGGGATAAGGGTATAGGTGCTGGCCGCCGGCCGTTGATGTTGTCGTGGTACCGGTGTGGGTTGTCGTGGTAGTTGTATGCCCGCCCTGCCCGCCGCTACCGCAGGGCATGGGGCCGCTGGTGCTTGAGACCCTCCGCCCCTGCCAGTCGCCCCTGTCAGCGCCTCCAGCCATAGTCCACGAGCCGGAAGCGCTACCACCGTTCACGCTGCCCGTGAAGGTCACACCACCCATTGCTACAGTGCCGAGGGTTATACGGCCGTTCTCAACGGTAACGGTCAGGGGTACCCACGAGCCGCCTGTCGAGTAGGTGCCGCTCGTCCTGAGGCACCCGGTGTAGCCCGTGTTGGAACGCTTGATCACCCACGTCCACTCCCCGCTTCCACGCATGCCATGGTAGGTGCCCTTCCATACGCCTTCGAGACTTGCCTTCCCGCTAGTCCCGGTGGTGCCTCCTGGGCTTGTGGTGCTCGCCGTTGGCGTGCCCGTACCGGTTGTCGTCCCAGGGTTCCGGGGAGACCGGGCGTGCTCCACTAGTATAACAGCCGTGGAGGCTATGATGAGCACTACTATGACTGCTGCGAGCTGGGGAGTTAATCCTCGCCTCAAACCGTTATCTCCTCTCTACAGGATTAAGGGTGGGTTAACGCAACAAGC
>JALSOR010000117.1 GCA_026986415.1 Acidilobaceae archaeon
CTGTTCGGGTGTTAGGGTTAGGGGTGTCGATATTGCTTGGTGCTCGGTTGACGAGGTCTACTCGCATAGGTGTGATTACAAGTTTCTGACCGTTTACAGGGAGGATTTTGAGAGGCACAGCCTGCTACTGTATGGTGTGCCTGTGCACCGCGTGCAGAGTAGTTACTGGTCTCTCAGGGGGAGGTGCGAGCGCCTCCTGGGGCTGGCTGGTAGGAGGGTTATGAGAGGTATTGTTGCTGGTGAGACTGTTAAGCTGCTCCTCCTAGCCCACGGGTATAGGGGGCCTTGGGATAAGGTTAGTGTTCTACGCGCCGTGTCTGAGAGGCTTGACGAGTGTAGTGTTAGGGTTTGGTCTTCTTATGTGTCCTGCGTTGAGCCTCCCGAGGAGTGTGTTGACAGGCTGGTTGGGACTCTGCACTTGTTGTGTGGGGGGCGGTTACAGGTCTAGATTTTTTCTCCGGGCTTGGTGTGGCTGTTGCTTCCCGTGGGGGTCCCGGCCGCCCGTAACAATATTATTATATATTTTTATTGCTCTTATCGCGTACTGGTCCGCGTGCTTCTCGGTCCCCCTATGCTTCCCCCGGCGCCATCTCAAATGGTGGTAGTACTCGTGGAGTATTATGAAGGGGTCCCTGTACTCCGCGGAGCTCCTAACATATATTGTCCGCCTTGAAGGCACGTAGCAGCCTAGAGCGTGGAGGCACCGTTTGGGCAGGCCCACCTCCAGTCTCGGCGGGGGAATCCCATAGTGTTTTGAGAGTACTAGGAGCGCCTCTTCGGGCTTCCCCTCCAGTATGAGACGTACTGCGCGTGCGAGCACCGCCTCCTCGCCCCCGGCCTCTACCGGCATACCCCTCCCCCTGCCCTATCCCTTGCGGGGCGCATCCTGTTTTATGCCCGGGCCTCCCCACCCTGATTGAACGTGGAGGGCTAATGGTCTGAGGGGCGTTCTATTGTCTGGAGAGTATAGTGTTGTTGTAAGGGGCCTGTGGAAGCGTTACGGCCGTATCGAGGCGCTCCGCGGCGTCTCATTCCAGGTGCCCTCCGGGAGCGTCTATAGCGTGTTGGGCCCTAACGGTGCGGGTAAGACCACTCTCCTGAGAGCGTTGAGCGGCATGCTACGCGTCCCTCCGGGAAGGGTGTGGGTTCACGGTGTTGACGCTGGCGTTGACAGGCTTGGCGTTAAGATGAGGGTGGGGTATGTTGCGGAGACCGGCTTCCTCTTCCCGGAGCTGACGGTGAGGAGGAACCTGGAGCTCTCAGCAGTACTACACAGGGTTAGAGACGTTAAGGGGGCGGTTGGAAGGGTCGCATCATACTTCGGCATCAAGGGCCTCCTAGACAGGCCCTACGGCGGGCTCAGCAAGGGCCAGAGGAGGAGGGCGGACCTGGCCGCGGGGCTCATACACGACCCCGACATAGTCGTCCTCGACGAGCCCACCAGCGGGCTGGACGTCGTCTCGGTCGCACAGCTCAGAGACCTTATCAGGGGGTTGAAGAGGCGGGGTAAAACGGTGGTAGTCGCGACCCATAATATTAGCGAGGCCGTGGAACTGTCGGACCGCATACTGATACTCCGCGAGGGCAGGGTTGTTGTTGAGGGGGGTCCCGGGGAGGTTATGGAGAGCCTTGGAGCTGTGAGCGAGGTTATAGCCCTCCTCTCACGAGTCCCCCAGGAGCTCGTCAGGAGACTGTCCGAGGTAAGCGTGAGCGTTAGAGTCGTGGGCCTAAGAGTCTACGCTAGAACGAGGGATCCCGTGGAGACTATCCTCACGCTGAGAGAACTATCATCCAAGCTAGGATACGAGGTTAGGAGCCTCACAGTCAGGGAAG
>JALSOR010000118.1 GCA_026986415.1 Acidilobaceae archaeon
GGCTTCCACCCAGAATCGCTAGAGAGGAGGGGGTAAGAGCCCTAATTGAGTATGTAAGCGATCCTGCCCGGGGAATAATGGGTGTGGAGTTAAAGTATGATATGGTTAGGGAGAGGTTTGCAAGATATGTCGGGATAGAGGATCCTAGGAGTACTATTGTTGGTATGCACGGTACTACCAGCTGTATTGAGAGGCTCGTTCTAAGCGCGCTAGCATACATCTACAGGGAGTACAGGCGTCCGGGAGTTATCGGTGTCACACTCCAAGAGTATCCCGGTGTAGTGCTAGCGTTGCGCTCCCTCTGCTCTAGTCTTCCAACGATATGCGACCGCCTGGTATATCTCGGCAGGGAGGGGGACTACCGCTGGGAGGACGATGCGGCGGAATTCCTGGACGAGGGGGAGGGAAGGATCCTAGTGGCCAGCAGTATACAGTGGACCACGGGCTACTACGGGGACTTCAGCAGGTTGAAGCCTGGGGAGGGCAGGTTCGTAATAGTGGACGGGGCACACCATTTCGGCCATCTACCGTTGCCGCCCCATGTTAAACGTATGGACGCCGTATGCGGGACCCCCAGGAAGTGGCTCCTAACCCCGACGGTAGGCCTCGGAGTCGCGTATGTGAGCGAGAGGTTCGTTAGGAGTGTTACACCATACGTCTACAGCAGATTTAGCGTTGAGGGGAGCCTAAGCTATAGGGACAGCTACTACGGCAGTCCCGGGCTCCGGAGGGACGCGGGCATATTCCACCCCACGAGCGGGATAGGAGTTTTAGACTTAGACCTTTTCGAGATCGTGCTACGCTTCCTAACAGGAGCCGCGAGCATCATAGCGGTACAGGACCACGTGCAGGGGCTCCGGAGGATACTCGTGGATCTACTGGAGGAGAAGGGTTTCACAGACACACTATCAGCGGAGGGATACGATAGGAAGTCCGGCATAGTACTAGTAAGGACAGGCCTGCCCCCGGGGAGGGAGGCTGAAATCGTCAGGAGCCTTCAAGCTAGGGGTATCAGCGTGGCCTATAGGGAGCAGGCGGGCATACACGGGATAAGGGTGAGCGTACACCTCTATAATAACGAGTCGGACATTCAGGTTTTCGTGGACGAGCTCTCAAGGCTGGTGGGCAGGGTTGGATGAGCCCCTCATAGTCAGCATACTCCAGCTTGAGGCGTCCCGCTCCAAGGAGGAGGCCGCGAGAAGAATTGAGAGGCTGGCCCGGCAGGCTGCTGGAGACCTGATCGTGATCCCGGAATACTCTATGCTCGACCCTACAGGGCTGCGGGCCGAGGAGGTCTACGAGGTTTCAGAGCCGGTGGACGGTGGCTGGGTGGGTCTTCTGAGAGACGTGGCCCGTGGTAATGATGCGTGCGTTGTGGGGACACTCTTCGAGAGGGGCCCCTCGGGGAAGCCCTATAATAGCCTCGTACTCCTGGACAGGAACGGTGACACGCTCTATGTTTACAGGAAGACCCACCTTTTCGACGCTCTCGGCTACTGCGAGAGCTGCGTGTTCGAGAAGGGCGACAGGCCGCCAGAACCGGTCAAGGCGTGCGGGGCAAAGCTGGGATTCGCCATATGCTTCGAGATAAGATACCCGGAGCTCTTCCGCCTCCAGGCTCTTAGCGGGGCCGAGGTTTTCATCGTCCCAAGCGCATGGTATAAGGGCCCGGGCAAGGAGGAGATGTACAGGTTCCTCGCCCAGGCTAGGGCGCACGAGAACGTGTCTTACCTTGTAGGGGCGGTGCTGGCAGGGGAAAGGTTTACGGGCCGGAGCGTTATCGTCGACCCGTACGGGGTTGTAACCGCTGATGCCGGCTTCGACGAG
>JALSOR010000119.1 GCA_026986415.1 Acidilobaceae archaeon
CCATCCCTACCAGGTGTTGTGCTAGCACGTCTAGGGGCTTCCTCGGTATTCTAACCCTGTCTATGTGCCTGTCCAGGGCCGCCCTGGCGAGCACGGTGCACTCCACGAGATCGTCCCGGTCTACAACTATGATACGACCCTTACTCACCTGCCTTATATGGTGGCCAGCCCTCCCGATCCTCTGCAGCAGGCGGCTAACACTCTTCGGGCTGCTCAGAAGTACTACAAGGTCTATGTATCCTATGTCTATGCCGAGCTCGAGGCTCGTGCTTGAAACCACGACCCTGAGCTTGCCCTCTTTGAGCTTCCTCTCAACCTCCAGCCTGACGCTCCTGGACAGGCTGCTATGGTGGGCTTCTATCATGTCGGCGTCTATAACGCCCATCTCATCGTGCAGGAGCCGTTTCAGCTTGTAGACCACCCTCTCAGTAGCACTCCTAGTATTGGTGAATATCAGGGTGGTCCTATGCTGGAGTATCAGCTCCGCCAGCCTCCTATATATGGCATCGTTAACCTTGTCCGCAGGGTCATGTATGAGGTCGACCTTCGGCGCTAGAACCCTGATATCGACGGGCTTGGAGAACCTCGCGTCAACAATACTAACAGGCCTCGGGGTGCCATCGTCCTCGTAGCCGGCCAGGAACGCTGCTACCTCCTCTAACGGTGCTATTGTCGCGCTCATACCTATCCTCTGGAGCCTCCCGCCCGCGTCCCTCACAAGCCTCTCCAGCCTCTCGAGGGTTAGGCTCAGGTGGGTCCCCCTCTTACTTCCAGCCATCTCATGTATCTCATCAACTATAACCCATCTCGCGGTGGAGAGCCTCTGGCTGAACTTCGGGGCTACAAGGCTGATCGCGAGGCTCTCAGGGGTGGTTATGAGTATGTGGGGCGGCTTGCGCACCATCCTCTGCTTAACACTACTAGGAGTATCGCTAGTCCTAACGGCAACCCTAACCTCGCCAACACTATACCCGTGGCTCGAGGCGTACTCCCTAATCTCCTGGAGGGGCTGGAGAAGGTTACGCTCCATATCGTTATTGAGAGCCCTCAAAGGGCTGACATAAACCGCGTAGATCCGATCCTCAAGCCTCCCCTCCTCGCTCAGCGCTAGGAGCCTGTCGATAATCCATAGGAACGCGGCAAGCGTCTTCCCCGTACCTGTAGGACTCGATATTAGAACGTTATCCCCACGGGCGATAATAGGGAGAGCCCTCCTCTGCGGCTCCGTAGGGCTACCATACTTCTCAGCGAACCACCCCCTAGTGTACGGCCTCAACAGTGATAGCACGTCTCCACCGGGCAACGCCGCGTACACCTTCAGACCTCGAACAGGCATAACCAGGGCAGGGCCCGGGATAATCCTTATAGTCCCGGAGACCTGGGGAACCGCTCCAGCCCGGGAGCCCCAACGACGGGTAGCGCCTTCTAGAATGAGAGTGTGCCAGGGGGGAGTTAAGAGGATACCATACAGTATTGAATATTGGGAATGCCCGGCAGTGGGGAGGCAAGGTTTTTCCGGCCTCCCAGGGGCTGCGATACTCGCTCTTGGGGTTAAAACGGTGGAGGACAGGGGGAACGCTTACGTTAAGGTTGACAAGCCCTTACGGCTCCTAAGACCCGTGCCAGTATACATATTAGCTGTTGAGTGTGGAGAGAGGGTTCCAGTCAACATTACAACTGTCAGCTGGGTCGTCCCGGTAGGCAAGAGGCCCCCCATGGTAGGCGTAGTATTGGACATGGGATCCTACAGCCTGAAATGCCTCGAGCAGGGACGCCTGTACTCCCTCAACACTGCCACCACGCGGATGGCGGAGC
>JALSOR010000120.1 GCA_026986415.1 Acidilobaceae archaeon
AGCTGTTACCGGTCCCGGAGGGGTTGGAGCCTGTGAGCCTGGGGGAGGGTGGGACCCCCCTGGTGAGGCTCTCCACTGTTAGGGGTGTTGAGGCTTACGGTAAGCTTGAGGGCTGCAATCCTACTGGGAGCTTCAAGGACCGGGGTATGACTGTTGCTGTGACCCTGGCGAGGCTGAGCGGTGCTAGGGCTGTTGTTGTTGCTAGTACTGGAAATACTGCTGCTAGCAGTGCGGCTTATGCTGCGAGGGCCGGGCTGAGGAGTATTGTTGTTGTGCCCGAGGGTAAGGTTGCCGGGGGGAAGCTGGCGCAGACTGTGCATTATGGTGCGAGTATCGTCATGGTCGCGGGCGGTTTCGACGAGGCGCTGGAGGCTGTTATGAGGGCTGTGGAGGAGGACGAGACGCTCTACCCCCTTAACAGTTTCAATCCTTGGAGGCTCGAGGGGCAGAAGACTGTTGCTTACGAGATAGTCGACCAGCTCGGCGGGGTGCCGGACTGGATCGTTCTCCCCGTGGGTAACGCGGGGAACATCTCCGCGGTATGGAAGGGGCTGAGGGAGCTCTACAAGTACGGGCTCATAGACAGGCTCCCACGCCTCGCAGGCATACAGGCCGAGGGGGCCGCGCCCCTGGCGGACATGTGGTTGCAGGGTGCCAGCGAGCCCTTATGGTATGATAGGCCGGAGACTGTGGCGTCCGCGATAAGGATTGGGAGGCCTGTGAACTGGCCTAAGGCTGTTGCCGCCGTGAGGGAGAGCCGTGGGGTTTTCGCGAGCGTGCCCGACAGCCTGATAATGGAGGCGCACAAGTACCTGGCGAGGAGGGAGGGGATAACCGTGGAGCCGGCCAGCGCGGCCAGCCTGGCAGGACTGTGGAAGCTCATGGAGGAGGGGGTCATCGACAGGGGGGAGACTGTCGCGCTCATACTCACAGGCCACGGCCTGAAAGACCCGGAGAACATGCTGGCGCACCCAACAGTCAAGATTAGAGCCGCGACACCGTTCGAGGCGGTGCAGGCCGTAAAGAGCCTCGCCCGCCCCGCCGGCATCCCCGAGGGGAGGGTGGAAGCTGTAGGGGGTGTGAGAGCGGGATGACAGGGGGAGTACAGGGGCAGAAGGTACTCGTCGCCAAGTTCGGGGGCAGCATACTCGCGGACGGCCAGGGCTACAAGGTGCTTGCAGACACTGTCGAGAGCCTGATAGGGGAGGGTTACAGGCCTATCGTAGTGGTCAGCGCTATGAAGGGTGCGACCGACACGCTGTTCCGGGCGGCGAGCCTAGCGCAGAGGGAGGAGAGCGTCGAGCCCCTCCTAAGGGACCTTATGGAACGCTATACGAGCGCGGCCCACGAGGCTGTCGAGGACAGGGAGCACCTCGCGAAGCTTCTGGGGGAGATGAACACTCTCTTCACAGAGCTCTTCAAGCTCGTATGGGCCGTCCGCGTCATAGGGGAGACAGCCCCGCACGTTGAGGCCATGATAGTCTCATACGGGGAGATGCTCAGCGCCGCCCTGGCAGCGAGCGTACTCCGCAGCCGCGGGGTGGAGGCGAGATGGCTCCACGGGGGCGCCGCGGGCCTGGTAGCAGCAGGAGGCTCCTATAGGGAGGCGGTAGTCGACTACCATGAGAGCAGCAGGAGGGTGCAGGAGAGGCTACAACCCCTCCTAGAGAACGGCATAGTCCCGGTAGTGATGGGATACACCGCCTATAACAGGAACGGGCAGACCGTGCTCCTCGGAAGGGGA
>JALSOR010000121.1 GCA_026986415.1 Acidilobaceae archaeon
GTCTAGCAGGTCGCAGCCCTCCCCCAGCCTCGCGATGAGCCTCCCGGTCCTCGCGAGCTTGTCCGCGCAGGGGGATACCACGGCTACAATGTTCGGGTCGACGCCGCGGGCCTTGAGCCCCATGTGGAGGCCGAGGAGGAGCGTGCCGCTGCTCGCAGGCACTATGAAAGTGCCGTGGAGCAGCTTGTCAGGTATCTCCCAGGCTATTGTTGATACTCCCATTATGAACTCCGGGTTGACCATGTGGTTCACATGGTAGCATCCCATGCGTCTCGCAAACTCCACGGCCTCCCAGTGAGCCTCCATCCTGGTAGGGGAGACGTGGACCTTCGCCCCTAGAGCCTCGAGGAGCTCCTTCTTGCCCCTTCCAACAGTTGAGGGGACGAAGATATGGGCTTCAACGCCAGCCCTCGAACTGTAGGCCGCAACGCTCAGAGCAGTATTACCGCTGGAATCCTCCACCACGCACCGGTAACCCTTACGCGAGGCATCGTAAACTGTGAGGCTCGCCCCCCGATCCTTGAAGCTCCCAGTAGGATTCAGGTATTCCAGCTTGTAGTAGGCCGGCACGGGCCCCAGACTATCGTAGACGAGCGGAGTACTCCCCTCCCCCAGGAGCCCGGGGAGGGGGCCTAACGGTCTACTTCCAGGCTTCAACCCTTACCATTCCCCGCAAGGCCGGTCCTTCCAAGTATAACTTTCAGGGAGGGTGGGGGAGGGAAAATATTGCTGGGGGCTCGCCCCGGTTTACTATGTCTCCCCTCCGAGTGGGACCCTCCTCTCGAGGCTCCACACTACCCTCCCATCCTCTACCCGCGCCCTGACCGCTCCCCTCTCCTCGAGGCAGGCTAGGAGCCCTTTCAATGCTACCTCCGCTAGCAGTAGGAGCCCGGGCTTCTCCACCCTCCCGGCCCCGGGGAGCATGGAGACTATCTCCCCCGCCGTCCTGGGGGCCTCCTCCAGCACGTCGTACACGTTGGCGGCGAACCTGTCTATAGACGCGATGTTCGCCTCCACCATGGCCGGTATACTATCGCCCCTCGCCACGGGCCCGTGGCCGGGGACTACCACTTCTATAAGCCCCTCCTCGTAGAGGCCACGGATCCACGCTAGACTCCTCCTGGCAGTGCAGGGATCCATATGGTAGGGTGCTATATAGGTCTCCAAGACCCTGTCCCCGAAAATGGCGTCCCCAGCAGCGAGGACCCCGCCTAGCAGGAACCCCGCATGCCCCGGGGTGTGGCCTGGCAGGGGGACTAGCTGTACATTGTAATCCTCCAGTCCAGGTATGGGCTCCGGACCCGGGCCCCTCCCCGGATCGTAGGGTATCTCCCGGCTCACCCTGACGGGCTTCGCATCGTAGAGTAGTAGCCCGCTGCCCCTCCTCAGGGGTAGCCCGAACGTCATGGAGACCCTGTAGACTGGCTGTTCCACCATGGGCCGCTCTATACTGCTAGCCATCACCTCGTGCGGGTTCAGAATATCCGTGTGGGAGAGCACGTCAACATGATCCGTATGACCGTGTGTTAACAATACTATAGTTTTCCCGTGGCCTCCGGTTATTCTAGCGATCTGCTTGGCCCGTTTCCTCCCATGCCCAGGGTCAACCACTATTATGCCCCCATCTGGTAGCTCGTGGAAGACTGTCTGGGGGGATCCACGCAATAGCAGGGTCTCCTCCGCGATACGCTCCGGTCCTGCCATGCCCCTTAATCCTCCCTGGGTGCCTCGCAGGCTTCCAGGCTATATAGTGTTTAAGCCCACTATAGTGGGTTTGTCCGAAGAATTTTCAGGTTAGAAGTATTTTTTTATAACATGTATTTTAATGTTAATCGTGGGACAATGACAAATAGTATATAAGTAATCTCGGGAAGAAACATGTACATTAGGTGTAATTTTGCTATAAATAGTGTGGCATACTGAACACCCCCCTAGCTTTTAATTAGACCTGCTAGCACATGGATCCTACATGAGACCATGGAAACCCTGGGAGGAGAAGCCTTCCAGGGTCCAAGAAGAGTGCTAGGAAAGGGTGAAGGAGGCAGTGCAGAAAAAGACGGCTATAATAGCGTGGCTCATAATACTCATAGTAATCCTAGTTGCTACCGGTATCGAATACCCCAAATACTATAAGGAGACCGAGCCGTGGATGGCGAAAGACCCGTTCCCCTGGGGCCTATTCGTGCCCAGCTACGTGTTCTTCGCCCTAGCAGCAACTGGAGCTAGCCTCGTGAACAGCACCCATACAATATTCGGCTACAGGGACCCCGACGGCCAGTTCGAGAGGGTCATAAAGCAGGGCACCTGGTTCGCCATAGCAATGGTTATACCGGCATGGATAATGATTATTACCGACCTGGGAAGGCCCGACCACTTCATGAGTCTATTCCTAAGCTTCAACATACACTCCAGGATAGCATGGATGGGACTCCTATACACGCTGTTCTTCCTAGTACTAGTGGTAGAGCTGATACACCTGATAAGACACGAGGTCCACACTGAGGCCGATGTTAAGACTGTGAAGAAGATGAAAACGGCCGAGCTCATTGTAGCGCTCATAGCCGGCGGCTTCGCAGTAATGGTAGACCTCAACCTAGACTACAACCTGGGAGAAGTGTTCGGTAGCAGCACTGGCGTTCCAGCATGGTACGGGGCGCACGCCGGAATATTCTTCATAGTCAGCGCCGCCCTGATAGGAGCCAGCCTAGAGGCAATATTCCTCGCAACATATTATTGGCTGAAGGGCGAGCTTGACGAGAAGCTCTCCAACTTTATAGCCAAGATATTCAACAGCGTGATAATGATAGCCACGGCCACCCTGTTCATACTGGTAATATGGATGGTCGTAGTAGCCTACTACTACCCGCCCGCCTGGGAGATGTACAAGATACTATTATTCGGTTATAGGAAGGCCGAGTTCTGGGGGCTCCAGTTCGGCCTCGGCATCATAGTGGCGTTCTTCCTGGCAGCCTACGCGTACGTGAAGAGGAACCTACCGCTAACATATATAACAAGCATCATAGCAGCTATCGGCGCGTACACCGGGCTCTACCTCTTCATAATCGGAGGCCAGGAGGCAAGGCTCAGCTTCCACTACGGGGGCCTCATAGATAACCTCAACCCCTACTACGTCCACTTCGGACCCCAGCACTACAGCGCCGGAACCCCGGAGAAGATGCTCGTAATCTTCGCTATCACCCTAGGCATATTCCTGCTCTCACTAGGCGAGCTCCTACTCCCACTAGAGAAGGGCGAGAAGCCCAAGCACCTCTGGATTTTCAAGTGAAACCATGTAGGATGGGGTGAGAGACTATGGCGGTCAAGAGCGGCGGAATAACTAGGAGAGACTTCCTAAAGATCATGGGAATAACTGGTATACTGGCCGGAGTAAGCGGTGTTGGATACAAGACGCTGAAACACGCGGAGAAACTGGCATTAGAAGCTGCTGATCAGCCCAAGCTGAGCTACAAGCCGAACCACTGTGGAATGTGCCCCCAGGGCTGCAGTATTATGGTAAGAGTCAACAATGGCAGGGTTGAGAGGATCTTCGGCAACCCATATGCTTACGTCTTCAACAGGGCCACTATATGTGCCAGGGGCAACATGGGACTCTACAGGCTATACAACCCGGACAGGCTGGTCAAACCGCTCATGAGAGTTGGGGGAGAGAGGGGCACATGGAACTTTAAGGAGGTCTCATGGAAGGAGGCCTACAACGAGCTGAAGAAAGCGTTCCAGCCCTGGTACCAGGAGATGATGCAGGCGTTCCAGCAGGCATACCAGCAGGCCAAACAGAAGGGAGCCAGCGATATGGAGGCTATGATTGCAGGCATGATGGCGAGCGCAGAGAAGGACAGGCACATAGGCTCTTTCGGATGGTTCGGCTGCGACGTTTACAGGCCTCATGCCTTCGCGTTCCTGATAGGACTAATGCTCAGCAACGCGTTCAGCCAGCCTATAGCTACATGCTTCCTCCCTAAAGCTATGGGCTGGGGCAGCGTTCTAGGAGTGGGTGTGCACCCCGAGTTCATGGTCGACTACGACGAGACTAGGCTTGTAATATCAGTGCGGAGAAACCCCTTCGGGAGCATAAGCATTAGCCACGCTAGCAGGGTTGGCCAGGACCTTAGAAAGTTCAAACTGATAGTTGTCGATCCAAGGCTCAGCGAGGAAGCCGCGAGGGCTGACATGTGGGTCCCGATCAGGCCCGGCACGGACCTAGCACTGCTCCTGGCAATGATGTACGTGATAATTAAGGAGGAGCTCTACGATGAGGACTACCTGAGAAAGTACAGCAACGCCACCATGCTGGTCGACCCGGAGACCATGGAACCATTAGAGATACAGTGGGTCCCCGGCAGGGAGCCAAGCAAGGAGATGCCATACCCGAGACCATGGAGTGTAAAATGCTTCAAAGTATACGATGAGGCCACAGGCAATGTAGTGTGCAACGACGAGGCGAAACTGCCAGCCCTACGCGGCAAGTATAATGTTAACGGGAAAGTATACGTCCCAGTCCTCGAAGCATTATACATGCACCTTGAAGCCAAGGGCTACACGCCCGAGTGGGCATCCAAGATAACAGACATACCTGCAAGCACTATCGTCGAGATAGCAAGACTCTTCGGAACCACGAGACCTGCAACCTTCGACACGGGATGGCACGGTACTAAGACCAGGAACAGCTTCCAGACATGGCGTGCCATGGGAATCCTTAACGCGCTAGTAGGAGGCTTCGGCAGGCGCGGAGGAATACTGATAAGCTATTCCGCCCTCGAAGAGTCCAAAGAGGACACAAACCCTGCAGGCATGCCTGCGCCCGCAATATCTGCAACCAAATTCATGGCCCCACCCTGGAGCCCTATAGCTAAAGAGCTCGACAATTACGAGATAGAACTATCCGACGGAACCAAGACTAAGGGCCCACTGTTCAACTTCGGTAGATCATTCATAGTGCTCGACAAGGTAATAGAGAAGTCTAGCGGATGGGTGATACTGAACGTTGGAGCCAACCCTGCAAGAACCATAGTAGACGGTAACGACTGGCTGGAGAAAATGCTAAAGAGTAAGAACATAGCCAAGATTGTAACCCTAGACATACTACCCCAGGACACTGCACTGTATAGCGACCTAGTGCTCCCCGACTGCGTATATCTAGAGACATACGATCTTGTGAGGCCGATAGAGTTCGTCCCATGGGGCGGCTTCATGACAGGAGTACCCGCGGTTGACAAGCCAGTGTCAGACTGTGTCCCCTATCTAATAATAATAGCGCTACTATCGAAGGATCTGGGCCGCGTTGAGGCTGTAGCATCAACATTTGCCAGGCTAATAGGTATTCCGAAGAGCCTATGGGGCAAGATGGTCGACCTGTTCAATAGCGTTGATGAGACATATCTCGAGAGCACTCCCGAGGCGATCAGGAAGAGGATCGAGTTCCTCGGCAAGGTTCAGGAGTTACAGATTGAAGCGCTAGCATTGAAGCTGAACAAGGATAAGAATAAGCTGTTAGAGGAGATGAGGACGAAGGGCGCCGTCGTCCTAGTCGATAAGGAGGAGGTTATCAAGGAGAACATGGAGGTGTTCGAGAACCACAAGCTATACACTGCCACCGGCCTGCTAGAAATATTCAGTATCAGCCTCTGGGTAGCGGCCAAGTACAGGAAGAATGGCGTGATAAAACCGGAATGGCACCCGATAATAGACTGGGTACCGCCGAGAAGCCTAATGCAGAGGCCTCCGGAGAAGCTGGGCGAGAACGAGTTCTACCTCATCTACGGTAAGGCCCCCACTATGACGCATGAGAGCACCGCTAACAACCCGATCCTGGAGAGGCTCACCAGCGAGATGTTCAGGAGGATATGGATACACCCGAGCAGGGCGGAGAAGATCGGGGTTAAAGAGGGCGATCTCGTCGAGGTCTGCAACATCTACGGTAAATGCTATAAGACAAGGGTCCACGTGACTGAGAGGGTGAGGCCTGACACCGCATTCATAGTTGACGCATACGGCCACGAGAGCCCACGCTTAAGGTTCGCGCCTAAGGATACAGTACCCTACAACAAGCTGATACCCCCAGAGGTAGACCCTATCGTTGGCAGCGCAGTACTAGGAGATACTATTGTTTCAATCAGGAAGGCCTAGCCTAGCATGTGGAGGTGGTGAGAAGTGACAAGATGGGCTATGGTAATAGACGTGGATAGGTGTATGGGCTGCGGCGCGTGTGTGGCCGCGTGTGTAGCGGAGAACCTGAACAGTGATGCTAGAGAGTTCGTAGTGTACAAGGACGGGTATGTTAATGGGAAACCGCAGGGGAAGAAGATAAGCCTCGCCCCGAAGAACCCACCGAAACTGCTGGGAGGCCTGCTGCATGTCGAGACCGACATGCCGCCCGCCGAGTATTTCGTGGAGGAGGCCAAGAAGAAGAGCGACCCCTACATCGACAAGGACCCTGACAAGGCTAAGGAAATAGCCCAGGAAGAGATAGGGAAGCTCTGGCTCAGAACGGAGATATTCGAGATAGTGGGCGGCAAGTACCCGAGGGTTGGGCTACTACTCTACCATAGGATATGTCAGCACTGCGATAACGCTCCCTGCGTAACCGTCTGCCCGACAGAGGCGAGCTTCCAGAGGAAGGACGGCATAGTGCTGGTCGACCCCAACAAGTGTATACTCTGCGGTAGCTGTGTAACCGCATGCCCCTACGCTGCAAGACAGGTAGACCTGCTAACGAAGACTATAGACAAGTGTACATTCTGCGCCCACAGGGTGGACAAGGGCCTACTGCCGGCATGTGTCGAGACGTGTCCAGCGCACGTGAGGATATTCGGCGACCTGGACGATCCGAACAGCGAGGTATACAGGATAGTCAGGACCCACCACGCTGTTGCCGGGACACCGCACGGCCCGGTAAGGCATACCGCGGCACGCGTCTACTACTTGCCGAGCAGCAACTACCAGCCGGACATCGAGCATGTCGAGGAGGAGAAGACTAAGGATCTCGAGAGGATGATAAAGGAGACAAGCTCCTAGCGCTACAACCAGCACCCGGGAAAACCTTTTTCCCTCTAATAATACACTTATTTCTTATAGTTTATGGTAGCAATATCTCGTATATATTAGCTGATAAATCATTGTAGAACAGGCTACTAGTAGACGAGAGAATATAATAGTTTCCTGGTGAGCATAATGTTCGCTAAGAACCCTGTAGAAACAGCTTCTAGGCTTCTCGATCCTAGCGTGAAGGAGCATCTGCAGGCTATACGTCTTGCAATAATAGCTGAGCTCGACGCGATAAACTTCTATGAGCAGGTGGCTGCTAAGTGTCAGAACTCGGATATTAGGAAGGTTTTCGAGGATGTGGCGGAAGAGGAGAAGGAGCATCTGGGAGAGTTTCTCGCACTGCTTGTGAAATACGATCCCACGGTGCTTGAGAAAATGAGGGAAGGTTTCAAGGAAGTCGCGGGCCTGATAGGTTTCAGGGTAGATATTAATTCCTAATATAATATAAATATTTTATTTTTCATTGAAATTATAAGGTTTTATATGGTATCGCCAGTATATGCGTACCACATAAAATAAACCCGGAAACCACTACAATCCAATAGGCTATATGGGCCCCCCATACTGGGGGGCTTAGCCCGTAAACAATATTCGACCTCTCTTGAGCATACGGGTGTTATTGAATGCTAGAGGATATCGAACGGGTAGACAATGTTGCTATAGCGCACAAGCTGCTAAGCGCCGTATACCTGGTGGTTT
>JALSOR010000122.1 GCA_026986415.1 Acidilobaceae archaeon
CCCGGAAGAGTATTGCTGCAAGTCTTCTACCAGTTTTGGGGTCTTCAAGGTAAAGCTTGCCGTTAGCCTTGGTCTCCCTGCCGTATAGTCTCTTTTTGGCGATGCCGATCGATGGGGTGTTAAAGGCCACGCCGATATGAGTGGCGATACCTGCACCTCTAGGATGCGCTATTCCGTGCCCGTCAGCAACGATGACGTCTACCCTAGTACTCGCCATAAGCCTCGATATTGCGGGGGCTAGAACGCTCATCTCCCTGAACGCTAGGAGCCCGGGAATGTATGGTATGCAGATTATTCTAGCCACTGCAACGCATGCAACAGGCTTCAGGCTTGGATACTTTAATGCTACTGCTACACCATAGCCCACGTCGTAGCCTTGACGCCTGGAATACGCCACGTCTACCCCTGCCAGGATAGCGATCCTGCCCGTATCATCAGCGATCCTGGCTTTAGACGCTATCCACCTCTGCGCCTTGAACGCTTTCGACGCGGAAAACCTCTCCCTTACCTGGGCACAGAATGACGCTGTACCTCACCCGGGGAATGCCTACTCATGCTTTATCATTATTCTTCGGCAACAAGTTTCAGTTTGAATGATTTCTCGACGATACGGTCGCGTGTTATTCCTACCACGTCTATGCCATCACCTGTAGACGCGTCCCTCCTCATAGCGTTTTTTACCGCCCGGTACGCGATCTCTATTGCCTCGTCGAGGCTTGCATCTTCCTTGTAGGCGTCTTCCAGGTATCCTAGGGCGAGCGTTGCGCCCGAGCCTACGGCCGCGTAAGGCTCCTCTGTTATGGATCCTAGCGAGTCTAGAACGTATAGGCGCGGGCCCTTCTCGTCCACGCCGGCCACGAGAACTTCCACCATGAACGGCATTGGCTTATAACTGTAGAGGATCAGGCTTAGCCTCTTAGCGATACTGTATACGCTCGGCTCTTTTCCAAGGCTCAGCTTCATGTAGTTATACTCGGCCTCGATTACACGGTAGATTCCCCGCAGATCACCGTATAGTCCTGAGAATGCGATTCCTATCCTGCCTAGGAGGAATATCTTCTTCGCGTTCCTGCTCATCACAAAATTCCCATACGCCATTCTCCTGTCCGTTGCTAGAATCGCGGCGTCTCTCGTTTTCAATCCTACCGCGGTAGCGCCGAAGTACATTGCCAACCTTTAACACCGGCTTCTATTTTGAGCCCAGCCCGTGTTATAATGTTTAAACAATACCGCGTGCAGGTAGCAATCCTCTTAAAGCATGGAGCACTCTAATATCCGGTTTCCCCTCCCTCTCCAGGGTATGCTGGTACGGTCTTCCATTATACGACCGCTTGGTACGCGCCACTATTGGTCTCTTCTGAAGGGGCGGGTGAGCGCCATTGTATGAGCAACTCCGTTGCCCCTACTGTGGTTCGACGAGGATAGTTTTCGACCCGGAGAGGGGGATCTACGTGTGCACGGCTTGCGGTACAGTAGTTAGTGAAGCCTCTTTCGAGGAGGAGAATCCTGGCTGGCTTAGAGCTGAAAACTTGTTCGGGGGGCGCAGGACCCATACCTATAAAAGATATGTCAAAATAATTAGATTAAAAATAAAATATTATGACAATGAAATATGGAAATCCGGATCCCTCTCCGAAGAAGAAAACGAATGGGCCCGCATCGCCCACACACTAATCGAGAGAGACCCCACCTTCAAAAATCTACGGCCAAAATCGAGGGCAGCGCTAGCCGTACTGATAGCGTACCTTATAGCAGGCTATGGCCGGCAACAGTCTATGCGTAGAGCGTCTGAAGCCGCAGGAGTACCAGTAAAAACTCTTGAGAGACTACTCCACAAATTTAGACCGCGCCTCACCGAGATAGAGGAGCGGGTTGCAGAATATTGGAGAAACACGATGAGAGAATTAAGGATCCAGCGTCCATCGCAAAAAAGATACACGTTCCAACATACGATGAGCTCTTGGAGAGGATAAAGAGCAGGTACCCTAAAAGTGCCCGTACAGCTTATGATCTAGAGATGGCCAGGATACAGGCAACACATGACATAGCAATATCAAAAACGAACTTCGTGAGAGATCTAGCCCGCCTGCTCGACAGCCTCCACCCGTTCTATTGGAGGCTGATAGAGGTCGATTTCAACCCCAAAGATATACACAAGGCGATAGCCTGTATAAGCCGGGCCAGGAAGCTCTCCTCCAGGCTCTTCGAGAAGTACAGGTTCCATCTTATGGCCGCTGAGAATAGGAGGGAGCTAGCAAGGGTTTCCAGCGAGGCGAGAGGGAGAATACTCTCCCTCTACAAGAAATGCCGTAAAAGCCTCGACCTGTTGAGGAACCTTGTCGTCTTCATACAGCACCTCCCCGCTATAGACCCCGAAGTCGAGACCCTCATCATAGCTGGGGCTCCCAGCACTGGAAAATCGACACTCGTAAGAAGCCTCTCGAGGGCTAAACCGGAGGTTGCACCATACCCTTTCACAACCAGGAATATACATATAGGCCATTTCCAGTTGGACTGTGGAGATGAGACGAGGCTTATCCAAGTAATAGACACCCCGGGAATACTAGATAGGCCTCCGGAAGAGATGAACCCTGTAGAGCGTAGAGCCGTGGCCGCCCTAGAAGAACTACCCGGAAGAATACTCTTCCTCGTAGACGCTAGCCCGACCCCCTATATGAGCCTCGAAGAACAGTTCAAACTCCTCAGGAGGATCAGGAGCCTGATAAGAACCAAACCCCTCTACGTTGGGGTTAACAAGATCGATACTGCCACTAAGGAAACCCTAGACCGCGCAGTGAAACTTGCAAAGGACACTGTCGATAAAGGTATTGCCGCCAGCTACACGCTACTAGTAGCGGCCGACGCTTGTTCGGCTAGGAAGGCGGTCGGACAGCTCCTTTGCAACACTTAAACAGTAGCATTATGGATGCTAGGGGCGTGTGCCTCTCCCTCCTACCGTCTACCTTCTCAAGCATACACCATTAATCCGTGCGTGGAAGGGCTTCAACCCTTCTACCGTTATCTCTACTCCCTCGACCATCCTCTCTAGAAGCCAGAATACGGTCTTAGCATGCCCTGTAAGTGTCGATCCCGAATACTCTGAGACCCCGCAGGCCAGGGCCATATATACTGGTATCATGTCTGAAGCGTGCCTGTCCAGGCTAGCGCCCGTCGCGATATCCTCTACGAGCCTGCGTGCTGCCCTCTCACCCACAATCTCAGCTCTCACACCCTTCTCTCCGAGACTATCAGCGCCCATAACGCTGTTCTCGAATACCGCCCATAGGACGATCCCGCTGCCCGGCCCGAGATGGGGATCCTCTCCCGGCCTGTAATATTCAAGTCTAATTTGAGGGTCGACCCCGAGCTCCTCCCGTATTATGCGTGATGCTGCTCTGGCCTGCCTCTCAGCTACGTGCGGGGGCAACCTCACGCAATGGCTCAAGCCTTCAACCTTTAGGAGGCTCCCCCTTACTGTAAACCTTACAGGGTCTAGTCTCCGAGGCGGTGAGGAAACCTCGACATCAACAATACCCCCGCCTCTCGGGTAGTGGCCCCTCCTGATAAGCACTATTTTGACATTGTAACCCAGCTTTGAGATTAGAGGCACCAGGACGAACCGGACGTAATCTATTAGAGGGGACATTTTAACGTCTGTCCCACCCTTGACTCGGAGCTTCACAGGCCCTGGAGCATATGCGAGAACCGGCAGGACTGCCTGGAGGAGCAATGATATGCTTCCGGCCGTCCCAATATCGAAACTGTAAGAGCCGGCCCTAATAGGCCCGGGCTCGAAAACTATCTCTCTACTGCCGACCGCGAGCCCCTTCACCTTAGCGCCAGTAATCGCCTGGAGGACTCGTATGGCCGTAAAATGCTGGGGTCTAAGACCCGGATTCCTACGCTTAGCCCTTATATTATATACTCTCACAGGAACTCCCAGAACCGCCGAAAGCCCTACAGCCGTCCTAAGTATTTGTCCCCCGCCCTCGCCATAGGAGCCGTCAATCTCCACTAGCCTAGCCATCCTCGGCCAGCCTCCTCAGCCTGTCCGCAAACCCTATCTCCTCCAAGTCTCTAACAATTTCCGGCGGGATACACTCGCGCCACTCCTCACCTTTCAATATTCTAGACCTTATCACAGTGCCCTGGCAGACGTCCCTCTGCTTGAGAGGTTGTTTTACCGCTGCCAGCCCCATGTCCTCGAATAACATTAGCACTAGCGGGTTGCCGCTTACAACACCGTCAAACTCTGGTAGCAGGAGCCTGAGATACTGGACCCAGACCTTGTTCATGTTTATATCCATAACTGGAACTATTCTCAGCCTATCGCAGTACTCGCCCGGGAACCTGGACTTTAAAAGCTTCTCTAGGAGAAGCATTCTCTCCCCCGCTGTGAGTGGATTCTTGAATGAATGGCTGTCCTGGGCGGATCCTATGACAACTATTACCTCGTCCGCCAAACTCAACGCGTACCTTATCGTTTCAACATGACCTTCATGGGGCGGCTGGAATCTTCCCGGGACGACAAGCCTTCTATAGCGGTGCTCCCCCATTACTAGGCACCCTGCATGTAGGTTTCCGGCCGTGCACACATAAGTATAGTATTATCCGAAATTTAGCCTCCCTATTATGCGGAAGGTACTGGGATAATAGGAGTTACGGGAGGACCTAAAGTATGGAGCACCCGAAAATAAAACATGTACTGTCCAGGGCTTCACAAGTCTCCGAGAAAGCCCGGCTTCTAGCCGGAAAATACGGGTATAGGCCGTTTATGGTTCAGCGCTACCTGGAGATCCTTGGGGAAGAGGAGACGCTCAGGCTCCTCGAGGCGAACGAGAAACCACTACCGGTAACTCTGAGATGTAACAGTTATCTAGTAGACTGTAGGGATTTGAAAGAAAGGCTTGAGAGGAAAGGCTTCCGGTTGGAGCCCCTGAGGGAGTTCTCCCCTCACGGTTTCATAGTAAGACGCGCCCCACACCCTGCTGGGGCCACTCACGAGTACCTGCAGGGCTACTATTACTTGCAGGGCCCAGTGTCAATGAGCATTGTCCATGCTATGGATCTTGACGTTGACGGTCCACTACTAGATATGGCCGCTGCTCCCGGCGGCAAGGCGACCCAGATACTCCAGCTGACCGGAGATTCCAGGCTTCTTGTCGCCGTGGAGAAGAGTAAACGTAGAATAAAGGCTCTCAGGTCTAACCTTCAACGGATGAGATTCAAAAACTACATTATTTATAGGCTCGACTCTAGACGGCTACCCTTCAACAATGCTTTCGCATCAGTACTGTTAGACGCTCCCTCCACTGGCGAGGGAATAATAAGGAAGGACCCCAGGAGGAAGACGAGCAGGTCCCCGGAAGACCTACTAGAAATCCACCGGCTACAGGTCGAGATGCTATATAGAGCCTTAGATTATGTGAGGCCTGGAGGGAGCGTGCTCTACGCCACCTGTAGCCTGGGCCCGGAGGAGGGAGAGCTAGTTATTGATACTATCCTACGTCTGAGGGAAGATGTTACAATCGATCCGATCTCATTGCCAGCGAGCGAGCCTCCAACAGAATATTTCGGGGTCAAGTTGGACTCTAGAGTCTCATTGTGCCGTAGATTCTGGCCTCATAGGCAGGGTTACGAGGGGTTCTTTGCGTGCAAGGTGAGACGTGTTGAGAGGTAAACCCATGCTTAGACCTGCAAGTGGAAAAGAAATAGAAATTATAAAAAATATTATTTATGGCGAGTTGCAGCTTAGAGGCGTCGATCTAACATCCGACCTCCTAGTACTCGACGTGCCTGGAGGGTCCCATATCGACATTTTCAAGCCTCCGCCCAGCGTCAAGAGGTTCCTCTCCCTAAACCTGTCTGTAGGGCTTACACCCTACAGCCTCGGACTCTACATCGGTTTTATTGCTAGGCGAGGAGTGTTTGTTCCGAGCCTCCCTCTCGCACACGAGCTCGCCCCGTACTGTGCATCCGGGAACCTTGCAAGGTGCGTCTATCTCCCGCCAGGACTTGAAGCAAAATTTCTCTATGGAAAGAAAATTATACTAAAAGATAATATTAGCGACGGGCTTGTGCTAGTCCTGAACACTCTAAGAGAGGCTCTAGGATGGGCTGTAGTTGAAAGCCTTAACAATAAATACGGAGGACAGAAGCGCCTACTAAGACCGGTCAGAGATCTTGGATGGTATCTAAGGAGAGGTGGATGAATCATGCCGCTCAAGGATGGAGACGTAGTATTGCTGCACTATACTATTAAGGTTGTAGAAGATGGGGAGGAGAAGGTCTACGATACGACGAAAGAGGAGGTCGCGAAGAAGGCCGGCATATATGATCCCAACAAACGCTATGGCGAGGCTGTAATTGTGATCGGGAAAAGCAAGCTTCTAGACGCGATAGAGGAGACAATACGTGAAATGGACGTCGGGGAGAAGCGGGAGATCATAGCACCCCCCGAGAAGGCTTACGGTCCTAGAAGGGACGACCTCATTATACGTGTTCCGAGAAAACAGCTCAGGAGGGCCGGCATACCTCCTGTTAGGGGAAGGGAGGTCGAGGTTCAGGGTAGGAGGGGAGTTATTACCCTGGTGACGGAGAGGTTCGCGTATATAGACTTTAATCATCCCCTAGCCGGTAAGACGTTAAAAATAGAAATAGAAATTGTTAAAAAACTTGAAACCGACGAAGAGAAAATCGCCTACCTCGCCTCCCGGTGGCTCGGCATACCCGAAGACAAGATTAAGGTCGAGGCGAACGATGGTGAGGCCACACTAGAGCTCCCACCCGACATAATACTTGTAAAAGACCTGGAGACGGTCATACAAGCACTCCTCAACGATATCTACGAGCTAACCAACCTGAAAAAACTAACGGTCAAGGTCGAATTCCCGTTCAAGCGCGAAGAAGCTAGCGAGAAAGAGGAGAGCAGCGAGAAAAAAGAGGAAGCACAAGAAGCGAACGTTGAGAGCAGCTCAGAAGAGGGGGAGAAGACCGAGAGCCAAGGCTAGCTTATAACGCCTGTTTTCCTAGCTAGCCTCTCGGCCGCCTCTCTAGTAAACCCTCTCTCCCCTAGAATAGTGTATCTTTCAGGCCTAATCCTTGCCGCCAGAACTAGCGCCTCTATTATCTCATCTTCCGTGACGCCGAGCTCTTTAGCGTTGGTCGGGGCCCCAACAGCCTTCAACCGTCTCCGGATCTCCCTCCAGTTTATACCGTGAAGGTAGGCCATCATTATTGTCCCCACGGCTACTGCCTCACCATGGAGGGGAGGATTCTTGGAGACTATCGAGAGCGCGTGGGCAAATAGGTGCTCGCTCCCACTGGCCGGCCTTGTCGATCCGGCTATCCCCATTGCAACCCCACTACTCACGAGAGCCTCTAATAGCACCCTGTAGCCCTCGTAAGCCCCAATCCCTATCTCCTTATAGTATGTGAGAACATGCTTAGCGCTTAGCAGTGCGAGGCTGGCCGAGTACTCGCCGTAGTACTCGCCCTTCAACTTGTGGGCGAGCCTCCAGTCTCTCACGCTCGTGAGCTTCCCTATTAAGTCGCCGAACCCGGCAATGTTATATCTCCTCGGGGCCTTCATTATCACGTCGACATCGATAAATATGAGGTCGGGCATTCGCGCCTTCCTGGATACCGGTTTTTCGAAGCCTTTCAGGCTGGCGAACGGGGACGTTATACCATCGTGGCTTGCCACTGTTGGAACGCTAACCCATTTCCTGTTTAGCCTGTGAGCCGAGTATTTGGCAAGGTCGATCGAACGCCCGCCGCCGAGACCCACAATAATATCAGCTTTTCCCTCGACGGCATCTTCTATTACCCTCTCGGCGGTTTCTATTCTGGCATCCCTAACTGTGACGCTATATACGTTGAATCCAGCATCTTCGAGGCTCCCCTTTACTATCGGGAAGACCAGCTTCCTAATCGTCTGCCCCGTTACTACCATAACCGTCAACTCTGACGGGAAGAGCTGTTTAAAATAGCTCCCGATACTCTGCATTATACCCCTTCCTACGACAACACGCCTGGGGAGCCCAATAACGTGGAGATCGCTCATGCCATCCATAGCCATCATCCGTTGCAGCACTGTAAGCTAACCACTAGGTGGTCTCTACTAGGCCTGTATATAGTAGAAACGTTTTATAAATTGGTCTAACGCTAAGGCTTGATGATATAAGAGCGGGTAGGTACCACTGAAAGCTATGGTTTCCCGAGATTAGGATTCTCGTGAGGGGTATAGAAGATGGTCATGTTCACACCTGGCAGTAGAGAGCGGGATCCTCTAAGCGGTAGTGTAAGCGCGAAGGCAATTCATGGAACAACCACTGTAGGGCTAATCGCGGATGGCCACGTTATTCTCGCCGCCGACAAGCGTGCCACCGCAGGAACATTAATAGCCAGCAGGCGCGTTAAGAAAATAGTCAAAATTAACGAGTATAGCGCGATGACCATAAGCGGGCTGGTCGCTGACGCCCAAGCTCTAGCGGACATTATAAAAGAAGAGAGTAGATACTACCATTTAACAACCGGTAAACCGCTGAGCGTGAAAGGGATAGCAACCCTACTGGCAAACATATTGTTCTCCAGCAAGTTCTTCCCCTACATAGTACAGCTGATAGTCGGAGGATACGACACGCAGCCAAGGCTGTACACGCTGGACCTTTACGGTAGCATAACAGAGGAGAAGTATACCGCCACAGGATCGGGCAGTCCTGTCGCATATGGCGTCCTCGAGGATAACTACAGAGATGATCTGAGCGTTGATGAAGCCGTTAGTATAGCTGTCAAAGCTATAAGATCCGCGATATTGAGGGATAGCGCTACAGGAGAGGGCGTTGATATAGTTATTATTGGAAAGAATGTTTACGAAGAAAAGTTTATTCCCTTCAAACAACTAGTCTAGCGGGAAATGATGTTCTAAGGCGTTTAGACTAAGAGGAAGCAGGAAATAAAACGGTGGACTGTACGGAGTAAGGCTCTAGGGGGCCGGCACGGATAGTGTGTGCCGGCTGTAACTTCTTTCCGCGCTAGAATCTACGAGCCCTAAGGGTTTCCGTGGAGGCCTCGTATAGCGCCTCTAGGTGGGGTGTCCGGTCAGCGTTCAGCATGCGGAGGTGTAACCTTAATGGCTAAGGATAACAATAACGGTGGGTCGCAGAACCTAAGAAGGCAGATAGTAATTGCCTTGTGGAGCGCCCTGAAAGAGGCTGACATCAGCCAGATAGAGTTTGAAGGGCCCGAGATAGCAGTATACGTTAGGAAGCCCGAGTACATACTTAAGCATGAGAGTGTAATCTCGGATCTCGCGAAGAAGCTTAGGAAGAGAATAGTTCTTAGAACCGATAAGGATGCTAGGAAGAGCAGGGAGACTACTATAAAGTATATTCTAGACCTCCTCCCCCCCGAAGCCGGCATACAACCCAGCGATATAGAGTTCGACGATGTTCTGGGAGAGGTCAGAATCCTCGTACCACACCCTGAGAGAATAGAAAACCTGAGGCGTGTGGCCAACCTGATACTTGCCGCGACAGGCTGGAGGCCTCAAATAATAAAGAAGCCGCCTCTTATCAGTACAACGCTCGCATCAGTACTACGACACTACCTATCGAGGGCTTCTGAGAGGCGCAGGGCGCTCCGGAGTATTGGTGAGAGGATATTCCGGGACACTATTATCGGTACCAGGTATGTTAGGGTTACAGGCCTGGGGAGTTTCGGAGAGGTCGGGCGGAGCGCTATACTTGTAGATACTGGAGAGTCAAAGATCCTCCTGGACGCGGGCGCATCTCCTTCCGGCTGGGGGCCCGAGTCTTTCCCCTACTTTAACGCTCCAGAGTTTAGAATTGAGGACCTCGATGCTGTCGTTATAACACATGCGCACCTGGACCATATCGGGATGCTCCCGCTCCTATTCAAATACGGCTATCGCGGTCCAGTGTACATGACCGAGCCTACCAGGGATATAGCGATACTCGTGTTGAAGGATATAGTCGAGCTCGCCCGCAGGGAGGGGAGGGATCCCCCCTACACGTTGAAAGATATCGAGACCATGCTCACATACACTATAACCGTGCCGTACAATACTGTCACAGACGTGGCACCCGACACGAAACTAACATTCTCGAACGCTGGGCACATACTCGGTAGTGCCGTCGCCCACCTGCATATCGGGCAGGGCCTATACAATATTCTATACACAGGCGATATCAAGTATTACCGGATAAAGGGTGACACGGGGACAAGGCTCCTACCCCCAGCCTCCTACCAGTTCCACAGGGTGGAAACAATAATAATTGAATCAACATACGGGGCCACGGAAACACAGTCTAGGGCCGAGGCAGAGGAAGACCTGATAAGGCTGATCAATGAGACATACAAGAAGAGAGGCAAGATACTGATCCCCGTGATGGCCGTAGGTAGAGGGCAAGACATTCTAGCGGTAATAAACAGGGCTTACAGGGAGAAGCGCATACCACCGATCCCTGTCTATGTTGACGGCATGGTCTACGAGGTTACCGCACTCTACACCGCATACATAAACCACCTCGCAAAGCCGATACGCGAGGCTATAGAGAGGGGCGAGAACCCCTTCATATCAGATATTGTGATATATGTTAACGACCAGTCTAAAAGGCAGGAGGCCCTCAACACGCAGGAACCCGCAATAATCCTAGCGACAAGCGGTATGATGCAGGGAGGACCTATAATCGAATACTTTAAACGGTACGCTGAAGACCCTAACAGTGCTCTCGCATTCGTGAGCTACCAGGCGCCTGGAACCCTGGGTAGGAGGCTCATGGAGGGGGAGAGGGAGTTCACGTTCGAGGAGAACGGGACCCTGAGAACTGTTAAAGTCAAAATGAAAGTGTTACGAATAGAAGGTTTTACGGGACACGCTACAAGAAGCGAGCTCCTAATGTACCTGCGACATCTCAAACCGAAACCACGCAACATAATATTGAACCATGGTGAGAGCGCGGCCCTGCTAAGCCTCGCCAGCACGATACTGCAGAAGTGGGATAAGCTCGGATTCAAGTCGAAGCCCGAGGTGATAGTGCCGGAAAACCTTGAAACCATACGGTTGCACCCAAGGAATAGTAGGCTCCATAGTGTTCTACAGGGCTAGAGCGTCTCGGCCAGCCTCCAAACCCTATCTCCAGGCCTGTGAAGTATTTTGACTGCACGCCCCCTTCTCTCACCCTGCAACCTCTCTTCTAGCTCTTCCGATGATAGAAGCGCCTCTCCCACCGCAACAGGGACTCCCGCCTCCTCGTCTACAATAACGACTATGTCCCCTTTTCCGAAGGACCCGGTCCTTCTAATACCTGGCACCATCAGTGTCGCCCCTCTACTCACAGCCCTTGTAGCCCCCCTGTCGACTACGACCTCCGGGAGCCACTCGTACCCGTTTCTTAGCAGGTAGTGTAGTACTGGGATAAGCCTGTCTTCTGAGGGTTTCACAGAGTAGAATGCTGGGATCCCGTCGAGGACATATAATACGATATCTTCCGCTTCCGCTCTCTCTACTGGCCCCGCAAGCTTCTCCGCCGGAAACCCGGCGTATTGTGCAGAAACTAGTGCTCTCAGCTTTTTAAGCTCCTTTTTCGAAAGCCTGTATCTCCGCTTGATCTTCAGCCCCTCCCCTTTCACCATATTCAACCACCAGGAACTGCCCTGTAAACCATAGAGTTTAATAGTTGGGTTGAACGCCAGACGTGAGTAAGGGGGACCTTAGCAAGATATACCCTGTGGAGGCTAGTAGTGCTACGGAGCCCGGTATCGGGGATGCTCCCTTATCATACACGGTTCCAAGGGCGTAGCAGAGGAGCGGAGATCGACGTGGAGGGAGGTGTTGGACAATGTCAAGCCAGGGAGGAGGCACATTCCGAGTGCTTCAGGAGTTCATGGACAGGGACGTGCTTATAAAACTCAAAGGTGGCAGGATGGTTACCGGGTCGCTCGTATCGTATGATGGGCATCTCAACATACTGCTGAAGAACGCATACGAAATCGTCGACCCGGAGACTCACGAGAAGAGGCCTCTCGGCACCATCCTTGTCAGGGGAGATAACGTTATAGTTGTGAGCCCTGTCTTCTAGGCTGGGGGTAGACTAGGATGGGTAAGGGTACGCCGAGCTTCGGCAAGCACGGCCGGAGTAAGACGCACATCGTATGCAGGCGGTGTGGAAGGCGGAGTTTTAACGTTGCCAAGGGATACTGCGCCCACTGTGGTTTCGGCAGGAGCAGGAGGATTAGGAGGTATAGCTGGCAGACCAAGAAGGTCAACCGTGTCAGGATAGTCTAGCACGCCGGAAACAGACGTTCCCGGGTTTGACCGGCCCGCTTAAATGTAGGCCGCATATGCGGTTTTTCCCCATCCTGCTCCCTGCTAAGGATGCTACTGCAGGATTAAGATCTCACCCGTATAATTCTTTCTCTTGCAACAATCAAAATATGAGAGGGCAGCCGGAAAGAGGGGTGGCTTATACGTGCTCACGGGCGCCGAAGACGTTTTTAGAGGGAACCGTGGAAAGCTGGCCAGCCTAATGGAGCAGGAAAATATTGATACTCTCATCCTGCTCGGCGAGCCCAATATAATATATGCTACCGGAATACGTGAGCCTACAGGGGCCCTGATACTCTCCAAAAACTGTACGCCGACCTATATTGTAAGCATCCTAGACTATACCCGCATTTCAGGGCAACTCCCCTCCGATTTCCAGGTGAGAGTCGCATATAGGGCCAGCGATGAGACGGTTAGAATCGATATTCCAAAACGTCTGGTCTCCGGCAAGAGCCTGCTAGACACCGTTATCAGTGAGGCGTCAAAGTGCGGCGGCCGTATAGGCGTTGACCTGGACTGGACCAGCCATAGTATGGCTTCCCGTCTGACAGGTAAGCTGGAAGCCGTTAATGTTTCAGACCTGATAAGGAGGGCTAGGAGTGTTAAGAGTAACGGGGAGGTAGAGCTTATTAGGAGGGCTGCCGGGATAGCCGATGAGGCTCTTAGAAGGCTCCTGGACGATATACATGCGGGAGCCAGCGAGGCCGAGCTAGCCGGGCTGCTGCGACTCTACATGCTACGGTTGGAGTCTTGGGGGGAAGCATTCCCGAGCATTGTGGCATTCTACTCCAACACTGCATACCCGCACCATACGCCCACTAGCATCCAGCTTGGCTCTCCGGGCCCGATACTCATAGACTGGGGCGCAATATATTCTGGCTACAGGAGCGATTCGACCCGGATGCTCCACTATGGTAGGCCGAACAGCTCCTTTAAGAGGCACTATGAGGTGCTCCTGCAGGCACAGCTGGAGGCTATAGATACCGTGGCGGCAGGGGTCGAGGCTTCAGACCCTGACACGCAGGCCAGGCGGGTTCTTGCAAGGGAAGGGTTGGACGGCAAGTTTATACATGGCCTGGGCCACGGAGTCGGCGTGGAGATACACGAGGACCCATACCTGAGGCCCGGCTCTAAGACCGTTCTCGAGCCTGGAATGATAGTCACGGTCGAACCGGGAATATATCTTGAGGGAGCATATGGTATCCGCGTGGAGGACACGATCCTTGTCACGAAGAGCGGTAGCGTGCAGCTCACTAGGTTCACGAAAACACTACTAGAGTTCCAGTAGAACTGTGCGGCCGGGACGGGTCGGCAGACCCGTTAGACTACATCGCCCATATATTTCCCCCTTATGGGCTCAGCGTTCGAGCGCTCTTCACGCCCGTCCCGGCCGTATGGAGTGCTCCCTACACTACTATACTATATTTATGGGAGCTAGAGGATATAGCTCATATCAGCCGGGATTCTCGGCGCATAACCGGCTATTTCTACTACTCCCCGCTCTAATTCTTCTGCTATACTGGAGAGTTCTGCTACTGGGTCCGGCTCTAGCTGTACTCTAATATTCTTTCTTTTACGTTCTCGTAAGCTGTAGGGTCTGACTGTTAGGAATCCTTCTTCCACCTCCTTCTTCCCAATGTACACGAGAACGGCTGGTTTGCTCGTGGATTCTATCCGTCTTACCTCTTTTGATAGGCCGGTTTTGGACGTGGAGATAAGCCCGGTCCTGAACCCTGCTCTTAATAGTTTCTCTTTGAGCGCTTCTGCGATATTCACTATCTTCTCGTCTACGTTTTCCTCGCCGGTCTGTATCGCTATAATGGCGAACTGTACCGGGGCTAGAGTGAAAGGCAGCCTGCCCTTGTAATAGTCTAGGTAGACTCCGAGGAACCTTTCCAGACTGCCCATGAGTGCTCTATGTATAATATAGACCTCGTCATAGCCATAGACGTCCTTTACCAGCTCGTAGAGCCTGAATCTTCTTGGAAGGTTGAAATCGAACTGTATAGTTCCGAGCTGCCATTCCTTCTCGATCCCTTGCTCGCGTAGCCTCATTATTATGTCTATTTTCGGACCGTAGAATGCTGCTTCTCCCCTCTCCTTATAGCTCGGTATTCCATACTCCTCTCTTATCTTATCGGCCGCGGTTTCGAGGAACCCCTCGGCTGCTTTCCACTCCTCTGCGGTGCCCATGAACTCGGTTCCTATGAGGTTTGGATCTGAAAGGCTAAGCCTCAGATAGACGGTGTCCTTGTTTACTTCTAGGTTGAATAGTTTTTCCATGAGCTCTCTCATCTCGAGGAATACATTGTATATGCTCTCAACGGCATGATCCCTGGGAGTTATAATATGCGCGTCGTCCTGTGTGAAGCCTCTAACCCTGAGGAGCCCGTAGAGGCTACCGCTCGGCTCGTACCGGTGGACTCTTCCCGCCTCAAATATTTTGAATGGCAGTTTAACCTTGCTCCTGTTCCTGGCTACCTCATGCATGAACACTAATATGTGGTATGGGCAGTTCATCGGTTTAATTGCGAAGTCGTGATCTTCTATTTTGAACAGGAACATGTTTTTCCTGTAGAAGTGTAAGTGTCCGGATAGCTCGTAGAGGCTTGCGCTGGCGATTATTGGAGTCTCCACTATATAGTAGCCTCTCCTGGCGTGGAATCTTGCGAGAATATCTATAAGACCGTAGCGGTAGTATCCTCCCCCAATGCTGAATAGGGGGACTCCCGCTCCCGTGTAATGGCCGAACTCTCTGTCTAGGAGCGGGGCTCTAGCGTCATGCTTGACTACGAGATCCAGCTCGTACGCGAAGTCGATATGCGTCTTTGCCGGCGCTTTTTCGCTCAATAACGCCCACCAGATGGCTCCAATAGTGGCTTCATGGCGGATATATTTGGTTAGACGCGTTATTCCCATTAAAATATGAGGTGGGCCTGCTATCCTCGGCACTAACAAATACTGTGTTTTAATTGTTTAATAATTATATCCTGTGATATAGTGGCTCAGCGAGGGTGACATTAGCTCATCCCCCGTGGGACCGTCAGGCATAGTCCCAAGCGGGGTTGCTGCCGTCACCACTCATCATTGCCGTGCCGTTAAAGCGTTCCTCCCCGTTCAGGCAGGCTTTTCAGCATAGAAGATTGCAAGCCCGGGCGCATATTTTTTAACTGCAACATTTTCGAAATGCTCTTTTAGCAGGTTAACAATATCGTCTGCTGTTAGCATGGTTTCTATAGTTTTAAGGAAGCTCTTATAGTCTACAAGCTTCCTTGGGCACCTAGCGATAGAAACTGCTATCGGGACGACTATCCTAAAGTATGCTTTGACGAGTAGCAGGCCTGGCCCCCACGGCCTGTAAATGTCGAGTATTACGAGTCTGCCTCCAGGCCTGATTATTCTGGCCATTTCCCGGGCTGCCTCCCGGAAGTCTGCCGCGTCCCTGAAAGAGAACATCGCTACTAGCCCGTCAACACTATTGTCAGCTACAGGTATGCTCTCGAATACCCCGGTTACGGCGTTGATCCTGCCTGGCGCTATTCTCTCCACCTTGTCCTTGGCGATTCTCAACATTCTATGGGAGGGATCTAGCAGGATAATTGTCGAGTTAGGATTGCTCTCAGCAATAATAATACTGCTAGAGCCGGGGCCGCATCCAGCGTCTACAACTATTTTGGGCTTCCCGAGCAGTTCTACTGCTTTTTTCCGGAGCCTGCCTACCATTCCGAAACTCATAATATTGTTTACCTTCTCGTAACACCCGCTTACCGCTAGGTCCTCTATTTTCTCAACCACTATTCTCCATAGATGCTTTCTACTATCTTGCAACCTGGCTTCCACCATGAGCGTTCAAGGCTACTAGATCCAGCCACATTTTAGGGTTCCCGCCCGGCCCCGCTTTATACTGTGGTTATACGTTAGTGATACCAAGGTCCAGGCTATATTCTCCTCTTTAACTGGGAAGTATGTGCTTTGGGGTTCTGCAAGCTGGAGGGCACACTGTCCGAGTATGAATGCTAATGCTAACCTCTAGGAGGTACGAGATCATGGTTAAGATTAGCGTTCCGCCGGCGCCCAGGAATTTGAGGACGAAACGTCTCAGCGATGCTATCAGGCTATTTCTTGAAGGATTAGAAGCTGCTGGGGCGAGCACTAAGACTGTGCGCGCATACAGGGCTGCCCTTCAGGACTTCCTCTCTAGGACTGGAGACAAGAGGGTGTCTGAGCTTGGCGTGGACGACTACGTCTCGTGGCTTTCTAAAGTGAAGAGGAGGCTCAGTAGGCCTCGTGGGGGGAACACTAGGAACACTGTTCACTACTATGCTGTCTTTGTTAGGAGGTTCCTTAGATGGGCAGGGGTTGATGGGGAGCTCCCTGTGCCCCCTAAGGATAACGGTGTTCTCGAGACGGTGCTAACACCGGAGGAGGTCAAAGCCTTACTGGAGGCTGCCAGGGACGTTACGGACTTGCTTATTGTTGCTCTCCTTGCCGAGACCGGTATGAGAGTTGGGGAACTGCTCAATGTTAGGATCGGTGATATAGACCTTTACAGGGGCACTATAAGGGTCAGGGGGAAGTATGGTAAGGAGAGGATCGTGCTCTTCGGTCCCACCAGCAGGGCTGTTCTAGAGGTGTACCTCGACTCGAGGAGGGGCAGGAGGAGTGACCCCCTGATAAGCCTCTCATACCAGGCCGTCTACAAGAGGCTTAAGAGCCTGGCCGAGAGGGCAGGCGTCGACCCTTCCAGGGTCAGGCCGCACGTTCTGAGGCATACTTTCGCTACGGAAGCGCTGAGAAGGGGGATGAGCCTGGCAGCCCTCCAACGCCTGCTGGGCCATAGCGACATTAAGGTGACCGAGCGCTACTTACACCTGGTAACAGAGGATGTTGCTAGAGAATACCAGGCCGCGTTTTACGCCTCACCTACTGGCCAGGACAGGCTTGGGTGGGCGACTCCGGGTTTTGAAGTGAGAGGGGGGAGGGCTATGGCTTCTTGGAGAGGAAGCTGACTAGGACTGTAGTGTTATCAATCTCTCCTACAAGCCTGTACTGAGGCCCGGGTATTGTGCCCCCCTTGAAGTATGCTATGGCAGGGTAGCCGGTGAGCCCGTTTAGTGTCATTGTAGACGTGAAGTACTTGTATTGTGTTATGTTCATCAGGTTCCCGAAGACTACAATATAGACGGGGGTTCCTGTCTCTTGCACTGCCTGGTAGAGGTGGGGCCACGTCCTCATACAGTGGGGGCATCCCTTGTTTAGGAATGCGACGTATGCTCCCTTATCCATTGCTTGTAAGAGCTGGTCTATGGAGACCATTCTTGCGCTTCCCTTTTGGAGCAGGATTATCCCGTCCCAGACGAATCTTAGGTCGCTAGATATTGGCGGCTTGCAGAACCACTGTGAGGGGTTATAGCTTATCGTGGCCCCGGAAGGATTATTATTAAGTATTTTTATTTTTATTATTTGTTTTACATTTACACGCTGACTCTTATTCTCCGGGTTATATCCTGTGAAGGTGTAAGTCACGTTCTTGTACGTGCCATTATCTAGTATGACCGCCGTCACATTAATAGTGTATGTTCCAACGTTTATCGTAGAGGAGTATGTGTACCACCCGTCTCCTTTCCCTGTAAGGTTGAACGTCGCACATAATCCCTCACCGACTATGGGGGCTGCTATAGGCGCGTTGAAACTCTTCTCTCCTACAACATTCTCGGGTACTTCCAGGCTTGTGTAGACCAGGAGTACGCTGTGCGTCTGATTGTCTGCTTGGAAGGTCGCGTTCAGGAAAGGCCACTGGTAGCCGCTGACTGTTAGTGTTATATTGTTGTTAAGCGTTTCATTGCCTGTTATTGCTGTGGCGTTTATGAAAACTTTTGCCCCCACCGATAAGGGTAGCGTGATTGTAATGTTGTTGCTTGAAGAACTGTTGCCTCCCTGGCCTGCCGTGGTTTTTCCTGTTCCTCTCTGATGGTTCCTGTCATAGTAGAGATAGCCGGCACTTGCTAGAATTATAATTATAACTATTATTATTGATATTAGTGTTTTAGTTTTCAACGCTCACACTCTCCAATACGATTCCAATCATGTCCTACCCGGAAGGTGCCCGGCCGGGGCTATAATCCTTTACCTAACCGTACCGTATATCCTGACCGCTTTTGACGCTAGATAGTCGAGCAAGACCTCCCTAGCCCCCTCCCCGATGTCGAGAGCCCTCGCATCCCTCTGAAGCCTATCCCCAAGGCTCCAACGCTCCAGGCCGCGCCCACCCATTATTTGCGTGTAAAGCCATGCAGCATCCCTCGCAAGCTGCGCGCCCTCGAGCTTTGCAACAGATGCCAGCACGGGATCCACGATCCAGCTACTACCAGTACTGGAGGTTACGGTTTCAAGGAGCGATGCTAGAGATCTGATCTTAGAGTATATTTCTGCTATCCTCCACCTTAACCCCTGATATTCTATTAGCGGCTTGCCGAAGACCTGTTTTTCCATTGCACGCCTCACAGCCTCCTCCAGCGCTCTATCGGCAATTCCGAGGGCGATAGCCGCGTAGCCGAGCCTCCCAATGTTGATCCCGCCTAGAGCCTCTTTCAGGCCCCTTCCCGGAGAGCCTATTCTCTCTGCCTCGGCATCTTTATAGTGGATGGTGGCGGCGCCTGTCCCCCGGAGCCCTGTAAGGTCTAGGAGCTCATAGTCTATACGGTCGCTCTTCCGTACGAGGTAGAGTGTTGGCCCGGCCTCGTCCCTTGCAAGCACCACGAACGCGTTAGCGTATGGGGCGTTGCTAGTGAAAACCTTTGTACCCCTAACTAGAAACGTGTCCGGCCCGGCCCTGCGGGCCCTCGTCTCCAGGTTGGCCTTAACATCCGACCCGCCGCCCGGCTCTGTAATGCTGAGAGCTAGGATCCCCTCTATACTCCCGCCGGCCGCAACCCATGCGGACGCGCTTACGAGAACGCTGTGTGCCACGGCAGCACTACGGTACGCCAGGCTCCTCACAGTACAGGCAAGCCATGACAGGCTTCTTCCCTCGAAGCTGTAGAATCCCGCCTCAACAAGCTTTGAGAGCAGGTCTTGTGGGATAACGTTACTCCTATCAATCTCATACTCGTAACCTTCGAGCAGGCTACGCGCAATACTTCCCACTTCCCCACACTCAGGCCAGGACATTACCGCGTCCTCCCTCCCCATAATCTAATAGTAAAGTGCTCCTCCCAGGTTTATACGGTCGGAGGACGGGCCGCCGAGAACTGCGAGGGAAGAGGAAAAATAGCCCGTTTATAATAGCATAAGGAAAACAGGGGTGCGCGCCCTAGATGCGGGGGTGCCCGAGCCCGGCCAAAGGGGGCGGGCTTAAGACCCGTTGGCGTAGGCCTGCGTGGGTTCGAATCCCACCCCCCGCACCATAGCTCTTCCCCGGGAAAAACTAGTTTTCCTGTCCCCCAGTAAGTATTTGGGCGGCGGTTCTAGCTATCGAATGCACGGGTACATCTTCTCCGGCTCTTGCTGCCACCTCAACCCAGTATGTGGCGGTCTCTCTCGGCTCATAGCCCGACGAATCCTCGCTATCAACTGTTAATACGATGCTTACATAGTATTTCCGCCCATCATCCATAACCTTTTCTATCGTCACGGCTATACTACCCGCGTCTAGCCCGTGCAATGGCGTGCTGCTCCCAATGTTCACACCGGCAATGTAACCCGGGGTTTCTGCGGCGATTCTATGCGATGCTGTTAGTAGCAGGCGTAACGGTTTCGGGGCGGTTCTGGATTCTAGCCCCGCGTCTATACTATCGTAATCGTCAAAATCGTGTCTTGACCGCGATCCCCTCCCTAATAGCTCGTCTAGCATGCTTATCCCGTCTCTGGCCCCTTCCGTTTCTAAGCGTATAGCAATGATAATGCTGACACTGTATTCCCTATGGATCGGGCCGAGCCCTACACGGCCTAGACTTTTAGCCTCCCCCATGATATCACCGAGAGGCGAGGGAGGCGCTAGACATGCACTAGGCTATTACTATATTTCGAGAGGACCTGTTTAGAGGATCCTCGTAGTGTAAGTGTTTAGCGGATATTATTGCATCCCCGCTTCCTTATCTCTCTCTTTCCCCTCTCTGCCTAACCTACTATATATGCTTTAACTCTCAAAGATACATTATTAAACATTATATTTATTTTTTCCTTGAAGACCAGGCCACATAGTAATGCTGCACGTTCCGCTCAAATTCTAATAGGAAATCCTTATCCTCGTCATAATACTTAGCCCTCTCATAGTCATCCCCAGCAAATCTTTTAACAGCATCCATACTCTCCCAGTAAGACAGTATGAGGAAGTGCACAACATCACCCTCCTCTCTCATAAGAATATCAACACCAAGATTACCCTCCACGGACTCATAATCCGGAACAGCACGCCTCACCAGGAAATCCCTATACGTATCAGCCTTACCCTTAGGAACCCTACCATGCCATATCCTCACAACAAAACCCTCTCCAGACAAAGACTCCACCACAAAATAATAGCAACACGAACATCAACATAAAACCATTAGCCTTCACATAAAGATCCTGCACAATAACGTATCTATCGTTTTAAGCCTAAACTCTAGAAGACATATAGATGGAATAGAAAACTTTATATGCCAGTTTATATAATTTTAAGCCTAAAGGTGGGACACCATGATATATGCATTAATATTAACATTATTATTAATTAAAAATATTAATATTAATGTATAATGCTTGACGAGGCAATAGGGTGAGTTAGATGGCGCCTAAATTACATAATATTCTTCTTTCCGGCATATTAATATATATTATAGTAGGGTTGTTGTTTGCTGCTGTTTACTCTACTGAAAATATATATTTTTATTATAATTTAAATAATGAATATAATAAAATTTTATCTCACAATAGATTTCATTTGATTATAGCTTATTCTGCTCCTCCAGATAGATCTATTAATCTAAAAATACTTAATAATATATATAATTTTACTACTAATTATGAACAGAAACATTCTATACATTTTTATCTTGATGGGGGTATGATATATGGGTTTAGGGGTATTCTAAATAACAGGACTGTTATAGTGCTTGTCCCGACCTCTTCGGTACTCTTCACTACCTCTATGTTTAACCTAAATTCGACGTGTACTGCCGCCGACTGTCTGATAAAGTTAGAGCCTGCTACTATTAATAGTTCAACTAATATTATATATTCTCATGGTAATTTATCGCTTTCTCCCGTCTATAATAATATATCTGTTACTATAATTAATAATTATAGTAATAATTATACAATTTCCTTATTTAGCGCGGTAAAAGCGCTTGGTGCGAGTGGAGACGCCTACCTCTACCTAGGAATACATGACAATGATTTTATAGAGAATTATTTTCATAGTAAAAATAATAGTATAAATCTTGAAATAGTTTTAGTAGCATATATATTTGACAATGAAGCTCAACATAAATCCTTAAACCCAAATACTATAGAATTTTTTAAGAATAATTTAATTAGACAGCTTAGATCGTACAATGTAAACTATGTTATTGTGGATTTCATAACAACACCGCTTAAGTCTGGTTTAGAGAATAGTGAGTTTATGATAATATATATTGAGGCTATTCTTGTTGTTATGACACTGTTTGTGCTGATGTATGTGTCTATGCTGTTTGACAAGGTATACATACCTAGGAAAAAGAAGATCTATCGGTTACTTGCCAGTTTTGGATATGACACAGCAATATTATTAAGAAAATTAAATATCATAATTATAGTATCATTAATATTCTCGCTAGTGCTGTACGCTACAACCTACTGGCTGCTACCAGTGCTAGAGCCTACTTTCAAACAAGTGTACGAACTACAGTCTATTCTCATATTATCAATAATTATTATTTATATATTTAATATCATATATAAAATTAAAAATAGAATATATGAAAAATATTATAAATATAAGATAAAAATAGAATATATATTTATAATTATTTTATTATTACAAATATTGATTGTTAAGAACATTGCCGCTACGTTTATTGGCAAGGTAATAGTGGAGGGATATTTATATGGAATTCTATTTTCTATATTTTTATTTTTAATATTTAAATCTAAAATAGTTAATAATTTAATATATAAGATATCTAAGATTACTGGTTATCAGGGAATAATAATATTGTTATCAATAATATTTTTCTCCATAATATCTCCAGTGATAGGATCTTACGCGCTAACTCTAGGTAAACAAGAGTTGGTAACGGAGTATGTTCCTACAAGTGTTTGCCGGCAAGGAATAATTTTTGTGCCAACCGCCTCTGAGACCCTATACAATCTAACCGGTTATCTGGACCAGATGGATTTGAAAGAATGGTATTATGTGACGAATTTCTTGGTAAAGAAAGTAAATAATATAAGCTTTATAACATATATTAATAGTGGTAATTATGTCTCTAACCCTAGCCCGGGTGTGAATGTGGCAATTAAAAAAGCTTCTGTCAAATTGCCCGTTATTGTTGTTTCGGACGAACTAATGGACAGGCTCGGATACAGAGACTATGATTGGGTGTTATTCGTATCCCCCTTGTCACGCTATAAGGATAGAATACTCTCAGCGTTCAACACTACGTCGAATCTAACGGTGTGGCTCGACTATTCCGACATAATTGCGCCACCAGAACAAATTAGTTTTAATATAAATAAAATAAATATTACATATAAAGGATTTCCTTTATGGATCTTCAACGACAACCCGCACGAATACCCCATAATCATATACATGGCTAGGCTAGACTATTCTAGCAATGCCCTCGTAGTAAGATGGAGTAAATTCAAGGAACTAAACATACCCAAGCAGTATCTCGTCTTAGGAAAGCTAGGTATACTCGTAAAAGATCCAAGTACGGTTAACAAAATCCTTGCAAAATACCCGCTACTGTTACGCCAAAGCTACTATATTGACTGCGCACTGCTAAAAGAGAACATACTAGCACTGCTAAACGTCAGCCTGGAATCCCTAATATTACCCCTGGCCATGTTTAGCGGGCTTATACTGATAATTGCAGCATTCCTATATAAATATGAGCTAGATTCTATTATTAAAAGTAAGGTTAAGCTATTGATCTCCCAGGGTTACGATTCATGGAGCCTTATTAAAAACGAGATCCTTTCCTATATAGTCGGGTTATTGTTTGTTGCTGCCGCCCTGATCCTGTATGTCTGGGAGGTTCTCCCAAGACCTATCCTTTCGGGGTTGAACACCTATGTTCTACTTATAATAGTTTCTTTAATAGTAATAGCGTTTACTTTCCTACTTTACCATCTACACAACATATCTAAATTCATAAGGGAATACATGGGTGAAGCGAAATGAGCGGTCTCAGGTCTCCCATAGCTCTTATTAAACATGTTAGGGTCGAGAACCTTAGTGTCTCGTATCCAGGGGGCGCAAAAGCTTTAGATTCGATCAGCTTAGAGTTGGAACCAGGAATATACGTGCTAGTCGGCCCTAATGGTGCTGGGAAAACAACGCTGCTCGACGTGCTTGCAGGAATACGTGTCCCCTCTAAGGGGAGGGTAGTGTTAAACGATACGACAAGTTTCTATGGTTTAGACGAGCGTACTCGGGCCAGTATTAGGCGAGAAACGATAGCCTACATGCTACAGGAGGATATATTTATTGAATATTTAAATGTAATTGAAAATATAATGTTATTTAGAAATATTATCAACATACCAACAGAAACGGTCAACGATCTAATGATGAAACTGGGAATATACGGTTTGAGAAACAAGCCAGTCACAGAGCTAAGCGGCGGCGAAAAGAAAAAAGTAAACTTTATTAGATCATATATAAAAGCGTTAACCTCTTCGCTCGTACTGCTGGACGAACCAACATCTAACCTAGACTGGGAGAGCACAGAGACTGTAAGAGAGCTCATCAGGGAGCTTAACACTGGAGAACGCATCATAGTTATAGCAACGCACGATATTAAGCTATTAGAGCTGGGAGATTCGATCGTTGAGCTACGCGCAGGCAAACTAGAAAAAATAACTAAAAAACATAATATTTAATTTTTAATAAAATATAATATTATATATCCAAAACAGGACGCGCACGCTCCATCCCGCCAAATATATTCCAATATAAGATCCTTCAGGGCATTTCTCCGCCCTCAACCACTATAAGCCTTAAACACAGCAAACCTAGCTATTCTCGCAGCATACAGCCAACACCGTACGACCCGCGTATCCCAAAGATATCGCCGGCTCTAACAGTCCAGCCTCTACTACTTCGCCGCCAGAGACTCGGGCCTATCAGGCTCCCGATCTACGAAGGCTGGCTACTATAATGCTCTATCCGTTCGAATATCAATACAGGCCACCTGAAAACTCCCAGGCCTAAAAGCTAGCAAATTCGCGATGAATAACAGCGGTGAACAGATGCTAGCTGACTAGCTACATGAGGGGACCTAATATTATTATTTGGACGTGTTAAGCCTGCTCTCAAACCGGCCCTGGACTCTAGGAACCACTACTGAGATGAGAACAGTATTTCAGCTAGCCTTAGAGATGTGGCAGCTGCATAGTCCAGGTTTAGACAGGCCGTACTCTTGAATTGGCATCTATTCAGTGGAAGAGATGCGACACTAACATGTAGCAGGCTTTCCGAGTACACTGGGGGATCTCAGATGCGACCAATATAACAAAAACTGCTGTAATGAGTATTCTAGGCAACAATAAACTATTAAAAGTAGTAAGCTCTATTCTTTATAAAGTAGGGTAGGTATAATTGGGGATTAGATATGCTTTTAGACAAAAAACATAAACAATATATTTATAAATCAGACAGCAGCGTATCGTATGGACTCGAATTTGAAAACCAAATAAAATTCCGAGAGAATTATACAGCAGGCGAGCTTATAAGGCATAGTTTTCTTAACCAAAATCTCTCTGAACTTTTCCATGAAAATATAAAAATAAGAAAAAATAAAGATTATAACATTGCAGCAGTTCCAAAAAGGATTGTATAGCGGGGTCGTATGATATGATTAGTGTAAATAATTTATCAAAATCTTATAAAAATAGATGTGTATTTAATAATGTGACATTAGAAATTAATGCAAGTACAGCAATATTCGGCCCAAACGGCTCTGGCAAATCAACTTTTCTAAAACTACTTGGCGGTATAATATATCCTGATGATGGTACCATAACAATACAAGGCTACGATGTTATAAAGAATAGAGAAGCTGCACTACGTCATGTAGGTATCATGGTAGACCCTATCGAATTTCCAGCAACGCTAAAAGTAAAGGATATAATTGAATTTATTAGAATAATGAATAACATATCTAATAATAAAATAATTGAATTTATTGAATTATTAAATATTAATAAGAAACTTTATAATAATAAGTATAAAGAATTATCTATGGGAGAGAAGAAAAAGCTTAGGCTGTTAAATGCACTAAGTAGGGGCAGGAACCTTCTCTTACTTGACGAGCCATTTTCTAATCTTGATCCTAATATTCAATTAAATTTACTTAAATTATTATTAGATATTATAAAGAAAAAAGAAAGTATAATTGTGATAACCTCACACAATATTAAATTAGGATTACTATTAACTAATAATATTTATATTATAAATAATTGTAGTATATATAGTAATTATCAAAAATCTATATTAAAAATAAAGAAAAAAGATAATACAACATTAGAAGTTAAAGTAGCAGATCCTTTAAAATATAATAAAATATTAGAATTTCTATCCAATATAAGTTCATTTAATGATATCGATATAGAGGTGGTATCATGAAGATAGCAAATATATTCTTATATTATCTAAAGTCTGACTTAAGAAATAAACGGTTACATGTGATTTTTTCATCGGTACTCATAGCAATATTAATTTCAATAGCCGAAGGCGGGTGGCCCACAGACTGGAAAGTAGCATTCGGCATGCTTATCTCTTTTTACTTAACTTTCATCGGACTATTTATATATCCGCTAAAATCGGATTTACTTGCTGTTTTAAAGGGATCAGATGCAGATCCACTTCTATTATATCCTATTTCACATAAAAAATTATTTATATTATCTTTATTGTACTCTTTCTCAATTATTTCTATTGCCATAATATTATATTATATATTTACTATTATTATTATAAATATAAAATATAATATAACTGTATTAATTAATATAAATATATTATTATCTATGATAATATCAATACTATACGCAGGACTCTTCATGTTATTTAGCATGCTAGCCTCCGGAATTAGTAAGGATTCTAAGCAAGCCATCGGACTAGGTTATTTTATTACTTTTATACTAATACCGTCAATATCACTTATAACATTGTATAAAGGACTTAATATAAGCGTTGCACCATTTTATTTATATATAGCTGCCATAACTGCACTGTATGGTAATTCTAATTTACCAAAAACTCTGGTCGTTCGACCTGTTGGCCCGACTGAAATTACTATACCGGTACTAACTGTAGGGAAAGCCGCTCTTATATTTGCTGTTTATTATATATTATTAATAATCATATTATATTATATGTTCCTTAGAAACCTAAGGTAGGGGGTCATCAATGGAAATAAAATACACATTACAAAATACTTGATAATGCATATGAAATATATAACAGCCTGATGCCAGGATATAGTGGACTAACCGACAAAATGATAACAATGACTCAGAACCATATCTTAAACAAATTTTTATAACTTTATATTTTTATTATTATAATATATTTTATTATATTAAATTTTATTTATTATTATCTAGAAAATTTAATTTTTGATGGCTAAAAACACCAACAAGAATAAGCGGCGGCTCGCCGGGATTAGAGGGCCCGGGACCCCTCCGGCTCCAAAGGCCTAGGACATAAAAACCAAGATTCCAAGAGGAAACCATCAATTGGAAACACACTACACAAATAATTATCTATGATTAATACATTATTGATAATCTGGAAACACTTAACCCGGGAAAGGCTAATTGGCTTACAGGAGCTATATTTAACG
>JALSOR010000123.1 GCA_026986415.1 Acidilobaceae archaeon
GTTCGCTAAGTGCACGTTCACAGTATACCAGTTAGGCAGTGGCAGGATAGCAAGCATCCCAGCCTACGTCTCCCCGCTAACAGGGACCCCCATAGTAGCGGTGGACCCCGGGATCGACACGGTAGCGGTCTGGGATGGTAAGGGGAACCTTACACTCTACAGGATCGGGCAGAGCAATGTTACGGTAGTGGTTCCCGGGGTTTCCAGTTTAGCGTTCGACGGCGACGGCAAGTATCTCGCGCTCGCATACAGGGAGAAGGTGTACGTGTTCAGCGTTAGGGGCCAAGAGTCGCTGGAGAAGACGCTCCTGGCACCGGCAACATCGATAGCGTTAAGCTACGACGGGGAGTACCTGGTGGCCGGCGACTCGTGGGGCAGGATCTACCTCCTAGAGAACCCCCTAGCGCTGAGGGCTTTAGGGATGCAGAGGGTGCTGGCCGCCTCACTAGTCCTAGCCCTCGGGGTGCTAGTGATTATCGCGGTCCTGAAAAAACAGGCGGGCCCCTCGGGACAGGGAGAGTACGAGGAAGAGATATACCCGGAGTAGTGGAGGGCGGCGGGTGGTACCTGATGGCAAGGCTCCGGCTGATAGTAAGAACAGTGTATGGGGCCAGGAATGCGTACGCCCCCCTGCTCGGATCCCTCGAGTCCGAAGGGCTCCTGGATGGGCGGGTAGAGGTCTCTTTCGTGGACGGTGATCCGAGCGGTGAGGCGTTGAGGGCCGAGAGGGAGGGCGAGATCCCGGTCGTGCTTTACGGCCTCTCCACGCTGTCCTACCTTGAGCTTCGCGGCGAGATAGGGAGGGTCGCGTCCCGGTTCCATGTCGTGGCTGGGGGCCCACATGTTGAGGGGGCTTACTGGCAGGTTCTCCGCGACGGTGTAGAGTATGCAGTGGTGGGTGACGGTGAAGCCGCGCTCCCATGGATAGTCAAATACTATCTCGGGGAGGCGGATAGTAGCGATATCCCAAACGTTGCCACCTTTGATGGTTCAAGGTTCAAAGTGTCACGCATAGTCCACGTCGACCTTGACGAGTACCCGGCCTACACTAGGAGGTACCCGTTGTACCCCCCAATAGAGATTATGAGGGGATGCCACTACACGTGCAAGTTCTGCCAGGTTCCATGGCTGTTCAAGAGACGGGTCCGCTATAGGAGTGTGGAGCGCGTCCTGGAAGCTGTAGAACATTATGTCAAGGCCGGGGGGAAGAGGAGGATCAGGTTCACCGCGCCCATAGGATTCGCCTATATGAGCTGGGAGCCCGGCAGGATAAACTATGAGGCGATAGAGGAGCTCCTAAAAGGTGTGAGGCGGCTCCGCGCGACACCCTTCCTCGGCAGCTTCCCCAGCGAGACGAGGCCGGAGTATGTAGACGATAAGGTGCTCGGGATAGTTAAACGGTATGCCGGTAACAGGAGGATAAGCCTAGGGCTCCAGACTGGGAGCGAGAGACTGTTAGAGGCGACGCGTAGAGGCCACACGGTTGAGGACGCGCTCGAGGCGGTACGCACAGTATTAAGGGCAGGACTGCTCCCCGTGGTCGACATCATCTTCGGCCTGCCCGGAGAGACTGTGGAGGATGTGGAGGAGACGGTTAGAGTAATGAGAACCCTCTCGGCCTGGAGGGCTAGGATGAGACTCCACACCTTCATGCCGCTCCCAGGCACCCCAATGGCTCTCGAACGGCCGGTGGGGATCCACCCGTTATACAGGGAGGTGGCCCGCAGGCTCGCCGGCATGGGCCTGGTAGAGGGGTACTGGGAGGACCAGGAGGACTACGCGTGGAGGATATACTGCTTGATGGCGTCAGACCCTAAACCCACCAGGGAGCCCCAGCCCCTAAGCGAGGCGGTGGAACTCTGCAGGGAGAGGGGGTACTGGAAGGCCGGGGCGTGGAGGGCCTGAGGGCTACCGGTTCACGCCTAAACTCTTCCTGTGCACGAGCCGCTTGAAACGCTCGCTCCCCGTTATTATAAGCTCCCCCCGGATCAGCATGGACGAGACTATAGTAACGATAACCCCGTACAATGCTAGGACGCCGAGCGAGGCCCCAGCCATAATCTTGTTCCCCGCAATATAGGCTAGGAGGCCTGCCACCACGCTACTGTAAGGGTCTAGGAGTAGCAGTGCGTTGAAAGCCCTGCCGAGACTACCCACCGGGGCCCCCATCATTACGAGGAATAAGGGTAGCGCGAGTATGAACGTTGTATAGCTGCTGGCGATCTGAGCGCCCCTAACACTGTCTGCAAGCGTGCCGACAAGGAACCCCACTCCTATACCCACGTAAAGAGTGAGTATTAGGCCCGCGCTAGTATAGGCTAGGAGGCCAGGCGACATTGTAAACCCGGGGAATCCCGGGCCTGCGTGGGATGCGGTCTCGATTATTTTGAAGTATATGAGGAGGCCTGCCATGTAGCTTGCAACCCCGCCCAGGGATAGTAGGGTTACAGCTGCGAGTTTCGAGGAGATGAGTGTCGCCCTCGATATTGGCAGGGTGAGTAGCTTCTCGAGCGTCTTATTCTCCTTCTCGACCACAAGGCTGAGAGCGCTCACCTGTGTCGCCGCCACGGCTGCCGCTAGGACTGCTAGGGGTACTCCTATTGTGAGCCCCATTATCGTGCCAGCCAGCTTCTCCAAGGGTACACGGCGGCCGTGCAACACTACTATGACGGTAGAGTTTACAGGGTGCTGGAGGCTCTCCGGTGTGGCTCCAGGCATACAGGGCTTCAGCCTGCCCAGCTCGGCCTTCAACACGGCCCTCCCGAGGATGGTGTCGATGAGCGATTTACTGTTGAGGAGCATCACCCCTACGGAGCCCGTATTAAGGTAGACCCTCAAACTAACAGTCCTGCCCATGCTCATATTGGTAGCGGTCCCATTATCGGTAACAACCACGACCCGGTACTCCTCTAGTAGCCTGTCAATGCTAGCGTTGCTGGCGGAGTATATGGGGGCCGAGAGGTTCCTAGCCAGCAATACTAGCTCCCGCGGAGGGCTACCGGTCCCATCATAGTAGATTGCTATGTTCGAGAGCGTCTTGTTCTGGGACTGCACGGCCTTCCCTATCGCGACCCCCGCGAAGCCGCCTATAAGTATGAACATTATGAGGGGGCCTACTAGGAGGCCCATGAGCACTATTCTCTCCCTGCTGAGCTCCCGTAGCTCCTTCCAGAGTAGGAGCCTGAACCGGCTACTCGCCAATAATACCACCCACCGCTCTAATATATGCCTCCTCCAGGTTTCCGGCATCATACTTCTCTCTCAGCTCGCGGGGGGTCCCGGCCGCGACGATCCGGCCTCCCCCTAGGAAGGCGACACGATCGCAGAGGTATTCGACTTCGAGCATGTTATGGCTCGATAGGATTACCGATGCCCCAGTGTTCTCTACGTACTCCTTTATGGCCTTCCGCATGGCAACACTATAGTACACGTCCAGCCCGCTGGTCGGCTCGTCCAGCACTGCGAGCCTCGGCCTGGTCATGAGGGTCGCTGCAAGCAGCAGCCTCCTCTTCATACCCTTACTATAGGTCGACATTTTAGCGTCGAGACTCCTGCCCAGCCCGCTCAGCGTCTCAGCATACTCTATCATCTCCCGCATCTCCATGGGGCTGGAGGAGTATAGTCCTGCTAGGAGGCGGAGATAGTCCCTCCCCGTCAAGTGCTTATATACGCCTGCCTCCTCGGGGAGATAGCTGATCATCCTCTTGAAATCCTCGGGCGCGCTCCAAGGCTCGTAGCCGAGGACCGAGACCCGTCCCGACTCCGGTCTTAGCAGTCCAACCAGTATGCGGAGGGTGGTGGTTTTGCCCGCACCGTTGGGGCCTATCAGGCCGAAGATCTCTGATTCGCCCACTGTGAATGAGACGCCTTGCAGTACAGGTTTGCCAGAGTATCCCCGGTATAGGTCTTCGACAATTACGGTTTCAGCCAAACGCTGTGCCCCTCCCGGTAGAGGTTTCCCGGTTTGTGTTGTGCGTGTTGCATGATAATATGCTATATGATTGTCGGCGATACGAATCGGTTAAAGAGCCATACCGTACCACTATTCTCGCTCCTGAGGGTGCCTGGGAGTGGCGTACGATTTCGAGGCTATAGGAGAGCTGTTCGCCGCGGAGGCCGTCTGGATCGGTGACGGCCGGACCCGGACGCGCCTAGCAGGGGTAGAAATAGAGGTTGACAACCCCCTCGAGGTGTCACCCCTAGAGTCTTCGGGCCGGGTGACCTGGCCCGAGCAGGTGTTCCCGGCAGCGCTCGCAGCATGCATGATAACAACGCTCACAAGCATTAACAAGAAGATGCGTGTCCCCATTGAAGGACTGCGTGTGCGCGTGAAGCCGATACTTGGTCTAGACGAGGATGGAGGGTTCAAGTTTGAGAGGATGATAATAACGGTCACTATTAGAGTAGGCCGTGAGCATCACGCCAAGGCGGAACGCCTCGTACAGCTGGCCCATAAATACTGTTTGATAAGCAAGGCGATCAAGGGGAACGTTGAGGAGGAGATAAGAACGGTCTTCGAGCCCACGACCTCCTAGCCCCTATTATATAGTAGAGGAGTATTGAGAGTAGGATCCCAATAGTCAGCCCGGCAATAATGGAATGGTAGAAGGAGGGTTTCGCTATAGTGTCGAAAGGGCTGACCCCAAGCGGGATACCCTTCCGGTGGGCGTAGCCCACACCATATATTATCCCCTTGAGAGGAGCCGCCTCTAGGATAACGAACAATATGGGGCCTATAAGCATGGAAGCGAAGTGGAGGATCCACGTGTCAACATGGTCCCTTGCCAGGATGTAGAACAGGGAGAGGCCGATTAGCACGCCCGCGGCCAGATAGTATTTCGAGAGGCACGAGACTATCAACTTGTATTTTTCCAGGTCCGCATCGCTACCAATAGTGTTCCAGTATGTGGGTACGAACCCCCTGGCCGACCCGGTCTCGCCCGCCACAGCAACACTCGTAATGTAGGTGTAATCGTAGGCGGCCTTGAAGAATGGGAGGCCTAGAAACAATGGGAGAATCACTGAGAGGAACCCCAATATTTGGCTTGCAGTATTATCACCAGCGTACACGAACCTCCTACGGGCTCTTAGCAGTGCGACCAGAATTATAAGGGCGGAGTCTAACGCTGGCAGCCCAAGGGTTACCGCGATGAAAGGATAGTGGTTGGCGAGTATGCCGCAGTGCACTGTTCACCACTCACACGGTAAGCGTGGAGGACCCGGGAGTTTATATCGTCCCCCAGCAGTTATCAACCCTTAATTTTATCTCGCCGCCCCTACGGGGATACCGTGGCTGGAAGGGAAGACTCTAGTACCGCCGGGACGGTGGTGTCAGCTTTTGTGGCGGAAGGTCTCATGGCTGCTCGGGCTGACGATTATTGCTAGCAGCTTCAGTCTAGTGGCGAGCGGGGCTTACGGGCTTCTAAAGTATAGTTTCGGCCACCCGGTCGAGGGGTGGCCGGCGTTTGTCATGCTCTCCGTCGGCCTGGCCTACGACCTGATAGGCCTGCTCCTATTCCTTGTGGGGAGAGGGGTCTCGATAACCCCGAGGGATGCTCTTGCCGGCACGGTCCTGGTATGGATACTCATACCGGTTCTCGACGCTATACCGTTCATGTGGGCTCTAAGGATCCCCTTCATAGACGCGGTGTTCGAGAGCGTTAGCGGGTGGACCACGACGGGGCTAACAATACTCACGGGCCAGTATAGTAGCTGGCACCACATCTACGTGCCAGACGTTAACCATACGCCCGACACGCTCCTCATATGGAGGACCCTGATGCAGTGGGAGGGAGGCCTTGGTATAGTGATACTCACGATAGCAATACTCGCCCCTCCAGGGGTAAGCGCTGCAATACTGTATCTGGCCGAGGGGAAGTTTGAGAGGCTCGAGGCCAGCTTCAAGCGGAGCGCGGTCCTCATGGGCATAATATATGTCCTCCTCACAGCGGCCGGCGTGGTCTATTTCCTAGTGGCAGGCATGAGCCTGTACGACGCGATAAACCATAGCATGACAGGCGTCGCGACCGCAGGTTTCAGCACCCACGACGCCAGCCTGGGATACTATCTCGCGAGGGGGAAGCCGATGGTCCTAGTGGCGGGCATGATAGTAATGATGAGCGGCGCGATAAGCTTCTCCGACCACTACAACCTTTTACGCGGCAATATCAGGGCTGTCTTGGGGAGCGTCGAGCTCAGGGCCCAGGCAGCCATAATACTGCTGGCCAGCCTCTTCTCATTATACCTATGGCATATAAACCCCAGTTTCAGGCACGTGTTCACACCGTTACAGGTCGTCTTCCACGTTGTGAGCGCTTTCGCGACCGCCGGCTTCCAGGCCGGGAACCTGCACGTTGTGCCGGAGAGCTACAAGGTTATACTCGCGGTTCTCAGCATCATAGGCGGGAGCGCCTTCAGCACGGCTGGCGGTATAAAAGTGCTACGGCTAGTCATAAGCCTGAAAGCCATAGATATCGAGGCAGGCCTCTCCCTCAACCCTCCAGGATACGTCCCCCGGAAGAAGCTGGGGAAGTACATACTTGACGAGGACATTATAAGGAAGAGCCTCGCTACAATGGCAGCATTCATACTCGCATACACCCTACTAGTAATAATACTCGAAGGGCTAGACCCCCAGTACGACCTCGGAGACGTCATCTTCGAGGTCGCGAGCGCGATGGGGAACGTGGGCCTCAGCGCCGGTATCAGCGCGGCGGCCGCACCCACGAGCGCCAAAATAATACTTATATTAGCAATGCTTCTAGGCCGTCTCGAAGTAATAACATACATTATAGTAGCCAAGATGGCCTTCTCGAGAAAACTATGATACCGGCGGGGTGGTCATCGCTGGAGGACGGGGTACACGCGTACGGTAGAACCTTCAAGCAGGCCATCGTGGATGTTATGAGGAGCATGTATCAGAGGGGGCTCGTCCAGGTTAGAGGGGGGAACGCGAGCATTATTGATAGGAGGACGGGTAGAGTCTATATCAGTCCTAGCGGCGTGCCCCGAATGCTCCTCGGCGAGGAGGACGTCGCAGTACTCGCCTACCCGGACGGCACGGTACTGGAGGGAACACCGAGCAGCGAGTGGAGGATGCACCTCAAAGTATACATGGCGGATCCCAACGCTGTAGCAGTAGTCCATGCCCACCCTAAGAACCTGCTCTCACTACTCTACCGTGGAGGTAGACTGGACCTCCACCTCCTCAGCGAGGCGGCATTAAGGGCGTCATGCAGCGAGCCCGCTAGGGTGCCCTTCATCACCCCAGGCACCGAGGAGCTCGCCAGAGCAGTATATGAGGCGGTAGTAGAATCCGGATGCAACATAGTAATACTAGAGCGTCACGGAGCCCTCGTTTATAGTAGGGAATCCGTATACCACGCGCTAGACCTTCTAGAGGCGTTAGAAGACCTAGCATATATACAGCTCAACATTTCGGATGGCAGCACAGGCTAGTCGAATTCTAGGACGTACTCCTCCGCCTCGAACCCAACCCTGGCATGGGACCCGTCGCAGAACGGCTTCTTCTTGGAGCGGCCGCACCTGCAGAGGACGGCTTTAAGCTTCCCATCAACGAACACCTGGTACGGGCCGTTCTTCCTCGCGACTATCCTCACTCTGCCCATCCCGCATCTATACCCCCGTGTACTACCGGTTTCCAACGATAGGCTCTGGAGAGTGGTTTAATG
>JALSOR010000124.1 GCA_026986415.1 Acidilobaceae archaeon
CAGCTTCCACGACGGCATGGTGGAGCTCTACGCCCACAAGAATAGTACTATCAAGTTCACAACACTCCAGAACTGGAGCAGGAACGTAATAAACTACAACAATAAGAGGGGGATCGCCGAGTCGAACGCCAGGATCGACTGGTTCGAGGGTAGCATAGGAGCCAAGGTGACAGTAACCTACCCGACAACAATACTTAGGGGCAAGAACGCCCGCAGCGAGAGCTACGTTGTAAGCCTAAGCAACGGCCCGGTGCTGAAAGACACTGGAAGCAAGATGATACACGCAGCACCCCACACAGCCAGCAAGATAGTTAACAAGAGCATCAGCGCTAATGGGGGGATCAACGCCTACAGGGGCCTCGTCAAAATAAACAAGGGAGCCTATAAGAGCGTGGCCCACGTAGAGTGTGACAGCCTAATACTGGACGACCAGAGCGTAGCCCACACCTACCCGCACAGCCAGCTAGAGGAGCCCACCGCCAGCGTCACCCATGAAGCTACAACGGGCAGGCTGAGCGAGAGCCAGCTATTCTACCTTACAAGCAGAGGGTTCACCGAGGCCGAGGCTAAGAGCATGATAGTACTAGGATACCTCGAGTCGGTGTTGAAAGACCTGCCGTTCGAGATGGTGAACGTGCTCCGCAGAGTAGTCCAGCTAGAGTTCAAAGAGATAGGAGGGCTAGGGTGACCAGGCATGGCGGACACGAGGGTAGAACTGAAGAGGTTCCAGGAGATAGCGGACAGCCCAACAGTCCGCTACTATACGGACTGGAGAAAGTTCAGGGACAAGCTAGATATCGATGATGCAGTCAACATTGATAATATAGAAGTTGAGACAGGCAGTGCAACCTGCATAATAGACCTACGCGGCACACATGCACTGGTCACTGGCAACTGTGGAAGGATAGGGGTTACTAGAGACCACATACTCTTCAACCCCGCCCTAGCTACAAACAAGGAATACATGCTAGACTATCATGCTAGAAGGGCCAAGGTGAGGCTCGAAGCGGAGCTCCCCGACAAGTCGAAAGTACTGGTAATCAGCCGTGGAGGAGACGGGTACACCGGGTATAGCCTGAAACTCTCCACCCCTGCAATGTCGACAGCCCAGGTCACGATAATAGATGTAGCACTCGGAGACGGACTCAAAACACAGTGCATAGCGCTCGAGGCCGGAGACAGGTCTAAGGTTGAAACAATACTCTTCCAAAAACACGCTAAAACACCGGTCTACACGTACATGACCGCGTACGCCGGTACCGGGGCAGAGCTCCAACTCAAGCTTGGAACTATTGCAGGCGATATGACTAGGACGAGGATCGATACGATCCTAAGAGGGGAGACAGCAGCATACACCATGCATGGAGGGGCCGTTGCGTCCGGGGAGAACCGCGGAGATATAATAGCGAACGTCATCCACAGCGGGCAGAAGACGCGGAGCACGGTCCAGCTCAGGGGCGTGTCGAGCGATAAGGGCGTGCTCGCTCTAAGGGGAGTAGCACGTGTCGAGCCTAACGCTAGAGGTTCAAGCACAGGATTTGAGGCTTACGTGATACCGTTCGGCGACAAGGCTAAGGGCTACGCGGTCCCAATGCTAGAAATATTCACGGGCGACGTTGAACAAGCATATCACAGCGCCGCCGCCTCCTCACTAGACGAGGAGACCGTCTTCTACCTGAAAACACGCGGGATAGGCAAGGAGATACCAGCACTACTAGCCTACAGCGTGCTTGACTATACAGGAGTGAGGGAAGCGGTCGAACGTTTTGGTCTAAACATAGACAAGATGTTATGGGAACTCTAAAATAACCGTGAAACCTTCTAACTACTACACGGTTTAAGGGCCGCTATCTAGCTCCCGACTCCACTCGCGCAGGAAATCCTCAATTATTCTAAGCCTTTCAGCGGCTATCTTCCGTGAAGCGTCTAGGTACATCGTGCCCGGCAGACGCAGTATTTTATCGTGGAAGTGTTTAACACTATCACCAAAACCCCTCCCCAGCCTGCAGCCTGTATGGAAAACCCTGGCTATACCAATAGCGCCCAGAGCGTCGAGCTTGTCAGCATCGCTGAGAACCCTCGCCTCCAGGGTCTCAGCCTTCACGCCTAGAGAATAGCTGTGGGCCAGGATGGCGTGTTCGACAGCTTTCACACATGAAGACGGTGCCCCTAACGCTTCCAGCAGTTTCACAGCAATCCTAGCGCTCTCGACAGCGTGATGAGTGTTCGAACTGGATGAGCGTCCCACGTCGTGGAGGGCTATTGAGACCTCTAGAATACACTGGTCAATCTTATCCTCAAGCCCCTCCAATGACACTATCTCCCATGCTAACCGTCTAACCCTCTCAACATGCGGCCATCCATGAGCGGGATCCCCGCCGAGAAGTATGCGGCCAATACTGTTTATGAGCCCAATATTCCTGCATAGAACCTGGCACTCGCCTTTACTGTTCATCCCGGTTTCACCACCTCCTCTGGAGGGCCATGCGGGAGGGTTCCCTGCTTCCCCACTCTAAAATAGTGCGATGCTTTCCGGTAGGCGTTTAAGCGTGAAGGGTTCGGGTCCTACAGCATATTAAATATTATAGTCCCGGGACATTGTCCAGGTTTAAACATTGTCTTAGGCAAGCTCTTAAGTCTAGATAGTATTCTATAGTTCTATACAGATAACGGCTAGGTGGTAGAATTGTCAAAGACTGCAAAACAGGTCGAATGTAAAGTTGAGAACGGGCTTATCATAGCTCCTAAGGGCCTGGCAGGCGTCGTGCCGGATGTTACACGTATAAGCGGTGTGGACCCGAAGGGGACAGCAACGATCTATAGGGGCTACACGATAGACGATATAGGCGAGCATGCAAGCTTCTATGAGGCGGCATGGCTGATACACAAGGGAGAACTGCCCTGTGAAGAGGAGCTCAAAGAGATAAAGAGGAAGATAGACACCTATAGAGGCCAGGTGCCAGAGAAGGTTTTCGACGCGCTGAAACATGCTAGGATAGCGCATCCTATGTACTATGGCAGTTATGGTGTGACCCTCCTAGGCCAGTATATGGCTCCCGACGAGTGGAAGTTCGACGAGGACTTCCTGTTCGACCACGCCTTACGCCTAATAGCCCAGCTCCCCGTGATATTCACTGCTGGCTGGCACCTGTCTAGGAACGGCACTATAATAAGGCCTGACCCGAGCCTCGACCATGCTAAGGACCTGCTCAGAATGATCACCGGCAGGATGCCAAGCGACCTGGAGGCCAGGGCGTTCGAGTCAACCCTAGTCCTATACATGGACCACGGATTCAACGCTTCGACATTTACTGTGAGAGTAATAGCTAGCACTCTAAGCGACATGTACAGTGCGATAGCAGGAGGTATAGGAGCCCTCAAGGGTCCCCTCCACGGCGGGGCCAACGAGAAGGCGCTAGTCATGCTCCTAGACGCTAAGAAGAAGGCCGAGGAGGCGGGCAAGCCCCTGGAGAAATATATTGAGGAGTACATTGTCGAGAAACTGAAGAGGAAGGAGAAGATTATGGGGTTCGGCCATAGGGTCTACAAGGTCCATGACCCCAGGACTGATGTCGCCGCCAAGTTCATAAGACAGCTGCCCGAGGGAGACTACTGGCTGAAGGTCCTCCACAAGGCAGAGGAGGTTATGAAGAGGGAGAAGAACCTGCCAGCAAACATTGACCTCTACACTGCCATCCTATACTACCAGCTCAAGATTCCGATACCGATGTTCACGCCAATATTCGCTATGGGAAGGATCGTCGGGTGGACAGCGCATTACATCGAGCAGGTGCTCAATAACAGGATTATAAGGCCTAGCGAGAAGTATGTCGGGCCTGTTGGTAGGAAGTATCAGCCTCTCCACGAGCGCTGTAAGAAGTAATACTATTAAATATTATTTTTTATTTTATAGGGAAACATTTAAACACTCCTCCTAGAAATGAGCATTAACAGGGGTACAATTGTGCCTGTAAAAACTGTAGAAGAACAGCTCGCAATAATCCTATCAGAAGCGCTCAACATTCCACGGCAAAGAGCCGAGAAGCTGCTCGAAAGCAAGGCCACGAGAATCCTACGCTACAAGAACATACGATACATAGTGATAAGAAGGGACATAGCAGGCCACTATGAGGGCACAACAATACTACTAGACGAGCAGGGTGGATACCGCCTCATAGAAGGCTACCCGCACATCAAGAGAATACTGCTACTGAAAAAAGCGTTAGAGACACACTTTATCGATAAGATAGTTGTCGAGGAGAAAATGGACGGTCATAACACCAGGATTGTAAGATTCAACGGGGAGCTCTACGCGATCACACGGGGAGGATACATATGCCCCTACACCACGATGAGGTTCAAAAGAAAGTACGGGGAAAAAGCCAACACGATTTTCGACGAGCTAGGAGAGGATACCATTATAGCAGGCGAGGTTGTAGGGCTCGAGAACCCCTACACCAGGGTATACTACCCTGAAGCTCCCGACTGGGACTACTTCGTGTTCGACGTTTTCACCGGGGGCCTGAACCCGCTGGACGTCGAGAAGAGGAGGGCTCTCGTCGAGGACGCCGGTCTTAGAAGCGTCCCCCTCCTCGGGGTCATAAACAGGGAGGACTATGAAGAGCTGAGACGGATACTGGAGAAGCTTGAGAGGCTGGGCAGGGAGGGCGTCGTATTAAAGGATCCCTACTATAGGGTGGAACCGTTAAAGTATACGACATCATACATTAACGTTAAGGATATTGAGGATGGCATGAGGTTCCCATTCGACGAGGGGCACACTTTCATATTCCCAAGGCTTCTCAGGCAAATGTTCAAAGCATACGAGGAATCCTGGGATGAGCAGCGTATAGAGGAGGAGGCCCTAAGGCTGGGCAGGGCCCTGCTAGTGCCAGCGCTTGAGAGTATAAGGAAATATTCTATGGGCGAGATGCTAGGCGAAGTATTCGAGCTAACCTTCTACAGCTGGGAGGACCTAGAGGACTTCGTGTCCCATGAGGCGATGCTGGGAGTCCCGCTGACAATACTTGGAGTACAAGAATACCCCGGAATACTAAGGGCTAGAATACTCAAACACAAGCACACCCCCGAGCACTATAGGAGAATATTCAGGACAGGACTATCACCGCTAGACTAGCCGCGAGTAGAAGTAGAGCCCGAGGCCTGTAGCAACAATATCGAGGACCGCGCCAGGAGTCCAGCCCCGCCTGGACCAGTTCTTCCTCAGCCACAACACCCACCCGTCATAGTCCCCGGAGCGCGCCCCCATCTTGAGGGCGATCCTAGCCTCGGACATTGCCTTATAATATGCCCGCCAGCCATGCCTCCTAGCTATAAGCGTGTCCCCATAATCGCCGAGCAACTCCAGTATTATTTTTGAGACCGCCTGCTCCTCGACACCCCACCGGAGGAGCCTCCTATAGACTTGCAGGCTTAGAGGGTACCCGTAGGCGAGCTCTCTATGGACCAGATCCCAGGCAGTGTTTCTAACAATACGAGCCAGCCCGAGCCTAGGCTCGCCCCGCACGTCGCCTAGCGGCCCCTCATACTTTCCCAGGTAGCCTGGCCCCGCCCTGGAGAGCATGTAGTAGTATGCCTTAGCATCCTCCAGGCCACTACAAGATGAGAGCTCCCTGGATGCTGCAACCGCAAGATCCTCCGCCCTCTGGGAGGGGCTGTCCCATGCTAGGGCTAGATGCACGAGCAGCATGAACGTTCCAGAGTTCGCGTTTACACCGGTAAGCCCGAGACTTTCGAGGCTGTTGAGGTATTCTGTTATAGGGGTCCAGAGCCTCCCGTCACGGCACCCTCTAATATTGCAGGCGGAGTGGAGCGCTATGCCTAGCGCGGCGGAAGCCCTATGGAAGATGTAAACGTTCATCCCCCTCCACTCCTCAACCCGCGTGGTACCCCCGGGTTTCGGGTTGACGAGGGGCTCATAGAAGGCTCCAAGGGCTAGAGCCTGGGATACTCTCGCGCAGAGGGGACCACGCATGACTGTTCTACCACCCTTCCCCGGCTCGACTCTAACGGTTTGAAACTCTCAGGAGCCCGTGCGTCCCCCAGACAACCCTCCGGCATGCACGGGTTTATTCTCCCAGCTGTATTTGGGATTAGTGGAGGTTAAGCGCTTTGACGGGCATGCCTGAAGCTTTAGAGCTAGCAGTGGAAACATCTGGAAAACTGAAGCCATACCGTGGCAGGGCGTACTCCGTTCTGAAGCGTGTCACACTCTACCATAGGATCCAGGGTAGCAGGGGCCTAGTGGAGGCGGCAGAAGACCTGGAGAGGCTCATACTCGAGGACGCGCCAGAAATTGTCGAGACCACCTCGTTCGCATATACGGGTAAGATGGGGCCCGAGTGGCTCCCACTGCCTGTCAGATGGGACGTTTACGATGCCACGCTTAAGACGGGCTCCAACGTCTACACCCTCGTTGAGCATCCAACCCTGGCAGCGGCCCACTCCCCTCCGAGCGAGGGCGGGGTGGAGGGCGAGGCGGTCATACTGCAAGACCCGCTCAATATAGACTCGTACTCGCATGTTAAGGGTAAGATAGTGGTCGCCACGAAACACTATAGGCTGGCATATAGGCTTGCAGCCGAGAATGGGGCTTCAGCGGTCATACTCGCCAGGGATACCGGGGGCCCCGAGAGTTTCCCCTACATAGGCTTGTTCCTCACCGAGGAGGAAGCCGGCAAATATGCTATACCCGCTGTTACCGCCCCGCTCGGCCTCGCCCGGAGCCTCGAGGGGAGGAGTGTCACTGTAAAGGTTGACGCTGAAATTGGAGGGCCGGGGAGGCTCCCGGTAGTAGTGGCCTGGATAGGAGACAAGAACGGTCCGGGACCGGTCCTTACAGCTCATCTCTGCCATCCTAAGCCGGGAGCCAACGATAATGCCAGCGGGGTTTCAGCCGGAGTCGAGGCGTTCCTCTCACTGGCAGAGGCTATAGATACAGGCGTGCTCCCAACGCCGGAGCAGACTATAAGGCTAGTGCTCATGCCAGAATACACCGGCACAGTACTAAGCATGGAGGGCTGGCTGAACAGGCTGGCCACTTCCAATATAAACATAGACATGGTGGGCGCCTCGCAGCGGGAAGGGGTGGAGGCGCCAGCAATATACTACCCGCCACTAACCGCTCCTGAGACCTTAGCGGCTGAAACGCTCGGGCTATCAACCCTTGCTATTGATGGGAACGCGGATGTTAGAACCTACATGTATGGTAGCGATCACGACGTCTTCCACTCGTATGGGAAGCCGGCCGTGATGGTGAACCAGTGGCCCGACCCGCACTATCATACCGACGCGGACGACGCAGATAAGATTGACCCGGCAAGGCTGGAAAGGGTTGCCCATAAGGCTGCAACGGCCCTCCACCTGTTAGCCTCCAGGGACTGGAACCCTCCCCCAGTGCTTGCCGGCAGAATAGTGGAGGCCCTCTCATTGAGGAGGGCTATCGAGCATGATAACACCGGCCTCCGCTTGGCAAGGTTTTACGCTGCGAGGGCCTACGGGTTGGACCCCGACACTAGCCCGCCCATGGATTGGAAGCCTGACCTTGAAGGTGAAATAAGACCTGCCGGCCCGAGACTCTTACTGTTACCCGAAGCCTGGAATATTGATGCCGCCCTAAACTTCTATAGGGGCCTCGAGAATCTCGATCCTAGCCCGCCGTCCAGCCTTGTCTACGGGGAGATACTGTTCCACTCGTGGAGAAACAGTAGTCTGAGCATTCTCCAAACGCTGGTGGCGGCATCTTACGGTGTCAGGGTGGCAAGAGTATTAGGGGAGATCCTAGGATTGATAGAGGATTTAGGGGTTGTTAGAATCGTTGGATAACGCCTTGTTTATGAAAGATTCCAGCCTTTTCTTCAGGGCCTCCTTGCCTATGGAGCCTATTATTACGTCGGCAATCTTCCCGTTGACGAACACCAGGATGGAGGGGATCTTCTCAACGTTATACCTTTCAGCTATGGAGTAGCTCCTGTCAACGTCCACCCTGCCGAAGAAGACTCCAGGCCTTGATATTTCGACTGCAACGTCCCTGAACGTTTCTAGGAACGATATGCACGGGCCGCACCAGTCGGCAGTGAAGAATAGGAAGACGACCTTATTCTCCTTTAACAGGCTGTCCAGCTCGTGCCTTGTAACCTCGGGCACAGGGTCTACGGCAAGCTTCTCGACATGCTCGCCCCGCTCTCTCAGTTTTTTCGCGAGGAGGAGCAGCTCCTCCCTAACAGCGTCTCCGGCCATTTCCAGGCACCCTCCACGTTCGTAGGACGCAGCCAAGACTACACGGGCAGTCCCACGGATTATATAGTGAATTTCAGTACTCTCCTTTTTAAAGAGGTGAGGGCAATAGAAATATTGACAGCGCTAAATACTCTAAAGGGTGAACGGTATGGCAGTAAAGGCTCCAACAGTCAGAATCACTGAGAAAGGCCACCGTGTCCTACCGCCGCCTAGCAGGCTAGTAGAGCAAGACGGTAAGGTTTACGTCGAAATCGCAGGCAGAAGAATCCCGATAGGTGGGCCCATACCGGAGCTACGCGAGGGAGAGAAGCACCTTAGATACGTCTCAACGCTATGCCCCTACTGCCAGAGGCTCCTGCCCGGCAGGGTCTTCGAGAGGGACGGTAAAGTATACATTAGGAGGATATGCCCGGAGCATGGCGAGATAGAAGAGCTATACTATGGCGATGTCAAGCTATATCATCGCATGATGAGGTACGAGGAGACCGGTAAGGGCGTGCCGAAAGTACACGCCTATGTGGGTGTAGGAGGCCCATGCCCGTACTCTTGCGGTCTATGCAGTATGCACGAGAACCACACTGCGCTCGCCAACCTTGTCGTGACGAACAGGTGCAACCTCTCATGCTTCTACTGCTTCTTCTACGCTGAGAAGGCAGGCTACATCTACGAGCCGAGCATGGAGATGCTCAGATTCCAGATAAGACAGCTGAAGAAGCAGGGCGTCACTATGGCGATACAGATAACAGGCGGAGAACCAACGATGAGGGACGACCTGGTCGATATTGTGAGAATGCTCAAAGAGGAGGGAGTGAGGCACGTACAGCTCAACACTAACGGTATAAAATTCGCCCAGCTATACTTCGAGGATCCAGAGAAAGCCTATAAATATGCGAGAGAGCTGAGAGAGGCCGGCGTTAACACAGTCTACATGAGCTTCGACGGTGTAACGCCGAAAGCCAACTGGAAGAACCACTGGGAGGTCCCATTCATATTCGAGGTCTTCCGCAAGGGAGGCATGACAAGCGTTGTCCTAGTCCCAACCGTAATAAAGGGCATGAATGATAACGAGCTCGGGCAGATAATACGGTTCGCCGCGAAGCATATGGACATAGTTAGGGCTGTCAACTTCCAGCCCGTGAGCCTAAGCGGCCAGCTCAAAAAGCATGAGAGGGAGCGCATGAGGATAACGATCCCCGATGCTATACACAGGATCGCTGAGCAGACTGACAACCAGATATATCCTGAGGCATGGTATCCGATACCGGTAGCGGCTAAATTTGCCAAGTTCATTGAGGCATGGACTGGTGTGCCCCAGTTCTGTATGAGCAACCATCCCATGTGTGGCGTTGGAACCTACGTTTATGTTGAGAGGGATGCGGACGGCCTGCCGAAACGGTTCGTCCCAATCACGGACTTCTTCGATGTAGACGCGTTCGTCGAGTGGCTGGACGAGAAGAGGATCTACCTGTTAGAGGGCAAGAGCAAGAAGATGCTAATACTGAAGGGTGTTATAAACTTCAGGAAGTTTATCAAACGCAAGAATCTGCCCAACGGGCTAAACGTTGAGAAACTACTCCTCAACATCGTGTTAAGGAGGAATTACGATGCACTCGGGGAGCTCCACTACAACCTCATGTTCCTGGGGATGATGCACTTCATGGACCAGTACAACTATGACGTGACAAGAGTGAGACGCTGCAACATACACTATCTGAGCCCCGATGGGAGAATAATACCCTTCTGCACATACAACGTGCTCGAGGACATATACAGGGACCACATACTCAACCAGTACAAGACAGATTTCGAGGCATTCCAGAGGGAGGTCGGTATAAACATATTCGCGCCCGGCCAGAAGTATAACAGGAGCCTTTATATTAAGAAGATAAAGAACCACCCGTTATACAAGGAGGCGTATAAGGGTATACTCTGGTAGTGTAACATATTTTTAACATATTTTTATACTAGAGGATTATTGCAACTTATAATATATTCTAGATGCATCCATGAACCACACATTCTCCTAGCAGAGCGGAGCGCCAGCCCGAGTCGGGGCCGGAGGCTCGAATCCCCCCACGCCAGACTCGTCCCACACCCGTAAACGCTAGGCGCAATAGTGACGTGTAGCTCCCTCGCAAGACAGGATTCTAATACCCCATATATGAGTGCTCCCCCGCCCTCGACAAGGAGCCTCTCAACCCCCAACTCGCTATACAGCCTGGCGAGGGCAAGCCTCAAGTCCACCCTCCCCCTACCAGCAGTAAGCACCCGAATCCCAGCCCTCACGTAGGGTTCCAGCTCTTCCGGGGAATGGTCCTCGGTTGTTATTAGAACACCCTTACCTGGCACAGAGAACATCCTGTTATCGGGTCTCACACGTAGACGAGAGTCCACGACGACCCTATACCCGCTCCGCCCCCACGCACGTCTCACGTTAAGCCTGGGATTATCCTTGACCGCAGTGTTACTCCCAACCATGACAGCATCTGCCCAGGCCCTATGCTCGTGTAGAAGGGCGAAGTCCTCATCGCAGCTCAGCAGGCTGTACCCCTCACAGTCGGCCAGCCTGCCATCTACCGTTGCAGTAGAGAAGACTATAGTATAGGGGATTGCTAACCCTTAACACCCCCTATTATGCTCGGTTGAACTTGGCGCAAGCTCAGGTATATTGGCCTTTACGCTAACCCTTTAACACTATCTGGGGGGCGTGATAGGCCCCCCGTATTCTCTCGTGGGAGGGTGGTAGTGGCTTGAGAGTCGCTCATGGGAGGATCCGTGTTGTTACAAACGAGAGGTTTGAGACTCTGGACATAACGGGGAGGGTGCAGGGATGGCTTGAGAGTATTAACGGGAGGAGCGGGATTGTCACGGTCTACGTGCCCCACACTACTGCGACTATCGCGGTCAACGAGGCTGAACCGGGGCTCCTAAACGATATCGTAGACCTCCTAAAACAGCTCACAATGCCCGGCTCTACCAGATGGAAACATAACAGGATCGATAATAATGCGCACGCTCACCTTTCAAACATTCTTGTCGGCCATTCAGCAGTTATACCGGTAATGGATGGGAGGCTAGTGCTTGGAACCTGGCAGAGGATAATTTTCATTGAAATGGACGGTCCCAGAAATAGGAGTGTGCATCTAACCTTCATAGGAGAATAGTAGGGGCACACCATACTCGGGCCGATGAGGAGCACCCAGACCCTAGAGCGCCCCCAATCTCGGGGGTGCTATGAGAACGTGGCGGCTGTCTGAGGCTCCAAGCTTGCACCGCTAATATCGCATTCGTGGAGGTCTACATTAATGGTTCAGGAGGATAGCACCAGCTGGCAGGCGGGAGAAGCAAACGTCTCATTCCCCTATGAGAGTTTCAGGCCGGGCCAGAAGGAGGCTGCAGAGCAGATAGCAGAAACCGTGAGGGAAGGCGGGATAGCAGTACTGAGAGCGCCTACCGGGTTCGGGAAGACTTCGACAATAATATATGCGCTCCTAAAAGCTGGGGCCGACAAGATACTGTATCTTGTTAGGACTGTGAACGAGATCGACCCGGTCGTTAGAGAGCTCCAAAGATTCGATTCGAACTACGTGTTCCTCTATAGTGCTAAGAGGATGTGCCCCCTCTTCGCAGGCACAGGCGAGGAGCAGAGTGTCGAGGATTTCTGGGAGTCGTGCAGGCTTGCCAGGCTTAAAGGGGTCTGCGAGTACTACTCTAACCTCGAAAGCATCGACATGGACGAGATAAGCGGGGTGGTTAGGGGATCTAGAGGTTTATCCCCCCGGAGAATAGTATCGGTGCTGGCGAACAAGCTAAGAGTATGCCCGTTCTTCGCGTTGAAGAAGCTTGTAGGATCCTCGCAGTTTATAGTTGCAACATACCCTTACGGGTTGAGGAGCGATATTTTCGCTACCGCCCTAGACCCGTACAGTTACGAGGATCTAGTAATTGTTATAGACGAGGCTCACACGCTCATAACCGCTCACCAGATGCTCGAGCAGAGGCTGACAATAAGACAGATAGACGAGTCTATAGTGGAAGTCGAAAAGTACGCGCGAGAGGCTGAGACTGTAAAGGAAATACTCGTAAAACTAAAAGATACTCTCGCGAAGAACACCCCCAGCAGGCTTTACGGCCCGGTCCGGCTTGACAAGAGGATTCTCGAATGGGCTTTCGACGATGTCAGCCTTATAGAGGATGCCGCGGAGGAGATTAGAGAGAAGAAGCTCGAAGAGGCTATCCTCTCCAACCAGGGTCTGGGGAGGGTTAGAACCTCGATATCGCGGGTAGAGGCGTGGCTCGAGATCCTCCTAGAAGAGGGAACGTTCCTGTTCGTAGAGCCTCAGGACGATGATAGAGTATATGTTGCGACGCCAATGGATCCCAGCAGTGTTGTTAAACATGTTATAGAGCGTGCAAAAGCAGTGGTGCTAGCCAGCGGCACTCTCCCACGCGGAGACTTTGTTAGAGAACTGCTCGGCGTAGAGAGAAACCATACATACATAGACACGGAGCTCCTCGCAGGAAGATTCGTCTCCCACTCGAACATATACACCGCTGTAGCGAGGGACGTTACCACCAGGTATCGGGAGAGAAAAGATGAAATGTTCAGGAGGATAGCATCCTATATAACACTAATATCCAGGGGTCTCCCGGGCCTCAAACTGGCAGTCTACCCGAGCTATGATCTAATGAGAAGAATAGCCGGGAAGCTACCAGTGGGGGTTCCAAGCATACTTGAAGATAGGAGAACCAGCCTACAGGCAGTCCAGGAGAAGATACTCTTAACCCCAGACCTGCTAGTGAACGCTGTCGCAGGGGGCAAGCTAGTTGAAGGTGTAGAGTTTGTCGATAGTAAGGGTAGAAACATCCTCCACACGGTGATAATAGTAGGAGTGCCCTACCCGCAGCCCGACGCCTATACAAACACTTTCGAGGAGGTACTCGCCTCCCGTATCGGCAGGGAGAGGGCTAAATACTATGTCTACACGTTCCACGCCATAGTCAGGGTCCTCCAAGCGCTTGGAAGGGCTACAAGAAGCCCCGACGACAGGGCCGCCTACTTCCTACTAGACTATAGGTTCCTGAGAAAAGAGCTGAGGGAAGCCCTGAGACTACCGGTAAAGAGGGTTTTCAGCGGTATCGGGGGGCTCCAGTCGGCTTTGCACGAGGCGTCAGCGCTATTGAAACCCTATTCTTCTTCCAGGAATGATTCTATAGCATCGTAAACGTCCAGTATTGCCTCCCTCGTCTTCTTGTTCACATGGTATCCCATTGTTTCGAGCTTCCTCACCGCGTAGTCGACTACCGATAGTAGCTGGTCTAGAGCGTCCTCTAGCTCCGCCCTAGGGTCGATCTCGTCGTCAAGCATCTCTTCTATAGTTTCCTCAAGCCCCTCTTTGACGCGGAGCTCGACAACAAACTCTCCAGGCGCCTCCTGAGACACGACTATCTCTAACGGGTACTCTGGATGGTCTATGATAACGCTAGACCCTTTAAGTTCGACCTTGAGCCCTTTCCTGCCAGAGGACTCGGCGATAGCTTTCAGAGCCTCCTCTACCGGCACAGTACTACACCTCCAACAGCTTCCATCATAATTTGAATGGGCAACCCTCAATATAAGCAGTACCAGTCTAGAGATTTCATGGGAACAGTTTTCCAAGAGGAGGCTAAGACTGTCCCAGCCGTTTCATCTCCGCCCCACAGCCATTATCCCCACAGGACACCACGCTATAGTAGCCTCGTTTTAGAGGGCCAGCGTTAACATAGAGGGTCCCGCCAACCACTATTGAACCCCTAGCCTCATGTATATGCCCGAACAGGTGTGCTTTGGGCTTAAGCCTTTCAACAATGCGCGCAACATCCCTGCTCCCCGCGTGGAGGCCGAAGAATACTCTGTCTAGAATGCCTTTCGGCGGGTGGTGTGATAGTAGGAAATCAACTTTAACGTTATCTTCTAGTCTGCCGTTAAGGCTCTGAATACTGCTCGCAAGATCTAACCCTCCCAGGCCGGCAAAAGTGTAGCCGTTAATGTTGGCGAGACGCCCGTCTAGGAGTACGCCCGACTCGCGCAGACGGCCGGCTATAGATGCGTTATCAATGTTCCCTGTGACCGCGACAAGTCTCCCTTTAGATTCTTTTAGGAGGGTATCGACCGTATCCAGGCACTCATAGTCGCCGGTTGCCGCTACGATATCGTAGCTCTCGGAGCGGAGCACTCTTGCCAGGTTCCGGGTTGCGCAGTGTATATCTGTTACGTGTAAGATCACGGGCATGGCCGGGCACCATTTTTTACTGGCAGGGTAGCGGTGCTCGTCAATAACTATTATCTATCGTAAATCTATATATTAATAATTTTAAATATTATTATCACCGAAGAGAAGCCTCATCCTCCTCCTAAGCCTCTCCAGCGCCCTCCTCCTCTCCATGGCATCCAGACGGGACTTATCCAGCGCCTCCAATAGAAACTCGACAGCCTCCCTCGCAGTCCCCGGGTCGAACGGGTAGGGGACACCATCCTTCCCCCCAACAGCATGAGCATAAACGTAGGGGTTCAGAGGATGGGTTACAGGAGAATCATACCTTGTCGGAACACCATAGATTATATCCGCTATAAGGGCGAGAGCCCTCAGAGTCTTAGGCCCCAAGCCCGGAGCAACTCTTAGAGGCACGCCAACCGACAGGGCGGACCCGAGTCTCGACACGTTCTCGAGCAGGGAGCGTGAGGGCGGTACCGGCTCATAATATGGGCGTACCTCGCAATCACTATCCAAACGAATATCCTGCACATTAAAGAACTTATAAAGCCCAGGTCTACCAGCGTGCATGCACTGTTCTACCCTGCGGTTAGCCTCGCGGAGGAGTCTCTCGAACCTCCGCGGCCCTTCCACCGCTATCTCCGCGTAAACATCTCGCGCATGCCTGTTATCCTCGCCTAGAGAGTTAAGTATCGAGTTTCCAGGGATACCGGCGACCCCGCTGTGAGGATTATCCAGGCTCTCCTCGACAACATGATATCTCCTCGCATACCCGCTCTCAGCGTTCATACCCTGCTGGACTACGACCGCGTGTCCCCCACGGGAGACGGCGACGCCGTGTATATAGAGCTGGTAGCCGTCCTGGAGGAACACGCTATCGATACGAGCAGCAACCTTACTGAAAACCCTAACAGTCTCAGGGTCTAGGTCCAATCTTATAGCCGCATCCACTGCCTCCCGCGGGACTTCGAGCATGTGTCTTCCTTTGCCTCCCAGGACTAGGAAGCCCAGATCCTCTTTCCAGCTAACGTCTTTCAGGACGGCGAGCACAATAGTGGTACTACCGCTACTGTCCCAGTCCATGCCTATCACGTTATTGAAGGCCTGGAACCATAAAGGATCAGCGAGCATGCCTAGAACCGCTTCGGGCCCCCTAGCATCAACCATATATTTCACTATGGCGTGTGCGAGCCTCTTCATCACAGCGAGCATCCACGCAGGCACATGCCCGGAGTGCAGGGGGAGATCCGCGCTACCCGAGACTTTCAAGGCCGAGACACCAGGCCTCAAATACAGGGGTCCGCGGGCTGCAGAGCGCTTCTACCCACAGTAATTATTCATGGTGTAAGATGAAGGTATTAACATCCACGATATAAGCCCGCCGGAGACCAAATTGTAATTCCGGGCGGCATAACGCTGGTGATAGGCTTTGACCGATGCCCGAAGTGTGGTCGCATACATACTAAGTAGGGCAGGCTGTATCCACCCCTTCCGTCTCAGCAGGATTTTAGCGCTAGCCGAGCTCAGGGCTCTAGAAAAGATGGGGAGGCGCCTAACAGATCTCCGCTACGAGGCCGGCCCAGGAGCGTTCTATATTGTAGGGTTTAAGGAGGATATTGTAGAGAAGGACCAATGCTTCCATAAGAGAGAGGGCGACCCCTCCACGGGTAGGAAGGGGTGCCTCGAATATCTCTGCGAGCCGCCAGAGATCCCCGAGGATGTTAGGAGCCTCATAGATGAGGTTCTCGCTGAGACGGAAGGGGTGGACGATTTCCAACTTAACAATATAGTGATTAATAATAAATTATTCAAAAAACTAATAGAGTGAAGAGGGATGCATAGCATGCCCAGCGGGCCTAAGGCAATAGTGAGCGTAACGGGCGGCAAGGGAGGCACAGGTAAGAGCTTCGTGGCGACGAACCTGGCGGTACTACTCTCTGAGAGGATAAGCAATGGTCTAGTACTGGCCGATCTAGACGTTGAGGCCCCAAACGATCACATACTATTAGGAGTAGGGGACCCGTTAAACGTTATAGAAATAGAAATATTCTTCCCCAAAATAGACTACAAGAAGTGCACGAGCTGCGGGGCCTGCGTTAAAGCATGCGACACCGGGGCTATAATAATGGCTCAGGGACGGCCACCCTTCGTATTCCCCAGGCTGTGCAGCGGATGCATGGCATGCTACTATGTGTGCCCCGAGAAAGCAATAGCCAGGGACGGAAAACGGGTCCTGGGCTATATTAGAACGTACAGGGTGGAAAGGAACGGGAAGAGCTTCATGCTAGTATCCGGCACTATAAGAGAGGGAGAAGAGCATACTCCCCCTGCCATCGTGGCAACAAAGAGGCATGCGATGAACATGTCGAGAGGCCTGCTACTAGTGGATACGGGCGCAGGCACCGGTAACGGTATAAGCGCAGCAATACAGTATAGCGACCTCGTCATCGCGGTCACAGAGCCGACACCGCTAGGCCTACACGACCTGGAGAGCATACTCAAAATAGTTAGCGGTATGGGGTATAGGAGCTGGGTTGTTATTAACAGGCACGGCATAGGGCCGGAAGAGGAGCACGTGGAACTCGCGAAACAGTACGGAGTCGAGAGGATATACAGGATACCGTACAGCCCTATTGTCCCACGAGCATACAGCCGCGGCATGCCAATAGTAGAGTACGCCCCAGACGATCCTGCCTCGAAGGCTCTAGAGGAGCTTGCAAGAGACCTCGCGGTCGAGCTCGAGGGGAAGCTTGGAGTAGCGGGGGTGGTCGGGGCGTGACTACCGTGCAAGGACAGGTGGAGCTGGTCGTCGCGAGCGGTAAGGGGGGCGTTGGCAAGTCTACGCTTACAAGCACTATAGCGCTTGTGCTTGCAAAGCATGGCTATAGGATGGTGGCGGCCGATACAGACGCTGAAGCGCCCAACCTGCACCTAGCGTTGGGTGTAAACACGTGGGACACGGTCGAGGACTACCTTGAGGGGCGTATAGCCTATATTAGGGAGGATAAGTGCACCCAGTGCGGCGTGTGCGCAGAGGTGTGCGTCTACGGGGCGGTAGAAGTTGTCAATGGCAAGCACCGTATAAACCCCTACATATGCGAGGGATGCCTAACCTGTAGCCTCGCATGCCCTGAGAAGGCCATAAGATACAGGTTCAAGATTAAGGCCGGCGAGATAAGGGTGGCACGCCGGACAAGGTATGGGTTCCCCCTAGTCTCGGGAGAGATAACACCGGGCAGGCCTAACAGTGGGAAACTCGTGACGGAAGTGAAGAACAAGGCCAAGGAGATACTGGGAGGGGACGGGATAGTACTCATAGATGCCGCGGCAGGAATAGGATGCCAGGTCATCTCGAGCCTTACCGGGGCGAAAATAGGCGTGCTGGTCGCGGAGCCTACCCCTGCGAGCCTGAGCGACCTGAAAAGGATACACACGCTCACCAGGCATTTCATGATAGCCCCGATGCTCGTCATAAACAAGTATGATATCAATGAGGAATTCGTATCTGAAATAGAAAAGTATGCGAGAGAGAACAACATCCCCATCATAGCAGAGGTTCCATACGATGATAACGTCCCCAAAGCCCTCTCACAGCTGAAACCCCTCGTAGAAGCGTATCCTAACAGTCCGGCGAGCAAGGCGATGATCGAGGCGGCAGAATATATCGCAACCGAGGTATTCCCAGACTGGAAGAAGTGGTGGTCGAAGTATAAGCCTAAGAAGCCAGCCCCCTATATCCCAATTATAAAATAGTGTGGGGATAACAACTACAGTGTGGACATGTGCAAGTGTGTTGGAGGTGTGCATGATAATGGTTGTCAGGATAGCGTTTGCAACAGGCAGCGGCGGGCTCGACGACGAAATATACAGTAGGCTAGGGAGGGCGCCCACGTTCACTATCGTTGATGTGGATGAGAAGACGGGCGAGATACTGAACGTTAAAGTCATAGAGAACCCCGGCTATACGGCAGGTAGCGGTGCAGGAGTTAAGGCTGCTCAAGCATTAGGCGATGAGAAGGTTCAGGTCTATGCAGGCCCCACTCCCGGTCCAAACGCTTACGCTGCACTCCAATACCTCGGAATAAAAGTTGTCCCGTTGACCGGCTACAAGGTTAGGGACGCGGTGAAAAAAGTATTAGAAATGCTAGCATGAGACCAGCTCTTTCACAACCTCTAAGGACTTATCCGCATGTTTCTCGGCGGGCCGTATATTTTTCAGGACCCTAACAATAACACCATCTTTTAATATAAATGTTACCCTCTGAGCACTAGGACGCTTGGTACCCTTCTTCAGGACGCCTAGGCGCGCTATCACCTCGCCTGTAGGATCACTTAGCAGTGGGAACCTCAAGCCGTACTTCTCTGCGAACTTCTTATTCCTCTCCGGACTATCAGTAGACACGCCGTACACTTTGGCCCCGCACTTCTCGAACTCGTCGTAGAGCTCGTTAAACCTTAAAGCCTCCCTGGTACAGCCCGGGGTCATAGCGCGAGGATAGAAGTAGACGATAACAACACCCTTCTCGTTGCCGGGACAGATATTCTCGCCGCTAATACTAGTGAAACAGGCGTCTGCGGGGAAAGCTTCCCCCTCTGCAACCATACCATGGCACCTCTCAGTCTAGAGAACAATATTGTCATCTCGTTTAAGGGATAAACCAGGATTATACTATTTCGTTTATGCTGGCATGCTCCAGCTGTGCGAGCACATAGGACCTGATCTCCTCCAGGCTTGGGAGCTCCCGTACGAGCCGGCCGTTCTCAATATATTTTACTAGGAGTTTCTCGGGCTTCGACCCGTCCTCACAGGTTCCAGGGTCCTCGCCTTCAAGTACGATCCTGTTCTCCAGGGGCGGGCACCGGTAGAGGGTCTTCGCTCCCGGGAGCTTCCCCCTCTTAGATATCGGCTCCCACCCGTCTCCACGGTCTACGGCTACTATGTCCATGCTTATGTCGATGTTGGGAGCGGAGCTTATACTAGTACCTACCCCGAAACCGTCTACCACGTCTCTAAGCTCCACTATCTGCCTCTCGCCTATCCCGCCGCTAACAATTATCTTAACATGACCGTACCCCTTCATGCTAAGCGCCCATCTAACCTCCTCCACTATCTCGCGCATCTTCCCCCTCCTACTGCTGGGCGTGTCGAGGCGGACGCCGTAGAGGTCCTTGCCTAGAAGCTCGGCCGCCATTAGACTCTCAACCCTCTCGTCGTAGAACGTGTCTACGAGAGCAATAACGGGGGTCTCATCCTTGTATAGTCTGGCGAACCATGCCCAGGCCTTCCGCGGGTCTCCGAAAGATATTATTAGCGCGTGGGGCATTGTGCCTTTAGGTTTAACTCCTAGGTATTTCTCGCTGAGAACACCGCTAACACCATCGGCCCCGCCTATATAGGCGGCCCTGTCGGCCGCGGGGTACACCGCGGGGTGGAGCGCTCTAAGGCCGAAATATAGTATGGTCTTATCTCCCGCTAGCTTCTTCATCCTGGCGGTTCTTGTCGCTATTGACGAGGCAAAGCGGAGAACTCCTAGCAGCGCGGTCTCGTATACTGCGAAGTCGGCATATCTGCCCTCAATGACGAATATTGGCTCTTTCTTGCCGAAAATTGTCCCCTCGGGCACACTGTAAACGTCGACAGGTACGCCCTCCAGTATGTGCAGGGCTTCCTCGACGCCGGCTAGAACCGCCCACTCGTAGCCCTTCGGTAGAGAATACGCGTGAGCCTCCATCCTAACCTTAAGGTCTGCTAGGCCCGCCTCCTCTAGTATCCTTTTCGTCCTAACAAAGTATATGTCGGTAGCCATGCCAGACTTGATCTCCTCCGGGCTCGCGGCGTATACTTTGGTTGTCAAAACCTTCACCATGTTGGAAACTGTGGGGGTGAACGACTAAATATATAAGGAGAGAATATTCCCCCATACGGTGGAACGCCACGCTATATTCTTGTATAGCCCGCCTACCACGCCTTATTTAAGGCCTACGAGCGCCACCCCCTTCAATAAGGGTGCAACCTGTTTGGAGAAGAATAGGAGACTCCTGGCACCGTTCAACCTGATAGTTACACACCTTCCAGGGTACGACGAGAAGAGGCAAGCCCTCAAGCAGATACACTGGCTCCTAGACGACTACGAGGTTATAGATAGCAGGCCTAACATCCTGCTCCTGAAAGTGCCAGACCCTATTGCCGCGGCTGAACGCCTCAGGAGGAGCCTCCCAGCTGAGACCCCAATATTGAGGATTATTCCTGTTATCGAGACGGTATATCCGAGCGTCGAGGAGGTTAGGGATACCGTACACAGGCTTATGGAGGGCCGCGAAGGCTCGTTCGCGATAAAACTCGACGGGCACTTGTATGATAGTGAAGGGAGGATGATGCACAAGCTCGACGCTATCAAAGTTATAGCTGAAGGCATAGAGAATCCTGTCAACCTCTCAAATCCCAACACCCTAGTATACATTAAAATAGTCAAGTACAGGGGCCGGTATCTGGCCGCAGTCTACGTAGGCAAGCCTGAGGGGATAGTTTCAACAAGCAAACGCTGAACACTCAGGGGAGGCGTGAGGCGGTATGGCTCCCGGGAACAGGCTCTTCGGGACCGCGGGGATAAGAGGTAGATACCTGGAAAAGATAACCCCCGACCTGGCGTTCAGGATCGGTCTTGCCGTCGCATCATATGTTGGTGGTAAGGGGAGCGCTACTATCGGTCATGATGTGAGAACGACGAGCCCCCTGCTCGCACAGATGGTTGCCGCAGGCATAATGGCTGGAGGTCTCGACTCCATATTCCTGGGTCCTGCGCCCACGCCAGTCCTCGCCTTCAGCGTGCCATACACTCAGAGCAGGTCGGGTATTATGGTTACCGCAAGCCATAATCCTCCCCCGGATAATGGGATTAAAGTTTTCGACCACAACGGTATGGAGTATACCACCTCCATGGAGAAAGACCTGGAAGAGACGCTCTCGACAAGCGACCCGAAAAGGCTCCATGCCCCATGGAACGAGGTGGGGAGAAGTATCCGGGGGGACGAGATAGTAGAGGAGTACTCTAGAAAGCTTGTTAACATGCTCGCGGCCAGGGAGAGGAGGATAGACCTGAACGTTGCGGTCGACTGCGCGAACGGTGCTGCGAGCCCGGTCACACCGAGGGTTCTACGAGAGATAGGCGCTGCTAAAGTGGTCAGCCTAAACTGTCATATGGACGGGTTCTTCCCTGGGAGGCACCCGGAGCCCCGGCCCGACGTTCTCGCCCCCTTCATATCGAGCGTGGAAGTTCTCGGCTCGCACATACTGTTCGCCCACGACGGGGACGCTGACAGGCTGGCGGTCGCAATACCGGGGATCGGGTTCGTGAAGCAGGACCTTGTCATAGCATTATTCGCGTGGTGGAAGCTGAGGGAGAGGAAGGGCACGGTCATAGTGAGTGTTGACGTTGGAATGGAGGTCGAAGAGGTCGTAGAGAATATGGGGGGCAGGGTAGTGAGGGCAAGACTGGGCAAGCTCCACGAGAAGCTGAAAGAGACGCCTGGCGCGGTTATAGCCGCGGAACCCTGGAAGCTCATCGACCCCGACTGGGGCCCATGGGTGGACGGCATATACCAGGCAGCGCTCATATCGAGGATAAGCCTGGAGGAGGGCGAGAAGCCCGCAAGCATAATAAGAAGGTTCCCATTCTATCCTAGCGCCAGGATAAGCATAAGGCTCCGGAGTGACGAGGAGAAGATAAGCTTCTACGGCTATTACGAGGAGGAGGCCAAAACAAGGCTAACCAAGAACGCCACAGGCATCCTGACAATTGACGGTCTCAGAGTGGAATACGAGGATAGGAGCTGGATCCTGATCAGGATGAGCGGCACAGAACCTAAGATTAGAATATACGCGCAGGCAACAAGCAAGCAGAAACTACTCGATATTATAGCAGAGGCTAAGAAGATAGCATTCGACGTTGCGAGCAAGATAGGGGTGCAATTCCAGGGTATCGAGGAGCATATCGACCTGGGGGACGGGCTGTCTAAAGAAAGGTAGGCAAGGTAGGCCCCATAATTCTAGTTATTTTGAGGAGAGGGCCTGCCAGCCCCCACTAATATGGGGCATAACGGTTACAGTATCCCCTGGGCGGGCTTTATCCTCCGGCCTGGCTGTACGACCGTTTACAAGTATTACAAGCTCCTCGATATTGATATCGGGAATACTGATTAGATCCCTTATCCTCCTCTCGCCGCACACTTCAACCTCGACCTCCCTGGCCCCCGCGATATGCGAGAGGTAGCCTAGAAGCTTGACCCTTATGATACCGCACTCCCCCATGGCGGGTCCCCGCTACGCATGTGTATGTAGTGGCGGTTATAGTGTGGAGTACAATATTTCCACGCTTAAATTCTCATAGTAGCATACATAGTATTATAGGGTAAACATCGCATTGGAGGGTTCGGAAAATGAAGGGATGGTCCGGTAAGATTCTATGGATCGACCTCACAAGGAAAGAGTACAAGACGGTGGAATACCCGGAAGAATGGGCGCTGAAATACCTGGGAGGCCGCGGCCTTGCAGCCCGGCTACTCTGGGAGTATCTCCCTAGAGGCGCAGACCCCTTAGGGCCCGACAACCTCCTAATATTCGCTGTCGGCCCGCTCACAGGACTCACAGTGCCCAGTAGCGGTAAGCTCGTAGTAGCGGCTAAGAGCCCTCTCACGGGAGGCTACGGCGACGGGAACATAGGGAGCTGGGCTAGCTATCATATCCGTAGGGCAGGGCTCGATGCTATAGTGGTTTCGGGCTCCTCGCAGAAGCCTGTTGTGGCATATGTTGAGGATGGGAAGGTCGAGTTTAGAGATGCCGAGGACCTATGGGGTCTCGACACGTGGGAGACCGAGAAGCGGTTGAAGAGCGAGTACGGCAAGAATGTTGGCATACTGGAGATAGGCCCTGCGGGGGAGAACACTGTATTATATGCGACCGTCATGAGCCAGGAGGGCAGGAGCGGTGGAAGGCCAGGCATGGGAGCTGTGATGGGCAGTAAGAAGCTGAAGGCGCTCGTCGTCAAGGGCACCGGCGAGATACCAGTATACGATCCCAAGTCGCTTAGAATAGAAGGCTCGAAGGCGTACGCAGAGATTAAAGCGTCTAAAAGCTACCCGTTCTGGATGCGCCAGGGCACAATGATGACCGTAGACTGGGCCCAGGAGGCAAGCGTCCTGCCAACATACAATTTCAGCGAGGGAGTCTTCGACGGCTACAAGGGGATAGACGGGTATAGGATGGAGGAGATGAAGATAGACCAGCGTGGATGCCCGTTCTGCAACATGCCGTGCGGTAACGTTGTCAAGGACGCGGAGGGCGACCCCAGCGAGCTGGACTATGAGAATGTTGCGATGCTGGGCAGCAATATAGGCTTGGACGACCTCTCCAAAGTGGCAGTTCTAAACAAGATAGCGGACAAGTACGGTGTTGACACGATAAGCCTTGGCAACACTATAGGCTGGGCGATAGAGGCCAGCCAGAAAGGAATACTGGAGGAGAAGCTCGAGTGGGGGGACTATGCCCGGATAAGAGAGCTTATAGATGAGATAGTCTACAAGAAGACGGGTCTCGGCCGCCTCCTAGCAAAGGGAACCAGGAAGGCCTGCGCTGAGGCCGGAGGAGGCTGCGACCTCACAGTACAGGTGAAAGGCTTAGAGGTTTCAGCTTATGACTGTCACGCTGCTCCGGGAATGGCTCTGGCATTCGCCACGAGCAGTATAGGGGCGCACCACAAGGAGGCCTGGGTTATAAGCTGGGAGGTGGCGACGAACAGGTTCTCCTATGGCAGAGAGAAGGCTGAGAAGGTCATAGAGTTGCAGCGTATAAGAGGAGGGCTTTTCGAGAGCTTCGTAGCCTGCAGGCTACCATGGGTCGAGGTCGGGTTAAACCTTGACCATTACCCGAGACTGCTGAAGTATGCCACGGGCGTAAGCTATACCTGGCAGGACCTATACGATGTTGCCGACAGGATCTACGCGCTCATAAGAAGCTTCTGGATAAGGGAGCTCGGAGAATGGTCCAGGAAGCTCGACATGCCGCCGGAGAAATGGTTCAAGTACCCGCTAACCAAGGGGCCGCTTGCCGGGAGCAAGCTGGACTATGACAAGTTCAACAGCCTGCTGGACCACTACTACGATATAAGAGGCTGGGATAGCAGGGGTGTGCCTACGAGGGCGACCCTGGAGAGGCTAGGGCTGGACTACACGATCCCGGTACTAGAAAAGATTGTCGGCCTACAATAATATAAAAACACCTAGAATAATTTATAAGTAATGTTTTCCCCCGGCCTACTCCTCATCAAGCCTCCCAAGGCCGAGGGCCTTGTCTATCTCCTTATACCTGTTCCTAACAGTAACCTCTGTGACACCAGCGACCTGAGCTACCTCCTTCTGGGTCTTGCGCAGCCCGTGCTTCAGGGCTGCCAGGTATACTGCGGCGGCCGCCAGCCCGCTGGGATCCTTACCGGCAGTCAACCCCTTGCTCCTAGCCTGCTTCACAATATTAATGGCCTCAACAACTACCGGGTCGGGCAGGTTCAGCGCGCTCGCAATACGGTACACGAACCTTTCAGGCTCTATAACCGGGATCTCAAGGTTCAGGTTCCTCACGAGCAGCCTATAGTTCCGGGCCACCTCCCTTTTCGCCGGGATATCCTTTATCCGGAGGAACCTTGATATCTCGTCTAGAGTGCAGGGGTACCGGTGCTTGCGGCATGCAGCGTAAAGTGTAGCAGCGACCATGCTCTCAATACTCCTGCCACGAGTAAGCCCCTTATCCGCGGCCTCCCTGTAGAGGCGGGCCGCCTCCTCCTTTATCTGGAAGGGGAGCTCTAGCTTGGCCGATATGTCGTCTATGAGCCTGAGGGCCTGATTTATATTCTTCTCAAGGCTGCTCAGGGCCCTCCCCATACGGAAGCTCCTCTGAAGTCTTAGGCCCTCTATTTTCCTGCTCAACCCCCTAATCTTCCTGCTCCCCTCATGGTAGCTGCTCATATAGACGTCTACTCCCATGTTAGGCTTTGAGAAGCTGAGCGGGCTCCCGACTCTCGTCCTCCTCGTCTTCTCGTCTGGCGTGTAGGCTCTCCACTCCGCCTCGTCTCCTATTACCTGGTCCTCTATTACTTCACCCGTCTCAAGGCATATTCTAACACCCAGTTGCGGGTCATATACGATCTTGCTAGGAGGACACTTGGCTTGCTTCTCCATAGAATACCCCCACCTCACAATATTTATGGAGTTAACGCCCAATACTATGGGCGTTAGACTTATATCCCCACTAGACCCATTAAGAGTTAGAGTTTAAATATTTTACTCTTCCCTTTCCAGCCTAACACCCGGAGAGCCCAGCGACACAGGGAAAACCTCGGTAGCACCCTCACCGCGGAGGACAGAGACTATCCTCCCAACATCGGGCTCGCGGGCCAACACTATAACACAGCCTCCCCTACCAGCACCGGTAAGCTTCGCGGCAAGGGCACCAGCACTTCTAGCAGCATACAGGAGCCTCTCAATATGGATACTGCTAGCCCCCATACCGTACAGGAGCCCCTGGTTAAGCTCCATCAGGTCTGCCAGGAGCTCCACGTCCCCCTTCCTCAGCGCGTCGAGAGCCAAACCAACAATCTTATCGGCAGCCTCATACACGTACTTAGACGCCTCCCAAGTCCTCTCCGCACGGTCGAGAACGCTTCTCACCACGTCGCGCGTGCTCCTCGGAACACCAGTATTAGCAATAACAATCTGGTATCCCTCAGGCAGGCCTATATCGAGCCTGAAACCCCGGAACCCGGGCCTGTAGAGTATACTGCCTCCGTAAACGGCGAGAGTGTTATCAATACCGCTAGGCCTCCCGTGAGCTACCTTCTCGCTCTCGAACGAGGCCTTCCAGATATCGTCTAGTTCGAGCCTCACGCCTGCGAGCCTTGCGTAGGCTAGTGCGAAAGCCGCTGCGAAAGCCGCGCTACTGCCCAGCCCCGCCCCTATCGGTATGCTACTCTTAACGTTAACAGTGGCGGGGAGGGGCTTGATATCGTACTCGTCGCGCAGGTACCTAATAAGCGCGGCCAGCGGCTTCAAAGTCGCGTTAGACGTCGCGAGCGTTTCGAGGTCGACAGTATCCCCGTGCACCCCAGCCCGGTCACTATATACCCTGAGAGGGCCTTCCTGGAGCCTCCGTACCGCTACTGACACTCTGAGACTTATGGCCGACGCTAGACTCCTAGTACCTTTAACGACGAAGTGCTCGCCGAACAATATCACTTTTCCTGGGGCGCTAGCCTCGACCATTTCTACCA
>JALSOR010000125.1 GCA_026986415.1 Acidilobaceae archaeon
CATCTAGCATTAGCCGTGTAGGAGTTATTTTAGGTTCGTATTCGTGTTGTCGGGTGAGACAGGTCTCCTCATAGCCCTCCCAGGGAGGGCTCAGCCCCGTGGAGTCTTCATCCAACACGCTACTAGCATTACTGTTTAACGTAAGGGTTTTAGGGGTTCCCCTACCGGGTAGTGGCACGCGACCAGGTGGCCCGGGCGTGCCTCTGCCAGTGCGGGCTCCTCGCGCCTGCACTTATCCCTTGCCAGGGGGCACCTGGGATGGTAGCGGCATCCCATGGGCAGGCTGGTCGGGTCTGCTATATCGCCTTTTATTGGGAACCTTCTCCTGTTCCTCCACGCTATGCTTGGAACGCTCGTTATGAGGGCCCGAGTGTATGGGTGCATGGGGTGAGCGACAAGCTCGTCTGAAGGGGCTTCCTCCACTATCTTCCCCACATACATGACCGCTATCCTGTCGCTTATCATCTTCGCAACTGCCAGGTCGTGCGTGATAAAGAGCATGGCCGTGCCTAGCTCCCTTCTCAGCTTTACGAGCAGGTCGAGTATGCTTGCCCTCATGCTCACGTCTACCATGGAGACCGGCTCGTCCGCCACTATAAAGTCTGGCTCTAGTATTACGGCCCTGGCTATGACAGCCCTCTGCCGTTGCCCCCCGCTCAGCTGGCTGGGGAGCCTGTTGTAGAAGTCTTCCGCCGGGGTGAGCCCTACTTTTTCTAGGAGCTCTAGAGCCCTCCTCTTAGCCTCCTCCCAGCCTGCCAGGCCGTGGACTACTAGGGGCTCTGCTATGGCCTTGCCGATAGGCATCCTGGGGTTGAGGCTGGCGTAGGGGTCCTGGAATACCATCTGGAATCTTCTCCTCAGCGGCCTGAGCCTTTTCTCGGGCATCTCTGCAATGTCTATTCCGTCGAAAAGTATTCTTCCACGGGTGGGTTTCAAGAGTCTAGTTACAAGCCGCCCCACAGTGGTTTTGCCGCTACCCGACTCGCCGACTAGCCCCAGGATTTCCCCGCGCCTCAGCTTGAAGCTTACCCCGTCTACCGCTTTCAGTACTCGTCTCTTGCCCGCCTTGACAACATTGAAGTACTTGTACAGGTCCTCTACGACGACGATTTCCCTTCTCAACAGGCTCACCTCCCCGCGCCCTCTCTACGGTACAAGTGGCATGCCACCCTCCTACCGTTGAGATCTAGAAGCGCGGGCTTCTCAGACCGGCAGAGGCCCCAGGCCCTGGGGCATCTAGGATGGAAGGGGCATCCTGGAGGCGGCCTTCTCAGGTCTGGAGGATAGCCTGGTATGCTCTCAATGCGTTTATCGCTCCAGAGGTCGGGCGTCGCGTTGAGGAGGCCCTGCGTGTACGGGTGTAGGGGGTTCTCCACTAGCTGTTCTGCTGGGGCGTCCTCCATTATGTGGCCTGCATACATTACTACTATTCTAGTGCTCCTCTCGGCCGCTAGGGCGATGTCGTGTGTTATGAATATTATCGTCATATCATGCTTCTCTTTGAGCTCCTCTAGGAGATCCATTATCTTCGCCTGCACTACAACGTCGAGGGCCGTGGTAGGCTCGTCCGCTATGAGGATCCTCGGGTTGAGCGCCACCGCGCCCGCTATGAGGACCCTCTGCCGTTGCCCCCCGCTCAGCTGGTGGGGGTAGCTCTTGAGCCTATTCCTTGGTATCCCGACCTCTTCTAGCGCGTCTCCAGCCAGGGAGTATGCTTCCGCCTTGTCTTTCGCGATCCCATGTTCTAGTAGTGCCTCTGCTATTTGGTCCCCTATTGTTCTCACTGGGTCGAGGCTTGTCATGGGGTCCTGGAATATCATTCCTATCTCTGGGCCCCTATACTTTCTAAGCTCTCTCTCGGGCAGCTTGACGAGATCTACCCCCCTGTAAAGGATACTGCCACTTCTAATCCTGCCCGGGGGTGGGAGGAGCCTGGTTATACTGTACGCTAAAGTGCTTTTACCGCTACCCGACTCGCCAACTATGCTTACCCACTCGCCACCTTCTACTTCCAGGTTCGCGTCAACCACGGCCCTTACTATGCCTGAGAGTGTAGGGTATTCAACGTTTAGCCCTCTAATTTCTAGTAGTGCCATTGTGCCTGGTCACCTCTCAGTCCTTATTTCCAGCTTCTCAGCTAGACCCTCGCCTAGCAGGGCGAAGCCGAGTGCTAGCAGGGTTATCATCAGGCCTGGGAAGAATACCAGCCACCAGGCGCCGCTGAGGAAATAGTCTTTGCCCATATAGAGGTCTAGCCCCCAGTCGGGCTTTGGATATGTTACTGTTAGGCCGAAGAAGCTCAGCCCGGCTTCTGTTAGTATCGCGTCCGTGCTTCCCAGGCCGAACACTACGAGTATTATGGGTGCCACGTTTGGGAGGACGTGGCGTAGGAGTGTTATCCTGTCGGGCAGGCCGAGGCTTTTGGCTGCCTCGATGAAGAGCATCTCTTTTATTTCTAGAGTTTTCCCCCGCACCATCCTATAGTATGTGGGGATATAGACTACGCTCAGGCTTATCGCGGCGTTCTTCGGGCTGGGGCCGAGCACGCTCGCTATTGCTATTGCGAGTATTATCCCGGGGAACGCGTATATGCTGTCCATTGTCACGCTTAGGATCCTGTCCAGTTTGCCCGCGTAGAAGCCTGATACTAGTCCTAGGGGGACACCGATTCCCAGGCTTATGGCTGCTGCGAGTGCTACGACGTAGAGTATGACGCGTCCCCCATATAGTATGCGGCTGAACATGTCGTATCCTAGGTTGTTCGTGCCCATGGGGTGTTTCCAGGAGGGTGGCTGTGGTGTTCCGAGCTGTGATATGGGCACGCTCCGCTGTGCTGGGGGGTAGGGTGAGATGTAAGGTGCAAGTATACTTATCATAATTATAAATAATATTATGAATATTCCTGTTAGCATCATCTTTTTACCCGGGTACCTCCCCCTCAGCATGCCGGCCAAACTGAAACCTATAGGCCTCCCAACTATTCTCGCCACTCCAACCCTACCCCCTAGTACCGTATCCTAGGATCAATAAGCGCATATATTATATCTACTATTAGACTTATTAGCCCCACGAAGAACGCGAACAATATGATCGTACCCTGTATCGCAGTATAATCCCTCAGGCTAACCTTCTCCACAAGATAACTCCCAATACCAGGCCAGCTGAAAGTAGTCTCCGTGAGAACAGCACCCCCAAGCAGTATGGCGAACTGGAGGCCCATCATTGTAACTACAGGTATGAAAGCGTTGCGGAGAGCGTGGAGTAACACCTTCCTGTCTCTTATCCCTCTAGCCTTATACGCTCTTATGAAATCGCTGGCCAACACCTCGCTCATATTAGTCCTCACAAGCCTCGTATAGGCCCCGCTCAAGACTATTCCAAGCGTCAGGCTTGGGAGTATGAGGTGCTTCACCGCATCAATAAATGCCGGCCAGTTCCCTGTTAGGAGGGCGTCCAGAGTGTAGATCCCAGTTATAGGGTGTAATGAGACACGGGCACTGAGCCTCCCACTTGTCGGTAGCCAGTGGAGGTATACTCCGAATATTAGTTGTAGCATCATGCCAAACCAGGGGATGAACAGGGTATACGCTATTATGCTCAGTATCCTGAGCGCACTATCAGTTTTGGACCCCCTTTTCAGTGCTGCAAAGGTTCCAGTGGTGAGCCCTATAATCACGCTTAATGTGAACCCCCAGACTGCGAGCTCCAGGGTGGCGGGAAACCTGTTTTTAAGGTCAGCGGATATCGGCCTCCCAACTATTACGAGGCTCGTGCCGAAGTTTCCATGCAGCACGCCTAGCAGGTATTGGAAGTATTGCACGTATAATGGCTTGTTTAGCCCGAGCTGTTCTATCATTCTCTGTTTTATCTCGGGCGGTATGTATCTTGTTCCTAGTGCTGCCTCGACAGGGTTTCCCGGAATAATTCTTAATATTATAAATACTAATGTGTACAATATTAGTATTGTCGGTATTATCATTAGTGCTCTAATGATTATGTAGCGTGCTAGCGGGCCTAGGCTTATTCTCGGCATTATCCTATCTTACCTCCCCTACTCCACCAGGTAATCATAATGAAATAAAGAATTTTATGATAAAAATAAAATTTTAGGGGTGCTACTTGACACCTATACTGCTATAGATTAGGAACATGAGCGGGCTTACCTGCAGGCTCACCACGTCAGGGTTCGTAACGACGAACAGCTTGCCCTGAACTAGCGGTATGTACGGCACATCCTCAGCAAGTATCTGCTGGACCTGCTTGTATATCTGGGCGCGCTGGTCCATGTCTGTCAGCATTTGGGCCTTCTTGAGGAGCTGGTTCACCTGCGTGTTATTGTAGCCTGTTCCCGTCCAGCTATTAGCAGGGTACATTAGGAACGGTGTAAGATAGTCGTCCGGGTCTAGATAGTCGGGGTACCATCCTAGCAGGCTGGTCTGGAACTGGCCCTGTTTGAGCTGGTTGACGAACTGCGCCCACTCGCTGCTCTTAATAGTGACCTGTATCATGCCAGTGCTCTCCCACTCCTGTTTAATTACTGCTGCCAGCTGCGCCTCCGTGTCCCCGTAGTGGGTGGGCGTGTACCAGAGTGTTATTTGCAGCTTGTGGGTCTCACTGTAGCCTGCCTTCTGGAGTAGCTGTTTAGCCAGCTGTATGTTGCCGTCACCGTATTTCTGTTTGAACACGTCTGTATGGCTCCACATGCCCTTCGGTACTAGGCTGTAGAGGGGCTCCACTGTTCCCTGGTAGACTGCCTGCGCTATCTCCGGCCTGTTGATAGCCGCCGCTAAGGCCTGTCTTACTAGAACGTTGCTTGTGGGGGGCTGGTCCGTTTTTATCACTACGTACCTTATGAATAGTCCTGGTACTTCGATAACATTGTATCCCTGGTTCTTGAGGCTCTTGATATCGTTCGGGTTGAGTGTTCTCCATGCAACGTCTATCTCCTTGTTCTCGAGTGCTAGGCGTAGGGCCTGGCTGTTACTGTAGAACTTGATTATGACGCCGCTATTCTTCGGCTTCGGCCCGTAATAGTAGGGGTTGGGTTTGAGCACGAGCTCCTGGTCCCTGACCCACTTTGCTATCATGTAGGGCCCGCAGCCGCCCCATGTGGCGTCGGGGGCTACTTTATCGTTCGGGTATTTGGGGCTGACCGGGTAGTAGGGTGGTGTGGCTACAAGTGCTAGGAAGTAGCTTGCAGGGGTTTTCAGGACGAATTTCACGGTATACTTGTCGAGGGCCGTGACGTTCTTGACGAAATCTGTTACCAGCCAGCTGGGATCCTGGCCGAGCCTCATAACCCTGTTGATGCTGCGTACAACATCGTAGGCTGTGCATGGTGTTCCATCGGCGAACTTCGCGTCCTTCCTGAGATGGAATATCCATACCGTGTCGTTATCCATGGCGGTCCAGTTTGTTGCCAGGTCTGGGACTATTTTTCCAGTGTTGGGGTCGTATGTTACTAGCCCGCTCATAACGTTTGAGAGTACCTCCCATGTTAGGAAGTCATAGGCTTTGGCCGGGTCCAGCTCTGTTATCTTATCGGTGGTCCCTATGACAACTATCTTGCTAGTCTGAGGGGCTTGCTGGGAGGTTGTGGTTCCTCCCTGTTGCTGGGTGGCTGAGCCGGTTGTGACCGTCTTGTTCTGGCCTCCGTGCCTGCTCACTGCCCATGCGGCCGCCCCTATTATTATTAGTAGTATTATTATTGCTGCTATCGCACCTTTCCCGGCACCCTTCCTGCTATTGGAGCGCACGAGTATCCCACCTCTGTGGTGTGGGTATAATAGCCCACAAACATAGATATTAAAAGCTACCAGTAGTGTATGCACCCGGGAAACGATAAGTAAGGCAGTTAAGTCGTTAGACGATATATTGTAATATGATGTCATATTCTAATATGCTCCGTCCTCCTCACATATTTTGAGAGCTTATCCATGTCAACATTAACCCCTATCCCCGGCCTGTCCCTAGGAGTGAGCACACTCCCCGGCTCGAGCCTCCAGGGCTCGTCGACAATGTCCTCCTCATAATACCTGTCGCTCGCGCTTATATCGCTCGGATACTTCACCCCGGGTAGCGTTCCAAGCGCCACTAGGAACCCCCTACCGACACCTGTCTCGAGCATGCCCCCAATCCACAGGGGCCGGCCCGCCGCCTCATACCATAACCTGTGGATCTCGAGGCTTGGAAGTATACCGCCCACCCGGCCCGGCTTAAGGTTTACAATGTCCGCGCTGCCCAGCTGTAGCGCCCACCTCGCATGCTGGGGGGTTGGAATGCTCTCGTCAAGGCATAACGGTGTTCTGAGCCTCCGCGACAGCCTGGCATGGTCTAGGAGGTCAGCATAGTGGAGCGGCTGCTCTATCATCAGGAGATCATACTTGTCTAGAGCCTGGAGGACCTGGAGGTCTGAGAGCGTGTACGCCGCGTTCGCGTCAACCTGTAACAGTATGTCTGGGTACTCCCTCCTCACCCTCTCAACTATCCCGACATCCCAGCCCGGCTTGATCTTCAGCTTGATCCTAGCGTACCCCCTATCGAGATAGTGGGATACCACTTTTAGAAGGTCCTCTACAGTTTCCTGTATCCCAATACTAACCCCGACCTTGACAGGGCGCTTCTCACCGCCTATCATCTCATAAAGCGGGACCCCCTCCTTTCTCGCCTTGAGATCCCATAACGCCATTTCCACGCCCGCCTTGGCCATGTTGTGCCCTCGAACCTTCGCGACAGCCTTCTGGAACTCGGCGGGCTCCAGGCTTGGGGGGATGCGTTTGGCGAGAAAATCCCTTATAACATGCCATGCTGTAGCGTACGTCTCACAGCTATACCATGGACCCTCGCCCGCTACTACCTCCCCCCAGCCCTCGTAACCCTCATCCTCTATCCTGACGAGGATGGCGGGTCTCAGTGTTGTCCTGCCAAAACTCGTCTCGAAACCCTCGCGGAGAGGCATCCAAACCTCGAACAGGGATAGTCTCGCTACCATAAGGAGCACGCCCTCCAGGGAGAGAGATGCTGTATGCTAACACACAATTATGTGTGTCTGGAGCGGTGAAACGGTTATCCCTTTAAACTCCAACGGGCAAACTATGAATCCCCGGAGGGAGCATCGGGGAGAGGGGCCGTCGTCTAGCCTGGCTAGGATGCGAGGCTTGGGCCCTCGTGGTCCGGGGTTCAAATCCCCGCGGCCCCACCACCCATTGTCTATACTAGGGAAACATTGGGGGGTCCCCCTCTTCTCGACGGGTATATCGTGTCCCCCGGGAATCTTGCCTGCATATTCTCTAAGAGTGCCCCCGGTACCCGTTACTAACCGTGTGGCGCTGTCTGTGGGTGCATGCGTTGGCCGCGAGGAAGCATCGCATCAACGAGGAGAGGCTAGAGTTTATCGCGGAGATACTGTCCGGTCTAGGCCTCCATAGAATACTCATGCTGGAAGAGGAGGACCCACAATATACTAGTGTAGGCAGGGTTTG
>JALSOR010000126.1 GCA_026986415.1 Acidilobaceae archaeon
TGAGTCCAACGTTAAGAGTGGGTATTGTCCTGCAGCCAGCGCTATGGCTGCGTCATGGCGGTACGCCTCTGACACGAAGGATAGCATGTCTAAGAGGCGCAGGTAGCCCGGCCCAACCTGGACTCCCCGGGATCGCAGGTATGCGAGGATCTCTCGACGCCACCGCCTCACCTCGGGCCTCGGGCTTAGGCGTATCTCGTAGAGTGTGGGACTAGTGTAAGCTAGCTGGTACCCGGTACTCTCTAACTGGCGCACAACGGCAAGAACCGCCTGCTCCGAGGTCGACAGCGTGGGAGAGTGCTCACTGCCGAACAGCACTATCCAACCACTAGTATCCAGCACTAGCACTTTACTATCAAGCCCCATCTTGGTCGCCCTCGGCGGCCTCGCGTTCTAGGCACTCGAGCCCCTTGCGTATGACTTCGGTCCAGGAGAGGCCTAGCCTGTCCTTCCGCCGCTTCAACTCCTCAAACTCATCATTGTCAAAAATGACATGCACGCGCTTTACCACGTCTTCTCACCCATTACACTACTTCAGACACAAAGCTTATTAAGCATTGCTAGCTAGTATTACTAAGTGAGCTAAGCTAAGTAAGAGGTGGTGTGTGGTGCGTGGCCTGTTTGGCCTGGTGGAGACAGACTTGGAAGGTGTGGTAAGGGAGCTTGAGGGTGTGTGCGTGCTGCGGGAGCACCTGCTACTGGTGGCTGTGGAGCGTGCTATAGAAACGCTGGAACAGCGGCTAAGGGATCCGGGAAGCGTGCTAGAGGCCTTCAAAATCCTGCTACGAGAGGCCAAGCTAGGGAGCGAGATAGACCTGGCAAGATACGGGATATGGGTCAGCGACGCCGCCTCAGCCCTAGTCCTAGAGGCAGAGGCATACCCCGCCAGCCCTAAGAGTCAGGCTCAGGTGCAGGGCGGGCAGCCTAGCCCCGACTCCAAAGCAGGCGAGGCGGAGACGTAGTCAACCGCTAACTACGTAAGATCCAGACCATACATGTTATCTTCTTTTTAGTATACGTGTTCTCATACTCCTGCTATTCTAGGCTTTAACATCTGGCTTGTAGTTAGGTTATCTACGGGCTAACTCCCTATAAGGGTAGAGGGTGATCATACCATGACTAGACGGTTAACTGGTAAAGTCGGGGAGACTCTCATGGGCTACGTAGTTAAGCGGATCAAGGGCCGCCTGTACGTCTACGAGCAATACCGTAGGGACGGCAAAGTGGTTACCAAGTACGTCGGCCCACTAGAACGCATTATCGAAGAGTGGAAGACACTCAAGAACATGGAGTTGAGGGGCGAAGCCCCCAGATGGTGGGCCCGGGGGGATTTGAACCCCCGACCACCCGGTTATGAGCCGGGCGCTCTACCGGGCTGAGCTACGGGCCCTCCACGCGTGGCGTGGAGGATTCCAGTATTGGGCGCCGTATTAAGTGGGTTATTCTGCGGGGAAATATAAGGGTTTCCCATTTGTGTGGGCGCTCGGAGGATAGTCGGTCTTCATGGCTGGGAATCTGCGTCGCTCCACCTTCCTCATCGCGCCCTCGGGTTTAGAGTTTGGATGGTGAGGGTTAATCCTCTTATGCCTCGGCTTTTTCCTCCGTCTTCTCCTCGGCCTTTGCTACCGCAACCTGGGCGTGTCTGGCCATTTCTCTTAGTATTGAGTTCTTAGAGACTGTTCCTATGAGGTTCCCGTTATCGTCTATTACGGGGAGCCCGTCGACCCCTTCCTCTTTGAAGGCTTGTATGGCGTCGAGTATGTTATCTTCGGGTTTGAGCGTTCTCTTCACTGGGACCATGGCGTCTGCGGCTACTAGGGGCATGACTTTCACGTAGCGGGCCTTTCTCGGCCCTGCCTTTACGAGTCTTCTCACCCAGATGAGTCTGCGGCTCTTCCTGGCGACTAGACTGTCTTCTAGTGCCACGAAGGGTAGCCTGTTCGCTGAGACTACGCCGTGGACGATGTTGCCTTCAGCTACGGTTACAGCGTCGAGGTGTAGGGTTTGCATCTTGTTTATGACGTGTGCTAGGCTGTGGTGTGGATGCACGGTGGAGAGCTTTCTTGGGACTACGAGGTCCTTCACGAACACTTTACCTACATGGTGTTTCGCGTAAGCGTCTATGAGGTCGTCCTTTGTTATGAAGCCTATAGTGTTACCATTCTTATCCTCGACTATGACGACTTCAGCGTTGTTGGATAGCATTTTGAGCGCGACATTCTCTAACGGCTCGTCCTCTTTAACGCGGGGGACAACCTTAGACATTACATAGTCGATGAAGAACTTATCGTATACTCTCCTCCTCCATATCGGGCCTTTAAGCGCTATTGCTTTGAGCATGTTCCATTTCGAGACCACACCGACGATCCTGCCGGCCTCGTCGAGCACGAGGAGGTAGTCGGTCTTCCTCCTGAGCATCTCCCTTCTAGCGTGTTCCACCGTGTCGTTAATAGTTATTGCTGGGAGTTCTTCTCTCATAGCTTCGCGTGCTGTAACACCCATCGGGGCGTATGGAACCTCTCTTTCCCTGGGAACAACCTCTGTGATGAGCTGCTGTTCGCTGCGATAGGTAGCCCTTTCCTCTGCCTCGACAGGCTTCGGCATGGGGAGCGGCTTGACAGCGACACGGCCGGGCTTAGCACCCTTCATGTACACTCTTACCACGTCGGCCTGCGTTAGTATGCCGATGACGCGGCCGTTCTCATCGACAACAGGCAGTATACTGAAATCGTTTTCAGCCATAACCTTGGCAGCCTGCTCTATGGGCGTGTCCGGCGTCGCCACGACAGCGCCACGAGTCATTATCCTCTTCACTTTCGCCGGAGTCGTTATCTTGCCCGCCTCTATCTCTCTATGGAATCTCCATCTACCCTTACGTATCAGGTCGAACGGTGTTATCACACCTATAGGGACAGGCTCTTCCTTGCTTCTAACAACCACAAGCCCCGGAATACCCTTGAAGACGAACTTGCTCCACACCCGATTTATACGCTCGTCAGGCGTTATGATGTACTGGTCAAGATTCTTCACTGTCATTGCCTCGCCAACAGTCTCAGCTAGAGGTCTTAGCCCCCTGGAGAGGAAGCTCTTAATAATGTCTCTATATGTGATAACACCGACAAGCCTGCCGTCATCGTCAACTACTGGAGCAGCATCCGTCTTGAACTCCTCCATTAGCTTTACCGCCTTGTCGATATCATCGTCTATCTTAAGCTGGGGGTGCTCCCTAGCGACATCGGCGACCCTTAAGTTAGACTTGGTACTTGTGGGTATGATCGCTTCAATCCTCGTCAGGAAACCATATAATTTTCCTGTCTTCTCATCTTTTATTATAGGTATTATTCTTTCTTCTGTGCGCCTAAACAGGGCCCTAGCAGTCGTTAGAGGCGTCCTAGGCAGCACCTTAGCCTGTGGTTCCCTAGCCACTTCCCATACTTTCAACCATAGTTCACCATATACGAGTAACATTAGCATCTAAGAGACTAAAAACCAATACTAGGGCTCGACGGATGGTGAACACCGGAACACCGATTGAGACGGGAAACATGTTCCTATAATGCCAATGAAACCTATTTGACTTCTGTTAGGCGTAAACTAGTAAACTCTTAATAAACTCCGCATCGCAACACTAGAGTAATACGGGTGGTCGTATCCCACAGGAGACCCAATAGTAAATGGTGTGCACAGTATCTGCCGGTTAAGATAGAGCACTAGTATTCAACAGTCGGCGCTCCACCACAGGCATGTGGCTCAGACCAGTAGTCTAAGCCTGGCATAGCATAGCTCGGGCATGAGGACGTTAAGATCCGGTAGGGATAGGGAGTGTCGGAGTCGCAGTAGGATATTGAAACTGTAAGTAGCGAGGTGCGAGAGGCATGGACAGACAGGTCTTATGTCCAAAGTGCGGTGTCGAAATGATATACCAGATAGAAAAGGAGAAGAGTAGTAGCGGCGAGATAAGGATAACAAGGTACTATAAGTGTCCTGTTTGCGGGACGAAAATAATAGACGAGAGGCTAGTTTTAAGGCCTATAGATGGTAAGATACTAGTATTCTCACTAATAAATGGTAAGAAGCCGATAATCCCCGGAAGACAAGTCTACACTCGGAGGCCTAGGCCTCTCAGGAATAGCAGGCCGGTCCAGGTCAGAGCGGCTAGGCCTGTAAAAGGCAGGCCGAAGCAGTAGTCAACATAAGCAAAATGAATGATTGGAGAGCTATGTTTTTCCCCTTTCAAATAATTTAACAAGGTATATTGTTCCAATCTTCTTAGCTACCCGGTTATAGGTTTACCTTAATTACTCTACTATATGGACACTAATGGGACTGCCAGTGGGAGGGATGCTAGGGGGATGGGGTTATTCTCCGATATCCGGAAGATCACCAGAGCATATCCCGATGTTAGAAGTATTGCTAGGCGTATGTTCGTCACGAACTCGCTCGACGGTATAGTGGCGGCTATGGGGATAGATGTTGGGGGCTTCTCTGACAAGGCGGACCCGCTTCTTATCGCGTCTAGCATTATTGGTGGTACCGTTGCCATGGGTATTGTGAGCGGGATGATAGGGGTTTATGTTTCCGAGAGAGCTGAGAGGATGAAAGAGTATAAGGAACTTGAGAGGAGGGTCGCGTCGAGCCTGAAAGATAGTATTTACTGGAAGGCGGCAAGGCTCATACCGGTATATGTGGCCCTGTGGAGTGGTATGGGAATAGTGCTGTTCCCGCTACTAATAGCGGTCCCATACATTATAGCCGCGTCGGGAGGGTTGAGTGTTAGGGCCGCATATTATAGCAGTATGCTTATAGGATTAGCGCTGATGGGCTTTCTAGGCTATTTTCTAGGGCGTGTCAGTAGGGAGAGCATAATAGTGTCGGTACTAAGAGTTCTCGCTATGGGTGTTATAGCTATAGTTATAGTGAAACTGTTACGTCTAGGAATAGGGTTAGGCTGACACTCTCGATGCGAGATCTATAATTGTTAGGGCGTATATTTGTATGAGTTTTCTGAACTCTTCAAGATCTATGTGTTCGTCCGGTTCGTGGGCCGTCTCGCCGGAAGGCCCGTAGGATAACGCTTTCGAGCCCCTAGTAGTGTAGTACCACATGTCCAGCCCGCCAGGACAGACCACGGGTTCCTCGACCTCAACACCTACAGTGCGAGCGGCGGCGCGGAGCGCCTCGTAGAGAGGGCCTGGCTCGTTAATTGCCGGTTCCATTTCTGTCTCGTAAGACACGGTATACTTTATCTCCCCGTTCTCTATGGACAGCCAACGGAGGAGGCCTTCGATCTCAGTTTTGGCCTGTGCTACCGTCTCCTCCGGGATAAGCCTCCTGTCAATGCTGAACGTGAACTCGCCGGGCACCTGGTTGGTCTTACCGCCTCCTGGAACGTGCGCGATCCCCCCTATAGATACGGTGGGGGATCCGGCCTCGGGAGGCAGTATCCTATACTTTGTACGACGCTGGGATAGTAGGGTCGTGTATCGTCCGTGGAGCTCGAGGGCTAGGCGCGAGGCGAGGAGGAACGCGTTCACGCCCCTCCAGGGAGTGCTTGCGTGCGCGTTTTTGCCTTTAACAGTAACATGGGCCCAGAGCGCGCCCTTATGCCCGTGCCAGGGACTTGTCAGGCCGCTTGGCTCGGGTATGAGGACATACTCTGGGATCCTGTCTATAACGTGGCTTACAAGGTAGCCCGTGCCACACTCGCCGCCTATCTCCTCGTCCGGGACGAATGCTAGCTCGAGTCTGACCCCTTCAGGCTTGACCCCCGAGAGGAGTAGGAGTTTGACCGCTCCTAGTGTTGCGGCGATACCACCTTTCATGTCTATTGCTCCGCGGCCATACAGTTTTCCATCGACGATTTTGGGCGTGAACGGGTCAGTGACCGTCCATCCGGAACCTCCTGGAACAACATCGTAATGCCCGTTAAAATGGACTCTAACCCCGTCGCCTTTCCACGCGTACACGATATATCTCGGGTTTGCCCCGGCATGCTTACAGTTGGCCTTCTGGTAGGACTCGGGCACTTTTACTAGTTGAACGTTGAATCCGAGAGTGGATGCTTCGCTGGCAAGATATTCGGCGGCTTCACGGTAATGTGCGCCTTCCGGAGATACTGTAGGTATGCTTATTAGTCTTTTAAGAACGCCTACAGAATATTTGAATGCCTCCTCGACAACGCTCGGTTCCAATATCCTATCGCGGACCGCGTCAGGACCCATAACTATCAACCCCGCCAGGTTAGGGTGTAGGGTAGAGTTGGAGGATTAATGGGATATCCCGTCCTAGGCGGTATAAAAAGAGAATAAAGCATGGTCTTCTAGGGATGAATCGATACGTTTTGCCTTTCCCGGCTACCGGCTTCATGTGCCCCCCGGTAGGGGGTCCTATACCAGGCTCCGGTCTGCAAGGTTCGACTCTACACGCTCGGGGTCAAGATAGTTAACTATTATCTCGAACGCCTTCTCGGGGTCGGTATGAGCACCGCAGCTGTACACGTCAACTGTTGCGAAATCGTATTCGGGCCAGGTGTGAACAGTTATATGGCTCTCCAGTATTATAGCCACCAGGCTGAAGCCCTCTCCAATCTTCCAGCTCTTAACGTCCAGAACGGTCATGTTGGCCTCTTCTGCAGCTTCCCTCACGACAGCTTCTAGAATTTCGGGGTTACGGAGTGCCTCCTTATTCCGGCACCCTATCAGGTTACCGTAAACATGTTTTCCGTATACTTTGAAGAGAGAGTCGCTCCTCCGCGCCAGTTCTACGCGGCTCATTTAATATCACCCCCCTTTATAACCCCGCTGGTCTATGGTATTATCTGGGATGTTGAATTTAAGTTTGACCCCCCTGGGGTGTCATGATATTGGAACAGTTCGGCATTGGAATGGTGACAGGCCTCTACGGCATATCCGGGATACCTAACGCAATAATAGTAGATTCCAGGCAGGTTTTCGATGCCATAAAGCGTGGGGCCGAGAAGATAACAACTAGCAGGGAGGGTAGCACCGGGTTCAGGAGTATGGCGGTCAGGCAGGGCGACGTTGACATTGTTGTCGTGCAGGCACCCTCCTATCCTCCAGCAATAGTAGAGGTTGTATCCGAACTGTACGTGTTTGGCGTTAGGAATATTGTTTCAATATCGAGGGGTTACAAGTTTTCAAAGCGTGTCCCACCGTCAGGCGTGCTAGTAGCTGTTGGCGCAATACCAAGAGATAGCTTGAGCGTTAGCATTGCCGGAAGCGGCGTGCCACTACTAGCATCGCAGAAGCTGGCATCAGCATATAGGAGCATTGTCGAACTAAGATTTTCAGATTTCGACTGGATCTACGGGTTCACGGTAACAGTCGAATCCCCAATGCTGAGATGGTGCACCCAGCCTCTCCGAGACCTGGCAGGGAAACGGGGGGTGTATGCTGTAGACTCTCTAACAGCAGCACTCTATGCTGCGCAGTACGAGTTCCA
>JALSOR010000127.1 GCA_026986415.1 Acidilobaceae archaeon
ACTGTCAAACATGCTATCTCGTGAAGGGAGACAACAACCCGTACCCGGACCCGGGCTTCCCGTCGTGCAACTACGAGGGCATACCCTATAGCCGAGTTGTAGGCGTGGTCGTGTCGTACCATAATACAACATTAAAGGTACCCTATATTGGAGGGTTCTCCGTCGCGATTAAGGGCGGAGAGAAGTACTGATGCCTGAGGGCGGGCAAGGCTAGATCTTGCCTGTAAGGAAATGCGCGGTCTCGACAACCCACCGGCCAGCCGAACCCCTGAGAGTGGAAACAGTTCTCAGCGCCTCCTCCTCGCTTACCTCCAACTTCCTCGATATTACCGGTAAAACCTGCATAAGCCTGTTGAGCGCCTCATAATGGTATCTGCACAGGTGTGTGCCCTGGTAGGTGGCTGTGGCTTCTCTTCCGCATAACGCGCATTTAACCTTTGGGTTGGCGAATCCTAGTGCTACTGCGAGTCTTGTTCCAACGCGCTCCAGGTTCTTCTCGTATTCTTCGAAGAGCGAGTCTAGTATGCGTTTCGACTCGTCTACTACCTCCCTCCTCCTCTTTACCCCTCTACGGACCTTTTCAAGGTCGTGCTCGAGCCTTCTCGTAGTTTCAATCCTAACTAGCTGTGGGAAGAGTTCCTCGAGGATAAGTACGACGTTCATGCCGAGATCGGTGACAATAGTCTGTTTCCCCTGAACCTTAAGATAGCCCCGTTTGAACAGGATCTCGATTATCCTGGCCCTGGTTGCTTCCGTCCCAATATTCTGGGCTTCCATCCAGCGGAGGAGGGATGTTCGAGATAGGGATGGCGCGGCTCTAACCCATCTTGTCGAGAACCTGGCCTGTACAACGCGCGCCCTCTCCCCGGCCGGTATGGGGGGTATTTCGCCTTCCCCCGGTTTAAGGAACGGATAGTAGTAGTACCACCCCTCCCGTTCTATTGAGACTCCAGACGCATAGTAAGGTCTCCCCTCATTGTCCCTAAGTCTAAGCCTCATGTGCGACACTATTGCGGGGGCCGCGAATGCTGCTAGAAACCTTCTCACTACCAGGTCGTAGATTCTCTGGTGGTCCCTGTCTAGGGGCTTGGAGGGTATGTTCCCGGTTGGGTGTATCGCCGGGTGGGCGGGATCGTCCTTCCTCCCCTGGACGGGTTTTAGGCTTCCGCCTGTTTCCCTGAGAAGCCTGGATGCTAGCGGGCCGTGGAGGGGGGATTTTGTAAGGCTCGATATTATTGCTGCGTAGTTGATTGTTGGCGGGAGCTTCTGGCTGTTAGTCCTAGGATAGCTTATCAGCGCGTCGAGATAGAGGTCCTCCGCTATGCTTTGCGTTCTCATCGGACTATAACCGTAGAGCCTGGCAGCCTCTTTTTGCAGGTCTCCCAGGTTGAAGGCGGGTACTGGCCGTATGGTTGCCCTACTGGAAGAGTACCCCATGCTTTCCAGGAACCCCGAGCTTCTAAGATTGCCGGTAATCGTTGATGCTTCACGCCTGGTCTCGGGCTTCCAGCCGTGTGGGTGGACCTTGAACTCGACGTTGTTATAGTAGCATAGTATTGAGAGTTGGAACTCGGGTATGGGTACGGCCAGGTTTATCTCCTTCCAGCGCCGTGCGGCTTCTGCGAGGGTAGGGCTCTGTACCCGGCCGGCGCTCAGTATTATTCTCCTCCCGGATATTCGCCTTACAGCGTGCATGAGCGCCCTGCTAACGTTTATACCCCATAGCCAGTCTACCTCGTGTCTCGCCTTTCCGGCCTCTACAAGGTTGTAGTCGGGCGGTTGGAGGTTCCGGTAGGCCTGCCTGAGCTCTGAGGGGCTTAGGCTGGAGAACTTCATCCTCTTGTATCTCTTAGTGTCGCCAAAGGCTTCAATGATCGTATAGCCTATAACACTCCCCTCAATATCATAGTCGCACGCGTTAATATAGAGCGACGCGTGGGGCAGGAACCTCTTCATGAGCATGTAGAACTTGCGTAGATGGCTCATCCCCTTCTCGTTCTCATGGATAGGCCTCCACTCATACTCATAAACCGGAAAGCCGTGCCTACTCGTGTAAATCCCGAACAAGTGGCCGGCGCTCGGAAGAACGAGCACCCTAGAGCCGTCAACAATGAGAGACCAATATGGAACACCCATATACCTGCACTTGACAGGTCTGCCCAGGGCAGATGCTATCTTCTCTCCGGCCTTTGGTTTTTCAGCGACCACCGCGATGAACGGCGTGTCCGGATAGCATGCTCCCGGCGGTGTAGCCCGGATCTTCCTACCAGTCCCGTACGTTCTCCGGCGATAGAACCTGTAACCGGCCATGAACATCCACCGCCAGCGTCTCCCCGGCCGGTCCGGGATCCGAGGGTTTCAGCTAACGGGCACTGGCAGGGTTAGTATTAGGAGGGCCGCGTAGAGAACGCCTATAATGGCGAGCCTGAAATCATGCTTCTCAACGCCTGTAGCGGTACCGGGATGGCCAAGCCTGTTAAGGTAGAGTATGAGTAGTGCTAAGAGCGCGAAGAGCGTGAACACGGGCCACTTATAGGATGCTGCGAGCAATGCTAGCGTTACGGTCACGCTTACAGCATAATGTGTCCTATAGCCGAGTAGGGCCCTGATTATGTGTCCGCCGTCGAGCGTGGCGATAGGTAGAAGGTTCAGGAAGGTCACCAGGAACACGACATAGGAGGCGAAGGCCATGGGGCTCATCACTAGGGCCTCATGGGGGCCCACGCTCCTAGGAGCAGGTAATAGAGCTAGTATCAGGGGGACAACGGGCAGGGTTCCCGTCTCGGACCCTAAGGGTAGGACGACACTATGTTTCACACCGTAGAACGCGAATGGGAGTGCAGCGATAAAACCCGTTATCGGACCGGCTATCCCGACTGTGGCAAGCGCGATATTATCGGGCGGTAGCCATCTCATATCGATTATCGCCCCGAAAGTCCCAATAAAGCCTAGCTGGAGCGGCGGTGCAGGAATAAGATAGGGCAGGCTGGCAGGCGTCTTATACCTTCTAAGAGCTGTCCAGTGCCCGGTCTCGTGGAGGAGGAGTGGGACTAGCAGGGCAGTAAGATATCCTACCGGGCTCCACGCAAAGCCGGAACCGTACTTCTCTCCTGCGAACGCGAGACCGGAGAGGTAGACCGTTCCAAGCGTTATTAGTAGGAGTGTAAGGTTGACCAGGGCCCTGTTGCGCCTACTACTCTCGGGCTTCACCAATAGTATTGAGGGGGCCTCCCTCCTCTTAAGGAGCCTCATGTAACACCCGTTATCGATAGTGGCTTTATATGCTAATTTCAGGGCCCTCTCCCAAGATACGGGCTCAAGGGGGCCCTCCATGTAGACCTCTACTATACGCTCGCTATGCGATACTACCCTGTAAACCCTAAAGTAGAGACGCAGGATTTCAACGCATTTAGCGGCCCACGCGTTGGGCGCCTGGGCCTCGTCGGGGCTATGACCGGTACTACTAGTATTTGACACCAATTTTCCTCCCGAGCTCCAAGAGGGTCCTCAAAGGTATGGCCTGGGCCTCGCCTCTACCCGTGTAACGGTAAACGCTGAGGGGGAGTATTCCGTTGTCTACCTCGTACCTCGCTATGTCTAGCGGGTCTGTAGACCCGACCAGCTGGGGCGATACTAGGGGTGGCGCTCCATATTCGAGCTGGTACGCGCGTATACCTATGATCCTCGCTCTCTCATACTTGGTAAGGTAGGGGGGACCTATCCTTACCCTCGCGTCTACAACCGGGTACACGCTGTAATGGTCACTGTTCAAATCCTGCTCCACCCTCCCCCTCTCAACAGCTTACTGTTAGAGTATTATATGGTTACTCTAATACCAAGGGGGAGTCCGGCGGGGGAGAATAAGAACTATGCACGGAGGTAAATGGCTGGCTCCGGCGGTTCTAGCCTTACTAGCCTGGGGAGTATGGGGTGTCGCGCTTAAGAAAGCATCCCAGGGATTACAGTGGTACCAGGTCTATGTTTATACGAACAGTGCAATACTGGTCGTCATGGGCATGGTAGTCCTACTATATGGGCAGACCGCCCTGAGAGTCCCGCCATCAAAAGCGGTCGAGGCGCTCACGGCAGGCCTACTGGGGACACTGGGATACGTGCTATTAATAGTTTCGCTTAAGAATGGAGGCAAGGCATCAATAGTTATCCCGCTAACAGGCCTCTACCCGGCGGTAACTACAATACTCTCAACGGTCCTTCTGGGAGAGCATCTCAGCTTCCGGAAAGGACTTGGCGTCCTGCTCGCGATGCTAGCAATAATATTACTGTCAGAGTAGAATCTTCGGGGAAGGAAAAACAGTAATGTATCGAATACTATTTTTATCTAGTATAGTTTAGCGGGGAGGCCGGGATTAGAAGTTAAACTCGGGCTTGCCTCCCTCTTCCTCCTCTTCTTCCTCGCCGCCCTTACCTTTGCCCTCCTTCTTCGGCGGGGCAGCAGCTATTACATCGTCTATCTTCAGCAGGCTTATGGCCGCCTCGCTGGCACTCTTTATGACCTGCTTCTTCACTATGACTGGCTCGTAGACGTTTATCTTGGTCATGTCCTCCTCGATCTTCCCTTCAAGCACGTTGACGCCTGCGAACTTGTATCCCTGGTTGTGCATGCTCTTCAGCTTTAGCAGAGTGTCTAGAGCGTCCATGCCAGCGCTCTCCGCTAGCACTGTAGGTATGACCTCTAGCGCCTCAGCGTATGCCTCGATTGCCATCTGCTCCTTGCCGCCAACAGTCCTAGCATAGTCCCTCAGCCTCTCGGCTAGTTCGACCTCTATAGCGCCGCCCCCACCGACGATCTTGGGCTCTCTCATTATGTTTCGGAGGCTGTGGAGCGCGTCCTGCACGTTCCTCTCGGCCTCGTCGAGTAGCATGTCATTGGCCCCTCTCAGCAGTATTGTTACGCTCTTGGGGTTCTTTGCGCCTTCGATGAATATCATTTTGTCTTCTCCTACTTTCCTCTCTTCTACTAGTTCTGCCCATCCCAGGTAGTCGGGCTTCAGGTCTCTCAGGCTGGTCACTATTTTTGCTCCCGTGGCCTTCGCTATCTTCTCGATATCGCTCCTCTTCACCCTCCTCACAGCCATGATACCCTTCTTAGCGAGGAAGTGCTGGGCAACCTCATCAATACCCTTCTGAGTAATCACAACATTAGCACCAGTAGCAGCAATCTTCTCCACCATCTCTTTGAGGAGCTTGGTCTCCTCTTCTAGGAAGCTCTCCAGCTGGTCGACGTCTGTTACCCTGATCTTCGCTGTGAGGTCGGGCTTCTGTATTTCTAGTGGGGCGTCTAGCACTAGTATCTTGGCGTTCTCCACTCTCTTGGGCATTCCGGGGTGGACTACCTCCTTATCTATTACGACTCCTCTGACCAGCTGGCTGTCTAGTAGGCTGCCGCCCTTCTTCTTCTCGATTTTGACGTAGTCTAGATCCACATCGTAGGTTCCATCCTCCTTCTTCTCGGCGACAGTCTTTATAGCCTCTATAACCATGCTGATAATCTTGTCCCTCTCGGGCCCGTGGCCTATGATTTTGCTCGAGAGTGTGGTCTCAACGATCTTTCTCAGAACATTGTCGTCCTCCACGTTGACAGGCTCGGCAACGTTCTCTAGGTACTCGAGAGCCTTCTTGAGGGCTTTAATATAACCGCTAATGATTATTGTTGGGTGTATGTTCTCGTCTAGCAGCTTCTCGGCTTTCTCGACCATCGTACCGGAGAGAACTACGACACTAGTAGTCCCGTCCCCCACCTCGCTGTCCTGGGCCTTAGCGACCTCGACTAGGAGTTTAGCGGCAGGGTGCTGTACTTCCATCTCTTTTACTATGGTTGCGCCATCGTTTGTCACGACAATGTCGCCGAACGCGTCTACGAGCATCTTGTCAAGGCCCCTAGGGCCTAGGCTGGTCTTAAGGAGCTCTGCTAGCACCTTTGCTGCGAGAATGTTCGCTCTCAGCGCCTCCCTCCCATAGGTTCTCTGGGTTCCCTCTTTCAGTATTAGCACGGGTACTCCGCTACCAAGTGCCATGGCTTACCACCTTCACCTGTTACCATCCTATCTTGGATCTCCGCTAACCTATTGGGTTACTGCTTCTATAAAAAGATTTCGGTTGGTCAACGGTTAAAACATCAGCGGTAGACACCAACGGTAACGGGGGCAAGAGGGTTTGAAAAACAGTAGAACCCCAGTATACCATAGAACCTATAGCGGTGAAACCCTAGACCATGCAACACTCCTCAGAGCTGTCGAGAAAGCGTTGAAAAAAAGCCTATCAAAAACAGGGCTAGCCAGACCCCGCATGAGGATTGCCGCGTGGATCCCAGACTCAGCACCGCTTAGGGGGGTCGTGCTAGCCAAAACCCTTCTCAGGCTTGAGAGGAAATATGGTAGCACCACTATTATAGTCGCAGCAGACAGCCTCCAAGATGTCGTGGAGCGTCAGGTCGACACGGAACATGTATACATGTATGACCTAGAAACTCCCGCGTCCGGGATAGACGTGTCCGACCCCATAGCCTGCTGGCGGATCGAGAGGAGCCTAGCCATTAAAACCGCCAGGAAAGCCGGGGCCGAAATCCTAGTCTCGCCCCTAACGCGGACAGACCTAAACCTACTCATGCTAGAGGCAGTCCTCAGGGGTGAACCGGAAGCCTTAAGCGAGGCAATGCCTGTCCTGCCATGGACGGACCCGCCCGTTGTGGCTGGCTTCTCGGAGGCAGAGGGAGAGCTTATAGCAGCGGTAATTGCGAGAACCCGGACTCTCACGGGATCGAACCGCTGTAATCCTTGCTTTCGGGACGCGAAAGACCTATTCTATTCCGTGGCGGGTTCTAGGCCAGAACTGGACTTTAGCAGCTATAAGAGCTTAAACCTCCTAGCCGGGAAGGCCAGGGAGAAGTATGGGGTATGCATATCATGCGGCGGGTTTACCTCTCCGGGCTCCCGGACCTGCAGGTATTGTGCGAGCGCGGGCCTACCCTAGTTTCTACTGTCACCCTTCAATCTCTCCTCTATTATGCGGGAGACAAGCTTCTTCTCCTCGCTAGTTAGGAATAACTCAACTGCACCCGGAGACTGGGGGCGCATGCTTGGAGGCTTGATTTCCCCGTCGTAGAGGACGAACCCCGACGATAGTACCTCTTGTACCAGGCTCAGGGGCGCGGTGGACGCGAACATCTCAAGTAGGCCTCGGAAGCCTATCTTATCCTTAAGATCAGACTCTCTAACCTCTCTCCCACAAACCATGCAGTACAAGCCTGGTGTTACACTGTTAAACCCGCAGTACGGGCATTCGATCCGTGTAGGAGTCCCGTACTGGATCCAGAGTACCCGCAGGGCTTCGATAATATGGTCTGCACCCTTCTCCTTCGCTATTCTATAGAGGTGCGGTGCAGCTTTGCCCGCGATCTCCGGAGCATAGGCTAGTATGAAGTCTAACTGTTCAACACTGAGATCCTCAAGGGCGACAAGCTTTGCCGCTATAGCCTTCAACACCATCCTCTTATTCCTCTCAAGATTCTTAACAAGGCTCTCAATCGTGGGCTTAGTGGCACGATTCTCAACAATTCCCCCGACAATATCCGCAACAATATCCCTTATGAAATCGGGTGTCACGCCGGAAACGTCCAGACCCCATCTCTCCACGAGGATCCTGCTAATCTCGTCAGCGGCACTATCAACATCGAAAGTCCACCTCTTCCGAGGCGAAGTCTTAGATTTCCTCGTGCCCTCGGAAGAACGGCGGCCCCTCCTAGACTGCTTCCTCGCCAGCTCCAACACCTTCCCTCAACACGGATATGGCATGCTTACTTTTATCATCTAAACGGTTGAGACCCGGAATGCTGGGTCGGCGGGGCATGCAGGTTAGCAGTGTGATCTCCGCTCCTTAAATAGGTGTAGCACCACTCATACGGGTATTATTGCGGATTATTGTAACGTTTAACATACCCCGGTAATTCTCCGCTGGCCCCCGGATATTCATGGTACTACCATACAATAATCATAGTAGGGTCTGGAGAGCTCGGAGGTGCTCCAATAGGGTGCCGCATTATGATAGTATGAGAATAGAAGTCCTAGAAGGGTATGGAAAGCAACGGGTTCCTGCCCTAAGGCCGCAGACTATAACAGCACGCCCTCATGTGGCGCATGGAACCGTCTAGAAAGAGGCCATATGGTGGACCGGGATGATACCCGTTGCGGTAGTTAAAAGGGACGGCCGGGAGGAAAGGTTCAGCCTCTCGAAGCTACGTTCCAGTATTGAGAAGGCAGTGCTAGGCGCGGGACTCACCCGCAAGGAGGCCCTAGAATTACTAGACGAGGTCCTTTCCGAGCTAGACTCCGGGAAGGTCTACTCGTCAGTTATAAGCGATAGGATAGCTAGGAGAATGGTCATCAGGGGGGTCACTAACCCCCGCTGGTTCGAGGCGGCCAAGAGATTCGAGCTCGCCAGGATTTACAATGACGTGTACGGGAAGCACAGGTGGAAAGACTTCCACGAGAGGGATCTCCTACTCACGTTTAACGCTATCAAAGTGTTAGAGGCTAGATACCTGCTCAAAGACCCCGAGACTTGGCGGTTCAAGGAGACCCCTCAGATGATGTTCAGGAGGGTTGCCAGGTTCCTCGCCCGGGTAGAGGAGGACTACGGGAAGACCAGCGAAGAAATAGCCAGGCTAGAAAAAGAATTCTACGACCTGATGAGCACGCTGAGGTTCATACCGAACAGTCCAACACTCATGAACTCCGACACGAGGCTAGGAATACTCTCCGCGTGCTTCGTAGTCCCAGTGAGAGACTCGATGACCACGCCGGACGGAGAGGGAATAATGGACGCGGTAAGAGCCCAAGTACTGATACACCAGCATGGTGGAGGGACGGGCTTCGACTTCTCAGAGATAAGACCCGAATACGATATAGTCACGAGCAGCACCGGCCTAGCCAGCGGCCCTATAAGCTTTATGCGCCTCTTCGATGTGGCCACAGATGTTGTCAAGCAGGGGGGTAAGAGGCGTGGAGCCAACATGGGCGTGCTCCACGTATGGCACCCCGATATTGAAAAGTTCATCCACTCCAAGAGCGGCAAACTTAAGGACACGCATCTGCAAAACTTCAACATAAGCGTCGGCTTCTACGACGCGTTCCTCAGGGCGGTAGAAGAAGGGAAAGAGTGGCCCCTGGTAAACCCGAGGAAAACCGATCTACGCGGTGATAGAGACTCTAGATATTACGGTATAGCGGTGGCACGCCACTACATGCGTGAGGACTGGGTGCAAGAGGTTATCCTCAGAGAGCTCGAGGAGAGAGGGGGGAGCGTTCCACTAGATGAGAGCGTAATAGTAACCATGGATGAGGCGTTCGCGCTAGCCGAGGAGGCGGGAGCAGTACAGGCTAGGGTGGACGCGAGGAAACTCTTCGACGAGATAGTCCAGAGCGCATGGGACAGTGGGGACCCGGGATTCCTCAACATAGACGAGATAAACCGGAGGCACCCCACATGGTATCTGGGCAAGATAAACGCTACCAACCCCTGCGTCTCGGGGGACACGAGAATACTAACACCGGAAGGCTGGATTGAGGCAAGAGAGGTATTCGAGAGAGCTAGGAGTAACGGGGTAGCTGTTGGCGTTACTGTTGATGAGGAGCTACTCGGCGAGGGAGGCGAGCCTACAGCATACAAGACCAGGCTAGTAACGATCTCCGGCGAGGCACCGGCCTACAGGGAGGCCCACGGCGAGGGGCTCCAGCTAGGGATCCCAGAGGAAGTAGAGGCATGGGTTTGGCATGTCGGGAGAAAGAAAGCCTATAAGGTTAAGACCCGTGAGGGTTACGAGCTAACCGTCACCGCAGAGCACAAGTTCCTAACCCCCGAGGGATGGAGAGAGGCCGAGCGTTTAGAGCCGGGGAGCAAGATACTCCTTGCCAGACTCCATCCCGCACTCCTAGATAGGATCGGCTGGAGGGGCACCCGGCTGGACAGGGATGTAGCGTTCGCCCTTGGCTGGCTAGTAGGCAACGGGACGCTCAACGAGCACTACGCCGTATGGTACTTTGATAGAAGCGCTGGCAGGGCTGCCGAGGAGAGGGCGCGCAGGGGCATAGAAAAGCTGGGAGGCAACCCGCTATCCCATACCGTGCTTGTGGGAGAGTCGAAGGTTAAAGTCCAGTATGGCAGGGAGACCAGGGTGTACAGGAATGCTCTCAGACTCCTCGGCGGCACACTGGGAGAGGGCGGGGAGACAAGACTGCCCGAGACGGCTTGGAGGCTGGATCCGGAAAGCCTGGCAGCATTCCTGGAGGGTCTCTTCACTGCGAGCGGCTATGTGGGCGGCGACGGGAGCGTGAGGCTTGCTAGCACCTCGCCAGGCCTTCTCAGAGATGTTCAAGTAGTACTCACACTCTTCGGCATAGCATCGACCATCAAAGAGAAGCGCAGCCCAGGCCGGACGGGAGTCCACGAGCTCATAATTAAGGGCTACAGTGCGAGCCTCTTCAAGGAGCTGATAGGCTTCGAGAGTATCGATAGGATAGAGGAGCTCTCGCATAGGAAGACAGGGAAGGACAGCGTCTGGGCTACAGTAGAGAGCGTAGAATATGTCGGCATGAGGGACTTCTACGACTTCACAGTTCCAGGAGTTCACGCCTACATTGCGAACGGCCTGCTAAATCATAACTGCGGCGAAGAGCCGCTACTCCCCTGGGAGGCCTGCAACCTGGGAAGCATAAACCTGGAAAAGTACGTCGTAGACCTCGGAGATGGGAGGAAAGGCGTAGACTGGGAGGGGCTAGCTAGAGACGTTAGAGTCGCCATTAGACTGCTCGACAATGTTATAGACAGGAATATGCCCCCACTACCACAGATAAGAGAGGCAAACCTCCGCACAAGAAAAGTAGGGCTCGGCGTCATGGGCTGGGCCCACTTCCTCATAAAACTCGGCATCCCATACGACTCGCCCGACGCTGTCAGGCTCGCATGGCATCTCGCAGAGTGGATAGCCTGGAACGCCTATATGACAAGCGTGGAGCTTAGCAAGGAGAAGGGCCCCTTCCCAGCATGGAACCCAGAGCTATACAGGTGGATCGACAAGACCCTCCCACACTCCAGCGTCGAAGACTACCTGAGGATCGTAGAGAAGGAGACCGGGAAACACGAGTTCTCCGCCCCTCCCAGCAAAAGGCTAAAAGAGATACTCTCACAGAAACCGCCCACCGACTGGGATAAGGTTAGAAGTGAGGCGTTGAAACACGGGCTTAGAAACGCGGCACTCCTAAGCATAGCACCAACAGGGAGCATAAGTATCATCGGTGGTGCCAGTAGCAGTATCGAGCCGCTGTTCGCACTGGCCTTCGTGAGGAGGGTCGCTGTAGGAGAGTTCATAGAAGTCGACCCGCTGTTCCAAGAGGAGCTGGCTAAACGGGAAATGGACGAACCCGAAGTCTTCGAGGAAATAGCTGAGACGGGAAGCGTGCAACACTTGAAATGGATACCGAGAAGCCTGAGGAGACTCTACAAGACGGCGCACGACATAGACCCTGAATGGCACCTACTACACCAGGCAGTATGGCAGGCATGGGTAGACGCGGGCACCAGCAAGACGGTGAACCTGAGGCACGACGAGCCGCCGGACACAGTGCGGAGAATATACATGCTCGCATGGAAGCTGGGAGTAAAAGGAACAACAGTGTATCGTGACAGGAGTAAGAGCGAGCAGGTAATCTACTTCGGCATAAAGAAGGAGAAGGAAGAGGAGAAGACCGGTAAAGCCCGGGAGGAGAAGCAGGTAGAAACGGGCGAGCGTGAGGGAGAAGACGAGTTCAAACCAGTCCTAGTGATAGAGCCCGAGAAGAACGGGGAAAAGACCGAAGCCCAGGAGACCAGGCATGCCCCCAGTAAGGCTAAGGTGAGGCTCGGAAAGGGTAAGGTAAAGGAGCTTATCACGGTCGCCGAAAACTATGCCGGTGGATGCCCAACATGCGACATATAGTTTTCCCGGTAAAATATTTTTCCCATATAAAATCTTCAGTCGCATGACCCTAGAGGTGTAAGACATAGCAGAATCCTATCCGCAAGCCACTCCCAACCCTTAGGGGCAGGATAAGGCGCTACAATATAGTCGCCACGGGAGAGTATGAGCCTCCTACCGTCAGGGTGGGGTATCACGACCGGGTAATCGGCATCTTCCAGCATCGCCTTGTCGGGGCTCGAGTCGCCCACAGCGATCCTAACCCTACCCCAGAGTAGCGGGACGATACTGTGTATCAGGCTAACAGCATAGGCTTTACCCTTGTGTAGGCCTACATGTAAGAAGTTTCTCCCGACACCAGTATAGTAGCCCATGGAGCCTAGCATGCTGGCGACCCGTATCCTACACTCCCTGCTCCCACCGTAGTAGACGGCCATGAACACGCGGGTTTTAATCAGCCGGGCCTCATCGATCGGGAGCCCGGAGATGCGTGCCAGCTCCTCATCGCTGAGCCTGCGAACGCTCACTAGACTGTTGGGCGGGCAGCCCACTCTTTCCAGAATTACTCCAAGAATATTTTCAAGTTGTTCTTCTATTTCGAGAGCCCCGGGCCCATCATATAGCTTCAGGTATTCGAGCCTCCTCCCATACACGGTCAGGGAGCCATCCGCATAGGGGAGCACTCCAGGGTCAGCGTAGACTGCAGCCCCGCTTTCAGCGACCGCTATGAAGGGCGTTTTAACGCCAAGGTTGAGTCTCCTGTTAAGATAGACTATCTCGTATATGGTCTTCGCTGTGACGGGCACTACTGGAATGCCAATAGTTTCGAGTGCTTCTACTTTGAATGGTACAATGCCGATATCGCCCCTGGGACCGATAATGGTATGGTCGAGATCGGTATATACTACAGGCGTTGAAAGGTTATGGTGGCATACCACTATGACTGTCACCTTGGCTCGAAGAAGTAGGCGTCCTGCGTCTCCGCCAGGTAGCGGCTTATAATCTTCTCCGGCTCTATACCGCGCGGGTCGTAAACGCGTATTCTCGGTAGGGGCTTCGTCCACCCATAGTCTGCAAGTATTTTCTCGATCCTATCCTTGACCTCCGGCGTGTTCAGCCTGCTATAGTAGATCGTTGCTAGACTCCTAGCAACCATGTCTATAATGTGCTCGTCCCCCCTCTCAGCGTGGATATGCGGGTTTCTAGCCTCGACCTGGTATATGGTAACCCCGCTGGGCAAGAGCTCGCACAGCTTATCGTCTAGGCCTAGATAGCATGTTTCAAGCATATAGACGAGCTGGTACGGTTCTACTGCGAAGCCGCCTGCCCATTTAAGCTTGAATGCTAGATCGGCGCTTAGAGCATGCTCCCCGCTGTTTGCAGTCCTGATGATATCTGTCTCCACCCTTCGGATAACGCTTAGGGCATAGTTCAACACGCTATTAGTGACCATTGACACCCTGCCCCTGCGCCTCAGGTACATGTGGGAGGCGGCAAGCTTGCCCTTGAAGGGCCACTTGATCCTTACCATGCTATACTTGCTGGTTGCTATGCTGAACCCGGCATAGTAGATCCAACTGTACTCGTGAACGCTTCCTGGCACGTAGTTGTCGCTATCAATATATCCTATGTACTGGTATCCGAGGCCTACGGCGGCTATCGCTCCCAGGAGCATTCCCTCTCCTTTCCCTCTTCTTGGGATACCGTTCTCGTCGAGCATGTTGGCTAGCTTCGTGTCTTTCAAGACCTCCCCCCATGCCGGATCGTGCTGGTGTAGTATCAGGATGCCTCTACGTGTGGCGCTGTGGATCGATCTTGCCAGTTCCACCTCGTGGCTGTAAACGTCTACAGGCTTCCTGCTGGACGCGGAAACAACTATTACCAGGCTGGCGTGGGGTATAGCGGATAAGACGCCCTCGAGCGTTAGGAAGTCCTCGTTCTTTACGGGAACCACTATTGCTGTCTTATACGCTTGGTCTTCGATTTGATCGTATTGTAGGCTGTACGTTCCCCTGAACCCTTTAAAGTTTGCAGAGTCGATCTCGAGAACCTTGACTATATCATGTATTCTCACCGCCCCGTAGGTTTCGAACCTATGAGGATAGCTTAACAGCAAAATCTTCCCCCACGCTAGAATGGCGGGCCCGAACTCAAATAATGTTTTGGACATGGATAGTGTCGGGGTGCAGACCGTAACTGGTACATGCTAGTATATTCTTCCGGGCAAGTATAGGTAGAGAGTCATTACTCGGGGGGCATTGAAGGTAGAAGGCAGTGCTTAGGCGAATATGCTTTGGGTTAGAATGTTCGCGTACCTGGCGATAAAGGTTGAACCCGATACTAGGAAGATGGGATTTCGATAGGAAACCACTACTAGTATTCTGGGAGACGACGAAAGCATGCCTGCTGGTCTGCAAGCACTGCAGGGCTAACGCCATACTTAAAGCGCTACCGGGAGAGCTGACAACAGAGGAAGGATACAAGCTCATCGACCAGATCGCCGAGTTCGGGAGGCCGACACCAATACTCGTATTCACAGGCGGAGACCCGCTGATGAGGAAGGATCTCTTCGACCTGATAAGGCATGGTAGAGAAGTTGGAGTCAATATGGCGGCAGCGCCGAGCGTTACCCCGCTCCTAACTAGAGAGACTGCTAAGAGGCTAGTGGAGTCGGGCATAGGGAGTGTGAGCCTAAGCCTAGACTCCCCATGGGAGGAGGTTCACGATGATATACGCGGGGTCAAGGGCACCTATCGTAAGACTCTTGAGGCGGCAAAATGGTTCCTAGACCTCGGAGCTAGAGTCCAGATAAACACGACCGTCATGAGAGAGACGCTAGAAAGCCTCCCCTATATGCCGGCCCTACTCCACGATCTGGGAGTCAAGACATGGGAGGTATTCTACTTCGTACCTACAGGGAGGGGACAACTCGGGTCTAACCTTCAACCGTGGGAGTGGATGGCTGTAAGCTTCTTCCTCGTAGAAGCCAGCAGGTACGGCATACTGGTTAGGACCACTGAAGGCCCCTTCTTCCGGGTAGCCGCATGCCTGGAAGCGCACGGTGTCAGCCCCGAGGAAGTCCTGAAAGGAAAGTCTCTCGAGCTCTACCAGCACATGGTTTCAATTCTCAGGAATACCCTGGGAGAGCCATCGACAAAACCTAGAGCCCACACCGTGGGGACCAGGGACGGGAGAGGGATAGTCTTCATAGGATACAATGGGAACGTCTACCCGAGCGGGTTCCTCCCGGTAAGCGCTGGCAACATTAGGGTGAAACCTCTAAAAGAGATCTACCAGAATTCGAGGCTATTCCGCATGCTACGGGAGGGAACCCACCTGAAAGGGAGATGCGGAAAGTGCGAGTTCAAACACCTATGCGGTGGGAGCAGGGCTAGGGCCTACGCCATACTGGGGGACCCATTCGAAGAAGACCCGGCATGCGCCTATATTCCCGGAAGTTTCAGGGAGGTGGCTGAGAAGTGCGGCCTGAAACCGGTCTTACACGCGAGGAAATAGCCGTCTTACAGGCTCTGCAGTACGATTTCACTCTGACAAGCACGCCCTATAGAGATGCAGCTCGAGCCGCAGGTATGAGTGTTGAGGAGCTGCTGGAAACCGCGCGGCGTCTCGCAGAGGTAGGCGTGCTGAAAAGGATCGGCTTCTATCTCAACTATAAGAGTGAGGGTCTCAAGGCCGCACTTATAGGGATAGCCACCAATGGGAGGCACGACATTATAGCTGAGAGGTATAAGAACGATGATAACACGACACACGTGTATGTCAGGAATCATCCCGTATACGATGTATGGGTCGTCGTGAAAAGGCCGACAGAGCAAGACCTGATAGAGGAGGCTCGACTGTTAGAAGAGAAATATGGTTTCAAAACAGTCGTACTATTCGGCCACAGAACTTACAAGCTCAGCGTTAAACTAGACCTTGAAAGGGGGGTATCAAGGAGCGGCCCCTACGCCTACCCGCCGCCTGAAACCCCTCATATCACGATGGAGGAGCTAGAGATAGCGAGGAAGGTCAGGATCCTCCCGTTAGTGGAACGCCCATATCGCGTGGTAGCCTCCCAGCTCGGCCTGGCAGAGGAGGTTCTAGTCTCTAAGGTAAGAGAGCTAGTCCGCAAAGGAGTCCTACTCGACCCTGGAGCGGTCCTGAACGGGCGCATGGTAGGCTTCAACAGTAACATTATGGTCGCATTCAACCCTGAAGGCCTCGAGAACCCGTGCGAGTGCACGGCACGATCACCATACACGACCCACGTCGTGCTAAGAAGAGTATACCCTGAAGGCGCATGGAAACATACATGCTACTTCATGGTGCACGGAGTATCAAGGAAAGCGGCTAGAGAAGCGGGACTAGAAACACTAGAATCCTGCGGTGCAACCGACTGGATCGAAATAGAGAGCCTGAAAGACCTGAAACCCGGGGTGGTAAGATGATCCCGCTCACAGCTATGGTCACAGGCAAGGGGACGGTATCATTCAAAATAAAGGGGAGATACGGCAGGGGCTCCAGGCCCAGCAGTTTTACAAGCATTCTCAGGCCCGTAGTATTCTGGAATATAACATATAAGTGTAACCTAAAATGTAAACACTGCTATATCAACGCGGGCGACCCCAACCTCATAAGGAGGGAGCTCCCGGTCGAGAAGACGATAGAGATTGCGGACCAGATAATAGAGCAAAAGATACCCCTAGTCGTCTTCACAGGCGGGGAACCACTAGTATCAGAGAAATTCTGGAGGATCGCAGAGTACATGGTAAGCCGTGGCTACACGAGAATAAGCGTGTCAACCAACGGGACAGTAATAGACTGGGAGACCGCACAGCGGCTGAAGAGGCTGGGAGTACGCTATGTGGGTATAAGCCTGGACAGCCTCGTACCGGAGAAGCACGACGAGTTCAGAGGGGTTAAAGGGGCGTGGGAGAAGAGTGTCGAGGGTATGAGGAACAGTGTCAAGGCCGGACTGCCCACAGGTCTCCGCGTGACGGTGACCAGAGACAATATTAGCGAAGTCCCGGACATGGTGGATTTCGCCGCTAGCCTCGGACTTGAGAGGGTGAGCATCTACCTGCTAGACACTACTGGTAGGGCAGCCAACGAGCTAGAACTCTTACCCAGCCCGGCCAGGCTTAGAGGGATGATCGACAGGCTGATCGAGAAGGCTATAGAGTATCAAGACATCCTCGAGATACTTCTCGTGAGAATGAACTTTGCGGGGATCTATATAGCCTCCAGAATAGCGAAGAGCAGGGAGGAATTCCTCGAGCTACTAAAAATAATAGGGGCGCAGGGCGACTGCGGAAGGAAAACAATAAGCATATACCCGGACGGTACAGTCCGGCCATGCCAGTTCCTAGAATCAATAGTAGTCGGAGACCTTAGAAGGGAAAGTCTAACAGACATCCTCAGCCCGGACAATCCAAGGCTCAAACCATTCTTCAACGTCCCCGAAAGGCTTAGAGGAGAGAGATGCTCCAGATGCCCGTTCAAACACGTCTGCGGCGGGGGAAGCAGGAACAGGGCCCTCTCAGCAACAGGAGACTTCTGGGGCGACGATCCGTCCTGCTTCTTCAACCCATGGGAGATCGCGGAAAAATGGGGTGTAAACAGTGGGGAAATACGTTCCATTATACGTTAACCCTTCAAACCTCAAAGTACTGGTCGTCGGCGGGGGCAGTGTGGGAACCCATAGGGCGCTCCTTTTCGCGGAGGCAGGAGCCAAGGTTAGGGTTGCCGCCCTAAGTTTCACCCCTGAACTGGAAATGGCGGCCCAGAAGCACGGTATAGAGCTTGTCAGGGTCGATATTTCCAGCAGCGAAGGATACGAGAAGGTTATGAGCCTCGTGGAGGACTCAGACATTATAGTATTAGCAGCCTGGATACCAAGCATTATAGATAAGATAGCGGAATACGCGTTGAAAGCCGGGAAACTTGTTAACAACGCCGTCGACGCTAGCCGTGGGAACGTAGTGGTACCCTTCCACGCCCAGACAAGCTACGGGTTGAAAATAGCAGCTACAAGCCTTGGCGAGACGGGGGTTGCCGCCAGAATAATATTATCCTGGATGCTGGAACGGGCGGAATCGCTAGAGGCAAAGACGCTCTACGAGGCGTTATCACTATATAAGAGATTGTTGAAGGCGTGCTTCGACTCTCCGAAGGAGAGGATGCCACTCTATTTTCTCCCAGAGAATGATGAAACCTTCTGGAGCCATGTGAGGAGAGGCGATGTGAGGGCGGCAGTGAGAAGGGCTGCCGAGCTCTGCAGCGAGAGCACTGGCAGGGACTGCTTCACATGCGCCCAGCAGGTTCTCTAACACTATTGTATGAAAACTGTATTTCATATAATATCCAGGCCGCAAGCAGGTTATACCCTGCCACTGCGAGGGGCGGAATTATCCTGCTCCCCTCGTAGGTGCTGTAAAGCTTGCTAGTGAGGGTTCCCCTTAAAAGTACTAGCGGTGCGAGGCAGGTTCTCTCCTCAACCTCTAAAGCCTGTAAGGGGCTGTTCTCTATCCATGGGACGGGTTGTACTCCGAGCCCCTCGTCTTCCAGGTGTTTTTTGATGTTGTTTATGTCCTCTATTTGTAGGCTGACATTTCTCCTAGCCCGGATATATATTAGAATAATATTTTCGCAAGACATATTGTATGCTCCTATCCAGCTAAGTATGGCTTCTGCAATCACCTGCGGGGGGATTCTCGCGTGTAAGGTATATCTTGGTTTGCACCGGTCAACCAGGCTCGCATAGTGTCCTCCCCTCGTTGTTAGGAGGCTGAAAACGGTGTCCGCGGAAGCACAGCCTGAGGCTAAAGCCTCATCGAGGGTAACAGCGCCCGTGTTAATGCCTGTTATCCCGGCGATCTCCCCTGCAAGCGCGTGTATAGGCTTGTCTGCCCCTGGGATCGTGCTTTTATGATATACTAAGAGTATGCTTTCCGTAGCGTTCGGGGCCATAGCCACCACCAGGCGGGAGCCTATGGTTGAATATCGCTTGTTGGGTTCGGGCTCGCGAGGGCCTGTAAATGGTGCCATGTTTTAGTACCGTCTTACACATGATAGGTATTTTCGAGTAAGTACTCGATGTTCCCAGCATGTTCTAACAAGAAGCCTAGTACATGACCGATAGGACACCAAAAATTACTGGTCGGGGAGGGAAACAGGCATTGCAGAACTTGCAAGAATATGTTCCGCACGCCGGCAGGAACGGCCATAAGATGGACATTAACAGGCTAATAGCGGTTTACGTGTCCCATAAGGAGGCCCCCCTGGACAAGCTCGAGAAGGCCAGAGAGGGGGCGAGGAGACTACTAGACTCGCACCCCGATTTGAGGTATGTCGAGCTCTACACGTGCAATAGGTACGAGGTATATCTCGATACTGGTGACGACAGGATCGTGAATGCACTGGCCGATGCAATAGAGCGCGCCGTGGGGATGCCTCCAGGTATTGTTAGGGGATGGCAGGCCGTAGAAAGGATAATGAGGATAGCCTCAGGGTTGGAATCGAAGATTGTAGGAGAGCCAGAGATCCTAGTGCAAGTAAGAGAGGCTTGGCTTGGAGCGAGAGACAATGGGAGATCGAGCGCGCTCCTCGACCTAGTATTCCACCACGCGATAGCCACCGGGAGATCGGTCCGGAAAACAACATGCCTCGGACAAGACGAGTATGGCTATCCTGCGGCCGCGGTCGAGTATATAGTAAGCGTTGGGCTCCCGGAGGAGCCGAAAATCCTTCTGGTAGGCTCGGGCAAAGCGGCCAGATCAGCGGCCAAGCTCCTCTGCAAGCGGATCCCCTCGGCTAGCATAAGCGTATACAGCGAACACGACGACTCGCTCCAACGTCTAATTAGAGAGTGCAAGTGTTGCCGGCCCTACATGTCGGAACACTCACAGTACCACGCGGCAATCATAGCTACAGGATCTAACTACGACCTTTCCTGGATTCCCAGCCGGGTCTTGGGGCCAATAGTAGATATTTCCGTGCCTCCCCGCCTCGCAGGGGACAGGACGGTAACTATAGAGGATCTCGAGGTTCTTATTGAGAGGAGGAATAGGAAGATAGAACATTGCATAGCCGAGGCGGAGACTATTATTAAGAGGGGGGTTGAAAGGCTAAGACTGAAACTGGAGGACGGGATATCGCAGGCGTTAGACGCTGTTTTCAGCGTCGCGATGAGAATGGCTAGACAGGAGGCCGAGGTTATAGCGAGAAAATATGGTATTCCGCAGGAGGAGGCCGAGTACTATACTGAGAGGCTTGCAAAGAGGATTGTGCACCCCATAGTAAAGGCTATTGGTGAGGCTTACAAGCGTGGCGTGCCGGCCGATATTATAGTTGAATCGGTCCTAGAGGGCCTCTCCAAAAGTAGGGCCTGGGCCGGCCGCGACTAGCTTCTAGGCTTACAGGGTGGTGAGAATGGTTCTCGGGTTCCCCGGAGGAGGATGGGGCTTCCCACGTGTCAGGCCTAGGAGGCTCAGGTTTTCCGGGGCGATTCGCGATCTAGTTGCTGAGACAAGCGTTGAACCCTCACACCTCATGCTACCCTTTTTCGTCGACGAGCGTCTTGCAAGGCCTGTTCCCTCAAACGCCCTGCCGGGAGTAATAGTCTACCCTCCCGAGCATGAGGGCCTGGTTCAGCTTGTCAATAGGGCTCTTGATAATAAGGTTAAGAGCTTCCTAGTGTTCGGCATACCCAACAGGAAGGACAGTGAAGCCTCCAGGGCATGGTCCAAGGACGGCCCAGTCCAGAGAGCGTTAAGGTATTTGAGGAGGGAGATAGGATGGGAGCCACTAATCGCCACCGACCTATGCATTTGTGGATACACCGATCACGGTCACTGCGGTGTGCCTCGCGATACCAGGCGGGGCAAGGCGATTGATAACGACTCCACACTGGGAATCTACCGTAAAATAGCTGTAAGCCAGGCTGAGGCAGGATCCGACCTTATAGCTCCAAGCGGCATGATGGACGGGCAGGTAGCCGCTATACGGGAGGCCCTCGACAGCGAGGGTTACAGTGATGTCGGCATACTCGCATATACCGCAAAATATGCTAGCAGTTTCTACGGCCCGTTCCGCGGTGTCATGGACAGTGCGCCCCGATTCGGAGACCGGAGAAGCTACCAGATGGATCCTAGGAACAAGTATGAGGCCCTAAAAGAAGCGATGCTGGACGTCCAAGAGGGGGCCGACATTATAATGGTCAAACCCGCCCTAGCATACCTAGACGTCATAAGCATTCTAAAACAGCATATCCCCTGGGTGCCCCTCGCGGCTTACAGTGTGAGCGGAGAATATCTCATGATAGAAGCCGCTGCCGAGAAAGGATATATCGATAGGGACTCGATACTCCTCGAAATACTCGGTTCTATAAGGAGGGCTGGCGCCGATATTATCATAACATACCATGCGCTTACAGCAGCAGAAATCCTAAACGGGTGAGAATACCGAGGAGAGGTGGGGGATCGTGCCCTCAAGGACGGAAGAACTAGCGGAGAGAGCCCGGAAAGTCCTGGTAGGCGGCGTTAACAGCCCTGTCAGGGCTAAGGTGAAACCATACCCTCTAGTAGTGGCTTATGGCAAAGGCAGCAGGGTGTGGGACCATGATGGAAACAGTTATATCGACTTCATCCTTGGATACGGACCCCTGGTTCTCGGCCATGCCAACAAGACTGTTGCGGAAGCTGTAAGCCAGGTTCTAGAGGAGGGATGGCTATTCGGAGCGACGACACGACACGAGATTCTACTAGCAGAGAAGATCCTGGGCCATGTTAGACCCGGGGGTAAGATAAGGTTTGTTAATAGCGGTACAGAAGCGACAATGACAGCTATAAGACTGGCGAGAGGCTATACTAATAGAAAGTATATTGTGAAGTTCGAAGGCTGCTACCACGGCGCCCATGATAGCGTGCTCGTGAAAGCTGGGAGCGCTGCGGCTGACACGGGAGCCCCCGTGTCGCCCGGCGTGCCAGAGGAGGCCGCCCGTCTAACCCTAGTTGCAAGGTATAATGATCCGTACAGCGTCGAAGAGGTCTTCAGGCGTCACGGGGATAATATTGCTGCCGTAATAGTAGAGCCAGTCCTAGGCAACTACGGTGTTATACCTGGCAGCAGGGAGTTCCTCGCAACGCTAAGAAAGCTCACCAGAGAATACGGTTCCCTGCTAATATTTGACGAGGTAATAACCGGTTTCCGCCTCTCCCTAGGAGGCGCCCAGGAATACTATGGCATCAGGGCAGACCTGGTAACGCTAGGCAAAATAATTGGGGGAGGATTCCCTATAGGAGCGATCGTGGGCGATAGTGACATAATGTCAAATCTCGCCCCGGAGGGCAAAGTTTTCAATGCTGGCACCTTCAACGGTCACCCAGCTTCTATGGCGGCAGGCCTGGCAACAATATCGGTCCTCGAGAAGGGAGGATTAGAGAAGATACATGCTAACAGCCGGCTCCTCTGCGATATCCTGAAAGAGGCTTGCAGTAGAGCCAAGGTATCCTGCACTGTGAACTGTGCTCCCGGCATGGCACAGTTCTTCCCCCACGCTACCAATGTGGAGAGACCGGAAGATATCCCGCCTAAAGCCCCCTCCACCTATTATAAGATACACGAGGATCTCCTTAGAAGAGGAGTGCTCATACCCCCGAGCCAAATGGAGGCGTTATTCGTGAGCACAGAGCACAGTAGAGACGAGATAGGTATCCTAGACGTGCTCGCGGAGCTTGTAGGAGGCACAGGCTAATGGTCAGAGTTAGAATAGCGACGAGAACAAGCAAGCTAGCCCTCCTACAGGTGGAAGAGGCGGTAGCCTACGCCGGGAAAATGCTCGGGGAGAGTATCGAATACGAAATAGTGGGCGTGAAAACGCTGGGGGACAAGATTAGGACCGGGCCAATACATAAAATAGGAAGCCCTGGAGCGTTCGCTGGCGAAGTGAATACCGCAGTGCTGGAGGGGCTCGCGGACATAGCGGTCCACAGCCTAAAAGACCTCCCAGCAAAGCTACCCTCAGGCTTGGAGATACTGTATACAACGCCTAGAAGGGACCCGAGAGACTCGCTAGTCCCGAGAGCCGGGCTCAAACCCGAATGCCCAGCAAACATACATGGAACGGTCGGAACGAGCAGCCCCAGAAGGGCTGGCTTCCTCAGAGCCGTTAACAGGAAAATAAGCGTCGTGCTAATGAGAGGAAATATTGACACGAGACTGCGCAAGCTGGACGAGGGACAAGCAGACTACATAGTAGTCGCAGAGGCAGCCCTCCAAAGGCTCAAAACCAGAAGAGAACGCCAAGTCCTCCCACTCATACCCTTCACCCCAGCACCCGGCCAGGGCTACATAGCGGTCGTAGGCATGCCAGATACCAGCATAGGAAGGCTACTCTCAAAAGCTTGGAGGCGCGAGGACGAACAGGCTGTTCGGGCCGAGCACACGTTTATAAGCGAGATAGGAGGCACGTGCGGGAAGCCCGTCGGGGGCATATGGTACGAGGGAAGGTTCATAGCAGGAGCCTACAGGGAGGGAGCCGGCGCGGAATGGCACATCGAGGAGTCGCAGGATCCTGTTGAGGCGGCATCTAGAGCAGCGGCCGCGCTTAAGCATCTAGTCTAAACCTTGACAGTGGTGGTCTAGATGGGCTCGATAGGCAGTGTGACTCTTGTTGGCGCCGGCAGTGGAGGCTGGGATCTAATAACTGTTAGAGGGCTTAGGGCTCTATCCCAGGCTAGCGTTGTAGTATACGACAACCTTATAGACCGCAGGCTACTCCGGTTTGCTGTTAACGCTGTAGAGCTGGTATACGCCGGCAAACGGCCTGGAAAGCATGCAATGACGCAGGACGAAATAAACAGCATACTCGTCGATAGAGCCCTGAAAGGCCACAGGGTCGTCCGCCTCAAAGGGGGAGACCCGCTAACTTTTGGAAGGGGAGAGGAGGAATGCGACTATGTAGCGAGAATGGGCATCCCATGCAGTATAATCCCCGGAGTTACAAGCTATAATGCTGCCGCGGCCAGGATAGGGCTCCCACTGGCAGGGAGGGAGGCCGCGTCAAACTTCATAGTAACAACAGGTGTCAGGGCCGGAGGAGCCAGGCTCGACAGGGATTCCATATCGAAAATAATAGGGTCCGCCCATACCGCAGTATTCCTCATGTCTACGAGGATCCTGGAAACAATAGTCGAGGAAGCCGGAAGGAAGCACGGCATGCCACCCCCAGTTCTGGCAGTCTCCAAACTGGGATACCCTGACGAGCAGATAGTATGGCCGGACCGCTTCGCGTCTGAGCGGCCTCCCAAGATAGAGCCTCCAAGCGTGATCTTCGTCGGGGGTAGCGTTAGGTGGCTCGAGAAGAGAAGAGGATATTATCGGTTGGTCTAAGCCGGCCGCCTGTTAGGAACGCCGTATGGATCCCCTCCCTGAGGGTGGAGTATGTTAGAGGGATAACGCGTATCCTCCTCGCAGGGAGGTTTGACGCGATAGTGTTTACTAGCCCTCGAGGAGTGAAAGCCCTCTACTGGGATTCGGGCCTCGAAAAGGCTAGGGGCCGTGTTAGAGAACTGTTGGGTAACGTTCTAGTAGGGGCGGTTGGCAGGCCGACGAGAAGAGAGATATCACGGCTTTTCGATGTTAACGAGCAGAACATCCTGGTCCCACCAGAAGAGACGACTGGAGCTCTAGCGAGGCTACTGCTCGACTATAGGCCCAGAAGTGTGGCGGGGCTGAGAGCCGACAAGGTAACGCCGGACCTGGAGAGGACTCTTAGAAGCGTGGGCGTGCAGTACGAGCACATAGTAGCTTACAGGGTTTACCCTGATAAGGAGAACATGCGCAGGGCGTGCGAGCTGTATGCCAGTAATAAAGCAATAGTTCTTGTGGCGACAAGCGGGTTGATAGTGAGAGAGTTTCTATCCGCCTGTCGAGCGGCCGGTTACAGCGGGCTAGACAGGATAGTGCCGTTCGGCCCAGTCACTGCGAGGACAATGGTTAGCCATGGCGTGAAGCCCCTATGCATTCCTAGCAGGCCGTCCTGGGATGCAGTAGAGGATTGTATAAAAAGAGCTTTTTAGAATATACAGGAACCGGTTATACGGAAACATATTTACCGTGTATTTTCATGTAATATACCGGCAAGCGATGTTAGAGTGGGAGGAGAGATGTCCATAGAGGTGAGAAGCGTCCAGAGGCTAGGGCTAAGCAGCATAGTGGTGACGCTGCCCAAACAGTGGGCCCGCAGGCTCGGCCTAGAGCCTGGAAAGAAGGTCATGCTTGTAGACGAGGGTAGCAGTATAAGAATCATACCGTTGAAAGAGGGAGAAGCGGGCAAGATAGTACTGAACGCTGAAAAGCTCCCGCCAGAGATAGTCGAGAACGCGCCTATATGCGTGTACCTATCCGGGCTTGACAGTGTGAAAATCATTACCGGGAACGATCCCGACCTCATGGTGAGAATGCAGAGGAAAGCGCTGGACCTCATGGGGCTCCATATAAGCCCGGAGGAGGACGGTATAAGCTTGAAAGTACTTCTAGACCCGGACAAGGTCGACCTCTCAGGTCTTATAAAGAGTCTCGACACCGACGTGAGAGGGATCCTCTCCCTGCTAAAAGAGGTTTTAGAGGGGTCTTCGACCAGTGAGGATTTGCAGAGTAAAGCGTCGTTCCTCATAAAAAGCTTCTTCAGGAAACACTACATGATCCTCAGGTATCTCAGTCTTAGATACCCGTTCCATAAAGATGTAGTAGTGAGCTACCAGACGGCGCTGGCTACGAGCTATATAGGATTCTCTGTGGACCTGCTGGGCGAGCTGATTAAAACGCTATCGAGATATGGTTCGAGGCTGGACGATGCCGGCAAGGAAGGTATAGTTGAGCTTCTAGACATGTTCACGGAAGTATTCCATCACGTCACAAGGCTCAT
>JALSOR010000128.1 GCA_026986415.1 Acidilobaceae archaeon
GGTCACGCTCAGAACCGCTATAGGCGTGGTGTTGGGGGATGAAGTGAAGGGCAACCTCACCCCGGGGGTCGCGAGGCGCACCGTAGAGTGGGGGGTGGAGGAGTTATCCTACAGGCTGTCCCCCGTGACTGTGCTCTACGGGCGCAACGAGCCGTCGGGAGGGGATGGGAGCGAGTACAAGCTTGTCAGGGGCGTGACCGGAAAGATGGTCTTCCGAGTCCTCACCCGGCAGGCGGCGGAGACGCTGAGAGTGCTCCTACCCTTAGCGGAGAATCTCGGGATAGGCAGGAGTAGGAGTATAGGTTTCGGCATGGTCTCGTCGCGCGTCCTCCCCCCTCCGGGTAACACATAAGGGTCCCCAGGAGCCCTCCCCCTCTACCATGGAGGCTAAGCGTGTCCTCCCGGGAGGGCTGGACAGGTATGGGTGGGACCGTCTTCACGGTTCTCGTAGACAATACTGGCAGGCCCGGGCTCATGGAGGCGTGGGGCTGGAGCGTCCTGGTCGAGCACGAGCGCGGCTGGAGGGTGCTGTTCGACAGCGACTCCCGCGTCGAAGTGCTAGAATATAATAGTAGGAGTCTCGGCGCGAGCCTAGAGGGGCTCGCAGCTTTCGTTGTCAGCCACGAGCACTGGGACCATACCGGTGGCGCCCCGCTAGTGGCAAGGCGCAACCCCGGGCTCCCAACAATTGTACCCCCAGGACGGCACGACTGGGCCCGGGGGCTCGGTCTGGAGTTGAAGGTTAACACTGGCGGGCTCGACCTCGCAGGCCTAGGGGCTCCCGGCGCGCTGGTAGGGGCGCCTCTAGAGGCTGGAGGCTGGGGGCTCTGGGAGGAGGCGCTGGGCGTTGAGACCGGCGAGGGCCTGGTGGTCCTGGTGGGCTGCAGCCATCCAGGCGTTGACAGGCTCGTGGAGAAGGTGCTGGAGGGGGCTGGAAGCGACCGGGCGCTCCTCGTCTTCGGCGGCTTCCACGGGCCGAGCAGGGAGACGCTCGACAGGCTGGCGGGACTCGCAGAATATATCGGGCCCGCGCACTGCAGCGGGTGGAGGGCTGTAGAGTATGTTGCCTCCAAGTATCCGGGCCGACTGGTGCGCGTGAGGACTGGGACCCGCATAATTGTTAGTGGTGGAGGCCTAAGGGTTGAGTACTAGAAAATTAAAACCTCCAGTAACACCAGTGTATACTGGAGATCTCCGGTAGTGGAGGAAAAATGTTATGCCGCCGGGACACGCACACCATAGAATCGAGAGAACGGTTGAAAGGCTCATAAGAGCTATAATAGTGGAGGCCATACTGCTCCTCCTAGCATCAATCCACATGCCAGGCTTCTCCCAGCTGATGGGCTTCCTAGCCTCAATAGTCGGGGTCTACATTGGCTTCCTCCTATTCATACTCATAATGAGAATAATATTCGCCCCCACAGTTGGGAGGGAGGCACGAGAGCTAGCCGACAGGTTCAGTATGAGAATAGACGAGTGGGCCGACCAGCTCGCCAAAACACTAAGAGGGGTCTCGGAGACCGCTGTAGAAGCTGCCAGGACAGCAATGGAAGCCGGCCGCCCCCCAGGCAGGGCGCTAAGAGGCCGCCGCCCACACTGGTTCCCACCATGGATACCCCAGAAGTCCAGGTACGGGGAAGAGCGGCGATACGTGAAAACCAGGGCTCCACCACGTGGGGAGGAGGAGACCGTACCGGTAACACGCCGGTCCCAGCCGGGCTTCCCCTCCCAGCTGGCCGGGCGCTACAGGCCCCTCGAATACCTGGGAGAGGGAGGGTTCAGCAGGGTATGGAAGGTTGAACGGTTAGGCGATGGGCGCGTCTACGCCCTGAAAATACCTAAGACCGAGCTCGGACCCCGCGCTCTCAAGGTGCTGGCGAAGGAGGCGGTCCACTGGGAGGACCTCGGAGTGCACCCCAACATTGTGCGCCTCTACGAGTGGGACGTCGAACCCGTCCCCTGGATACTCATGGAGTACGTAGAGGGGATACCCCTGGGTGGGAGCGGTAGGGCGAGGAGCGTGCGGGACCTCCTAGAGGGGAGAGGCCCCATGGACTCCTGCATGGTAGCGTTAATGCTATACGACGCCGCCAGCGCCCTAGAACACGCCCATAGCAAGGGGATAGTACACCTCGACGTGAAGCCAAGCAACATCCTCCTAGCCCGGGGCGGGGACGGGAGGATACTGTATAAGCTCTCGGACTGGGGGCTCAGCAAGGTCGCAGTCCAGGGTACCGGCACTATAAGCGGGGTGAGCCCAGCCTATATGACGCCCGAGCACAGCCCCTACAGCCCATACTCTAGCAGGGGACTGGGGGCTTGGACCGACATATACATGCTCGGCCTCACAGCCTATGAGGCTTGGACCGGCCTCAACTATAACGATCTCCTAGCCTCCCATGAGAACCCCCTCGCACGGCTCCAGGACTCGCCCCTAAAGACTGTTCTCAAGGCGATGCTCGACCCCGACCCGGATAGGAGGCCCACCGCCGCCCAGGTCCGCGCGATGGCGGAGAAAATAGTCGAGTCTCTAGGCTGCAGGTCCAGGTGGACAGGTTAAGCTTTAAGCCCGCACCCCTCGACCCCTAGGAGCCTATGACTCCCGAGACACTGTATTTTGAGCGCCGCGGTTTCCAGGCCCTTCTCCAGCGCTTCAACGCTCGTGCACCCGCGCGCGAGGCATAGGAGGAATCCTGCGGCGAAAGCGTCTCCCGCCCCGGTAGTGTCTACTATCCTCTCCACCGGCCTGGCCGGCCTGTGGACCGGCTTCTCCAGGGTTTTATCGTGGAGGAGTGCTCCTCCAGCGCCGAGCTTCACGACCACTATCCTGGGACCGTATCTTGCCAGTATCTCCGCCGCCCTTACAGGGTCGTCAGCCCCCGTGAGGAGGCGGGCCTCGATCCTGTTGGCGAAGACTATGTCAACGTTTGATAGGAGGCTGGCAAGCCTCTCGGCCCCCATCCTCGCAAGCCTCCTACCCGGATCCCAGGAGACGGTGATGCCGCTCCTACGAGCGGTGCGGGCGGCCTCTATGCTCGTGTCGGGCCTCAGGCTGGCGATGTGCACTATTCTCGCGTCACGTATTATCTCGGTGTCAAGCTCTCCGGGCGTGAGGTCCTCGCTCGCACCCTTATACCCGTATATTGCTGTTCTCCCCTCCCTGTCTATTACTACGATACTGAACCCTGTCCTCTTCCCGATGGCGATCCTCAACCCTCTAGTGTCGACCTGGTGGGTGTAGAGCTCGTCCACTACGAGCCGGCCGAAACCGTCGAACCCTATCTTGGCTATAATACCGCTCCTCCCGCCTAGGAGGCTCACGTCTATGCTCACGTTTACAGCGCTCCCACCAGCGCCCCGCTCCTCCTCGAGTATTTCCGCCTCCATGTCGGGCATGGGGAAGCCTTCAACCCTCATCCTGACATCCACGAGCGCGTGCCCCACCGCTAGAACGTCCAGGCCCGGCATCACTCTCACACCAGGAACTGCTCTACCGCCTCCTCCGGGGAGAGCTCCAGCCTGAGAACGCTCCTGCAAGCCCTAGCCATGGCAGCGATGCGTGGGGCCTGGAAGATGTTCCTCCCCACGACAGCGCCGGCCGCCCCCGCGAGCCTCACATCCCTGAGGTCGCGGAGGAACTCGAGAGGGGTCCCCCGGCGTGGCCCGCCGCTCATCATTACTGGCACCCCGGAGGCGGCTTCTACCACGAGCTTGAAGCTCTCCCTGCTCCCGGTATAGTACGTCTTTATGAGGTCCGCCCCCACCATCACCGCCGCCCTGACGCCGTACAGGACAATGTCTGGAGCGTGCCTATCCCTTATACTCGGCCCCCTCGGGTAGGCTAGCTGTAGCGCGGGAACACCGTACTGCTCCGCAGTCTCCCTAATAGCGGTCCACTGGCGGAGCATCGCGTCCTCGAACGGGCTCCCCCAGTAGACTGTCGCGGCCACAGCATCAGCCCCGAGGCTGACAGCATCCTCAACACTACCGATAACACTCTGCAGTAGGCGCTCGTTCTCCGGCCTGAGGCTCGTCTTACCCGTTATCTTCACTATGAGGCTCGTCCTCCCAGCCCATATATCGGCTAGGAGCCTAGCATCCCCTGGGGTCAGCATTACAGCGTCAACACCGGCGCTGACAACCTCCTCCAGTATGATCTTCGGGTCTATCCGGTCCCCAGGGAAGTCCGTGGGGCCGTGCTCGAGCCAGTGGTCGAACGCGAAGACCAGGCTCCCCCTATTATCGCCCAGGATCCGGGAGAGCCTCACCCTCTTACCTACGCTCTGATAGGATAGCGTCAACAGGTTTCCACCCTCCCCGGGAGGATTATTTCTAGTGTTGTGGCGTCCCATAAGTGTTACCGTTTTATGCGTCCCCCGAGGGGATGGTATACTCATTAAATAGTATTATACGTGTGGCGGTTGCAGCCCTATAGGGTGGAGGTGCTCTGGAATAGTGGCCAACATAATGGAGTTGCACGTACCCTTCACGCCGTTCACGCTAGGACAGGTCGTCTGGTCTCTCATAATCCTGGCCCTGGGAGTCCTCGTCTCCAACTGGCTCGCCAGGATGTTCAGGGGGAGCCTCCTGAGGGCGGGCCTGCCCGAGCTTATCGCGGACGTTTTCTCCAAACTTTTCAAGGCCCTACTCTACGTTTCAGTGGTCCTCCTCGCAGTGAGAGCCCTGGGCGTGGGGACCGGGAGCGTTGTTGTCGGCCTGAGCGCTGTTATAGGCCTCGTGTTGGGGTTTGGAATGCAGGACACTATGAACAATCTGGCGGCCGGCGTTTGGATAGCGGTCACCAGGCCTTTCGATAAGGGCGACTATGTTGAGGTTGCAGGGTATAGTGGGACCGTTTCTGAGGTCGGAATCCTGAGCACCGTGCTTGTGAGGCCTGACAACGAGGTCGTCCTCATACCTAACAGGAGCGTGTGGGGCAAGCCCATAGTGAACTATACGAGGAACCCGACAAGGCGTGTGAACATCCAGGTCGGGGTGGCCTACGGTACAGACCTGGACAGGGCTGTCAGGACCGCGCTCGATATCGTACGGGGGACGCCCGGCGTGCTCATGGACCCCCAGCCTCAGGTTGTTATAGCCGGGCTGGGGGATAGCAGTGTGAACCTCGCCATTAGGGCGTGGGCGAGGAAGGAGGACTACTGGGCTGTGCGGGAGCGGATAATCCGGGGGGTGTACGAGAGGTTCGCTGCCGAGGGTATAGAGATCCCCTACCCCCAGCTTGACGTGCATATTCGTGACATGCCTGGGGGCGGCGTGGAGGGGTAAGCGTTCCTTCAATTCTCCCGTGGTGATTGCAGGGACAGTTTTACAGGTTGATGCATAAAGAAAAGGAAAGCTTAAATAGCCGGGAGCGACTGCTTGTATGGTCGGGCATTATGGGTAAGGGCGAGACCCCACGGGAGGGGGCCGGTAAGATAGGCCCCATAGGATTCACGCTCATAATGTTCAGCATGGCGGCCTGCCTGCCACTCTTTTTCCTCGGGCCTATAGCGTATAAGATGGGCCTATCCCCGGGCGAGGCACTCCTAGGAGCACTCCTCGGCAATCTCGCAGTAGCGGTAGCCCTTGGATTGAACGCTAAAGCCGGGATAGAGAGGAGGGAGAGGTTCGGGGACCAGGCGAGGAGGATCTTCGGGAGGCTCTACAAGATCCCGGTGCTCCTAAGGGGCCTGGTAGGGGCCCTCTGGTACGGCGTGGAAGCGTTCAACGGCGCCCTCGCGCTAGCAATGATAACCCTGTTCGCGCTCGGAGCCGGGAAGGCCCAGATCACCGGTGAGGCGTTCAAAGTCCTACCATTATTCCTAGCACTATACATCGGCCTCATAATAGTGTTCTTCCGGAAGGGAGTAGACGGCATAGGGCAGGCGGCAAACCTGGCCGGCCCGGCACTGTTCCTCTACTTCGCATGGCTAGCCCTCTGGGTGCACGGCCAGTCGAGGGCCACGCCGCCGGCAGGCGTGGGCCTCACGAGCACCGCATTCCTCCTATACCTCGCGATACAGACCAACTGGTGGGCTACTGTCGCGATCAACATTAGCGATCTGAGCGTGGGAGCCCGGGACTGGAGGACGGTCTGGATAGGGGCCCTAGCAGGCCTGGTGGGCGGGCAGCTGCTGGGCACATACCTGGGCTACCAGCTAGCCCTGGCCACTGGCAGGGTGCTGCCCCAGGAGATAATACTCTACAGTGCCCCCGGGGCTGTAGCGGTAGTCCTAGGCCTCCTCTTCAGCTTCCTGGCCCCCTGGACCACGGACCTGAGCGCCAACCTCCCAGCCCTGAGCGACCTCATAGAGGAGCTCTTCGGCACCAGCCAGAAGAGGGCCGCAATAATAGCGGGCCTCCTAGGATTCATACTCGCACCCTGGTACCTCCTGGGAAGAGCACAAGACATAGTAGGCTACGTTACAAGCTTCGCCTCCAGCTACGGGGTAATACTAGGCCCAATACTAGGCGCCATGCTGGCAGCAGAATACCTCCCATGGAAGACCAGGAACACCGGCCTGATAGCGACCGCGAGCATGATAATAGGAATACTGGTAAGCTACGCTTACAGCATAGCAACACACACCATGGAGACAGTCACACTCCACGGCATAAGCATACCCTTCCCGGGAAGCCTCTCCTGGTTCATAGGAGTCACCGCCAGCATAGCAGCTTACGCCGCAACAATAGGCATACTACCAGGCAGCAGGAGGACCCCGCTCGCAACCGCGGAACCGCCAAGCATCAAAGCACCGATAGAGTCGGAGACCGGCCAGCAACCCTGAAGAGGACACGCCCAACGTTTTTCTCCTCCCTCCAGGCTATCATACTCCTATCAGCCCATAATCCTAGACGGTCTTCTTGCCGTAACGCTTAACACTCTCTTCTTACAGGTGGGGGTTCCCCATGCTAGAATGGGTGGGCTGGAAAGCTACAGCTAGATTTTAAAAATCTAGATGTACTACATTTAGATGTAGTATTTTGGAGGGGGCGGCATGGATCCCGGCAGGCTCATAGACAGGCGGCGAGAGCTGGAAGCACTCGAGAAGGCTCTCGCTGGAGGCGGAGGACTGATAGCAGTCTACGGTAGGAGGAGGAT
>JALSOR010000129.1 GCA_026986415.1 Acidilobaceae archaeon
GCCGGCTCCTGAAAACGCTCGAAGACTCCCTATTCGAAATATCCAGTATCGTGCGCGGCCTGACCTCGATAGTGCGTGGCAACATTGAAATACTCAAATCTCTAGAGTCCAAAGCCGACAGGGTCAAGCTTCTAGAAGAGGAGGCGGACGAGCTTTACAGGGCCAGTCTCGAGGAGATACTCGATCTTGCAGAATCGTTCAAAGCCTACGCCCTCTACAGGGAAATGCTTGACAAGCTTGAAGATGCGATCGACGAGGCTGAACGGATAGCTACAGACCTCAAAATACTAGCGTTATCGACCGCGTACGGCTAGCCTGTTAGGGTGGACCGGGGCGTGGCAGAGCACGATCCTAGAGAAAACAGCCGGGGCAAGATAACTGCCATCCTACTATCTGGTACCGTAATCGTCCCCGACATTAGATCCTCAGGAGAGCTTTTCTCCAGCTTCTACGGTAAGCCGGCTGGGGTTGATAAGCCGAAGCCTGGAGACGTGTCCAGCCCGGTAATTCTTGACCCGTTAGAGGCCGTCTACCTGTGCGAGTCCGGCATTATCAGGGTAGTAGATAGTGGTGGGGCCGAGATAGGTGTGGACAGGCTGAAAGCCTGGGCCCGTGAGAGGCTACCCCGTTTCGACGAGCTGTATCCTGTGTATAGGGATCTCAGGGGGCGCGGTTTTGTTGTTAGGAGCGGTCTCAGGTATGGGTCCGATTTTACAGTGTATAGGTTTGGGCCTGGCATCGATCATTCTCCCTATATTGTTCACGTGTTCCCTTCTCAGTCCAAGATCGACCCTGTGGAGATAGTGAAGGCTGGGAGGCTGAGCCATTCTGTTAAGAAAACTTTCATTCTGTCCACCCTTGAGGGTGGAAGGCCTGTATACTTAATGTTTAAATGGTTCAAACCATAGCTATATGAATTTGTGACATAGCAGTGGGCGTCTGGACCTAACCCCGTATTACGTAGAAGCTTCAGGGCGGCGAGACCGGATGGGCGCTAGGCTCGTATAGTGAGGGTGCACAAGTATGCCGGGACCAGGTTACGATCCGAGGAGGACTAACAGGGGTTATAGGCCGCGGCCTGGAGGAGGAAGGCCTCATTACCGCCAGCCCAAACCCAGGCCTATAGGTGACAAGTGTAACCCTCTATGCCCGTTCTTCCGGTGCTCTAGGAACGCGCTAAGAATAACTACCGAGCAGTTCAAAGGTAGAATAATAAGAGTGCCATTCTGCAGCTGGATCGGAGACAAGTGCATAGGGGCTCAGTGCCGTTTCGCCTACTGCGAGAAGAAGGCCATGCTCCCCGACGGCAGGTGTGCTTTTGCAGTCGGTAAGAAAAGGGAGGAGAAGGATTTCGAGGAGGATCTACGCGAGATAGAAGAGGAGGAAAAGAAGTATAGGTTTAAAGACTACTTCTAGCATCCGACCATCTCCTGTAAAGGTTGTTATCGATTCCTGCCGCATCAAGGATTTTTCCGGCTAGGAAGTCTACAATATCGTCAACGGTCTCCGGCCTATTATAGAAACCAACACAGAGGGGCACCACCACAGCGCCAGCCCTCGCGAGGCGCGCCATATTTTCAATATCAATAAGGCTTAAAGGGGTCTCCCTAGGAGCAACTACTAGCCTCCCCCGGAGTCTCAGAACCGCGTGGGCCGCTCTAACCACCAGGTTTGAAGCATACCCGTGGGCTAGCGCGGCTATTGTTTTCATGCTTGCCGGCGCTATTATGAAAGTCCTCGGGACGCTGCTGGAGCTCGCAAGGGGGCTGGTGAAATCGTGTTCCCCGTATAGGATCGCCTTGCTCTGGACTATCCGTCTTACCTGCTCCCTGGAGAGGCCGTCCTCTGCCTCGAAGACCCTGTATGCTCCTTCACTGATTACTGTATGTACTGTGTATCCGGATCCTGCCAGGTAGTCGAGTATTTTTAGTCCGACCCGTACACCGCTGGCACCGGTTATTGCTAGTCCGACCTGCATAGTAGGCATTATGTGAACACCTTCTCCTCGCATTGCACGCCCTCGATTCCTAGAGCTTCTCTGACCCCCTCAACCATTTCGTGATAGGCTTTCCTGCCGTACGCTACGAAGACGACTTTTTCTAGGCATCTAGGCTTATGATCTCTAACTACTAGGGCCATTTCACGGGCCACGTCCCTCACGTTCAAGCCTCCGACACCGGCACCCATTGCGGGAAATGCTACTGAGCCTATGCAGAGCTCCTCCGCCTTGCCCAGCGCGGCCTTAGTCGCTTTGACCGCGTTCTCTAGAGGAATCCTCATGGCCGGCCTTTCCATTGTTGGCGCGTGTATGACGTATTTTGCCGGTAGTCTCCCAGCGGTCGTCACAACGGCGCCGCCCACTGGTACGGGCGCCTTCTTAACAGCCTCCTCCTCTATGATTTCTCCTCCACGCCTTTTTATCGCCCCTGCAACACCGCCTCCCATTATGAGAAGACTGTTAGCAGCGTTCACGATAGCATCAACCCTGGCCGCGGTAATATCGCCCTCCACGACAATAAGCCTCAAACCGTTCGGAAGGTCAAAGCATAGCATGCGGGATCACCTTTCTCTTAATAGTTCTCGGAGTAGGGGTATTTCCCTTATCTTCCTCTCCTCCAGACTTTCAAGCAGTATCCCGGAGGGCCTCCCAGCACAACTGTTACTACAGCGGATAACCCTGGAAGGAGTAACAATAATATCTACCGGAACATCGTGTGGCATGCGGGGAATATTTTCCACGATCTGGAGGTCAGACACCGTCGTAGCTATAGGCGTGTCGCAGTCCACCTTCCCGGTAGTCGAGAGGATAGCATATTCTATGTCGCCATATCCCTCCCCTTTGCCTAGCCTGTTACAGTTGCGGTCGACGGCAACACTCCCCTCCACTATAAAGTCGATATGGGGCATCCGTGAGAGATCGTCTAGAGTCTTCAGGAGGACGCCATATTTGAACGCTCCACGGATGGTTGCAGCCCTAGAGTACAGTCTAGGGGGTATGATTTTCGGGTCTAACAATAGGAATCCCGACCTCAACCTTGGAGTAGGCATTATGAGCGTCTTACCCTCTCTCAGCGCAGTAAGCCTGACATGCCTCTGCGGGGAGTCAGGGTTCACCTTGACCGTTCTGGCATCCCTCCACTCTGGGAGACCTGCTAGTCTCCTCGCGGCTTCCAGCGCGCCTCTAAAATTTGGTATCCTCCCTTTAACAGGGAAGGGTGGAAGTGCCACCCCCTCCCTTTCAAGTCTAGACCAGACTTCATCCCTTATTCTTGCTCTCAACCGCACTATTTCATCCAGATCCATAACCGGGCACCACACCGTCACCTACTACTGCAGGAGTCCCGCCTGGGCGAGCCGCTCTGCAATCCATATTATGAAGTCGCCATCGCCCGGCGCTGACAGTATTATTCTATCGGTTATTCCGCTAAGTTTTTCAATAATATTAACTATGTTGTCCTGGCTAGTGTAAGGTATATTGTTAGTATCGAGATAGCTCCTATTCACCTCTGTTCCCATAACGATGTAGACTGCCAGCCTGCTCCCCCTCTCTCCAGCCCAGCCCGCTATTTTCTCGAGCCTCCCAACACAATTCCTGGTGAAGTCGCAGCGAGTAACATAGTAGTAGTCCGCCTTTACTGCTAGCCTTTCCATTATTTCGCTATCAGTCTTTCTCAGGCTTAGAAGGAGGCCTGTTTCAGCGCCTCTCCTAGCACCATAAGCGACCGTTTCTTCCGGCGTCATCGTTTGCCCGCAATAATCCCCCTGTTTAGGCTTGTCACCGTTAAGATAAACATGCCTGGCTACCCCTGCCAGAACCATACTTTTAATTATAGACTTGAGCGAGACAATATTATGATCTCTCACACGCAAATGCGCTATCACGTCCGCCCCGAACATTGTCCGGGCAAGGACTGCCAGTACCGGGGCGGAAATGTTCGGTTTTCCTAGAGGGACATCTGGAATGTCTAGCCTCCCGTAGATTCCGGAGAGCGCCCTCAGCCTCCAGTATAAATGGTTCCAGTCCCTGGAAGGTTCTAGCTCGGCGTAGATCGTAGTGTCCATATTTTCGACACCTTCATCCTAGCCGGGCAGGGTTCCCACGAGGAACCCTATAAGGCCTAATAGCATGGCGATAAGCATTATCTTCTTCGCCTTCAAAGCCTCCACCCTGGAGGGCCGCAATACTACTAGCAATGAGGCGTACAATAGGATCGCGTCGACAGGCAGGATGAAAAGGGCGTAGCCTTCCGGGTTTCGCACCATACGGTATGCGAGAGGGATGGGGCTAAGACATACCGCCCCTATGTTGGCCAGTAGCGCTGCAAACGATGCCGTTCTAGCCCCATGCATTATGGGGAGCGTTCTGGCGTTCTTAGCACGGTCTCCCTCAACATCGGCAATATCTTTTATGATCTCCCTGGCTAGAACCGAGAGGAAGACCATACCCCAGAAAACCGCGAGCGAACGGTTCGCGTTTTCGACAACTGTTAGAGCGTATAGGAGGGGGAGGCTTGTTGAGAATGCGACCGCAATATTGCCTGGGAGGCCTGAAAGCTTTAGCCTTAAATCGTATACGGCCCCGGTGATCGCCCCTGCAAGTGCAACCGCGAAGCTGTCCAGCCCGGTGGTAATGCTGGCCGACAAGCCCACTATGAGACACGCATAGTAGCATGCCCAGGCCGTCCTGAGACTAATAGCACCGCTCGGTAGAGGCCTTCCAGGCTCGTTTATCCTGTCTATCTCAATATCGGCTATATCGTTGAGGATCATTGAGGAGGCACTTATAGTGAAGCCTACAATGAAGCCCGATAGCAGGCTAGCAAGTGGGACCCTGCCGATATCTCCTTCCGCCGCTATCGCTATGCCTACTATGACGGCGAATCCGACCATAACGCTATTGAGAGCCCTTATGAGTCTAAGACAGGACTTCACCTTTCCTAGCACTCTGTGCCTCCCCGCTCTCCGGGATGATAGGCTCGCCTAGTGTAGTATTATTATTGTGCCCCGACATTCAATCCTCTAATCGGCGCGTGGGGGACCCCCTGTGAGTGGTGAACCTGTACATTGGATTGACCGGCTTGCCGCCAAAGTTGAACAATACCTGAGGAAGCGCGGCAAGGAGGAGTACGTGTTCAACGGAGGTCTAAGCGTATCCGGCCTCCAACATATAGGTAGGCTCAGGGGAGAGGTCCTAATACCCGAGGCTCTAAGGAAGATATTAGAGGCTAAAGGCTACAGGATCCGCCAGATCCTTACATTGTACACTCAGGATCCCTGGAAGGGGAAGAAAGAGCAGAGAGCCCAGTTCTCCGACCCGGAGGAGGCTAAAAAGTATACTGGATGGCCACTATTCAAGGTCCCAGACCCTAAAGGGTGCCATAGCAACTGGGTCGAACACTACTGGAGCGATTTCGGGCCTTATCTTGGCGAGTTCACAGACGGTAGGATAGATATTGTTACAACGACAGAGCTATACAAGGGGCCCTTTAAAGAGTTTATAATGAAAATTGTCATCCCGCGAAGGGAAGAGTTCAGGGCCACGATAAACAAGTATAGAGGGCGCAAACCCTACCCTGAGGGATGGATACCGGTAGAGCCAATATGTGAGAACTGTGGGCGCATCGATAAGACTGTGGCTCTCAACGTTTCTAGCGATGAGATCGTAGAGTATAAGTGTAAGAGCTGTGGGCATCACGGGCGGACCCACGTTTCAAACGCAAAGCTGAATTGGAGAATAGAATGGGCGGGCATATGGTATATTCTCAACGTCGATTTCGAACCATACGGTAAAGACCATGCAACTCCAGGCGGGAGTAGAGATAGCTGTGTCGACCTGGCAAGGAACGTTATAGGTTTCGAGCCTCCACAGGGCGAGTGGTACGAATGGGTAGCTATACGGGCGAACGGTAAGACGAGCGATATGAGTAGCAGCGGGTTCGTCGGCATTACCCCGAGGGAGTGGCTTGAGATCGCTCACCCACAGATCCTACGCTACATATACTTCAGCGTTGACCCCCACAAGAAGATAATCGTTGATCTGGAAAGAATACCTCAATACTATGATCAGTACTACCGTGCGGAACGCGTATATTTTGGCGCCGAAGATGTGGAGGACGATGCGGAGAGGAAGTACCTCGCGAGAACATACGAGCTAAGCCACCCTGTCAAACCTCCCGAGCGGCTGCCCGTGCAAGTACCCTATGCCCACATGGCTATTCTAGCCCAGATCATAGGTCCCAGTAATGTCGAAGAGGCGCTGAAAAGGCTGAGGAAGACAGGCCACGTGACAGGCGATGTCGACGATTATAGTCTCTCCTGGATCGCAGGCCTGCTCGAGAAGAGCTATAACTGGGCTATAAGATATGCTCCCGGCAATATGAGGTTCGAGATCGTTGGAGAGCTCGACTCTACGATAAGGGAAGGCCTACGATATCGCGATGCTCTATGCGTTCTCGCTAAAAAGTTGAAAGCCCTAGATAATTGGAGCGAGGATAATATTAAGAATGCTATGATAGAGGCTACAGCCGGTATGAGTGCAAAGGATAGGAGAGAGTTCTATAAGGAGTTCTACAGGCTATTCCTAGGTAGGGATTACGGGCCTAGGGCGGCCCCGCTGTTGTCGTTGCTAGACAAGGACTTTGTTGTGGGCAGGCTCGAAGAGGCCTGCAAATAAAAATATATTTGGATTTAATATTATATTGCTGTCGGGGCTATAAGGTACCTTATCCTACTCCCCTCCGGGCTTCTAAATACGAGCTCTAATGGTTTGTCTGTGGAGAATTTTATCTCGACGCTTTCGGCTATTTTTGTAAGGTTAAGAACGTTCTTCAGATACGCCACGTCATAGCTACTGGTTGATGGCTCCCTCACCTCCAGGAAAGTAAGGGCGACGCTATCGCGTGAGAATACAGTCTCTGCCCTGGCTCCACCCTCACCCTTAGCCCGTATGATTAGTGCTTCTTCGGTCGCCTCAAACTCTGCTATATCACCCACGACCTCAACGTCTTTAAGCGCCTTCTTGAGAGC
>JALSOR010000130.1 GCA_026986415.1 Acidilobaceae archaeon
CCTATTGACGGGTTTATCCATAAAAGCCAGATAATGGACGAGCAGGTAGAATATCTTCCTGAAAGGAGGGGATTCCGCGGCGTGAAAACGGGCAGGATAGTTGAAACGAAAGATATAGTACGGGCCAGGATAGTCCAGATCAGCAAGCATACGAAAAGAACCGGCACGCTGAGGATAGCCCTGACAATGCGCCAGCCTTATCTAGGCAAGGAGTCTTGGATCAAAGGCCAGAGGTGAATAGGCGGTGCCTAGCAGGAGACCTCCCAGCAGGAGACCCCCTCTCAAGGCGTGCCGTAGATGCGGAGGCCTGGTAGACAGGGAAGCCCGGGTATGCCCCTACTGCGGCTCTGCAGAGTTCACAGACAACTGGGAGGGCATGATAATAATCCTTGACAGTGAAAACTCTGTCATAGCGAAGGAAACCAACATCAACCGTGAAGGCATGTTCGCAATCAAGGTTGCTGGGAGAATTGTCAAGCGGTAAACGCTTGTGCTTCCGGTTACCACCGTCTTTACGCCGGGATTTTGCCCGTCACAGGGGTGTACTCGTTAGCGGGGATTTCACAGGCCTTATACCTTTGAGGGCAGGCTTGCTAGTATGCGTGGGCGACGTTGTCTCCTCCTATTGTTCACGCCTTACACTCGATTTCGACGGCTCGATAATACTTATTGTTGATGGGAAAACACGGCGGCATACCAGCATTAAAATGGGAGATACACATGGTTTCCACGAGATACTTCTAACCAATAAGCCGGGCACAGTAGAGGCTGAAGCCTACCGCATGCTATGCGATCTAATAAGAAGGGCTTCCAAGCATAGGCTACGCGTTAAAATTGTCGTCAGCGGTGAAGAGGACATGCTAGCCTTGCCCTCGATCGCCTGCGCTCCTGAGGGCGGCATAGTGGTGTACGGTGTTCCAGGTCGTGGAGCCACGATTATTATTGTTAATAGAAGCATTTCTAGGGATGCACAGTCCAGATTTCTAATGCTCCGGCCAAGCCTGTGCGGATAAACTCTTTTAATCCTATAGATAATACCCTCCATGCTAGGGTTCAGAGATATGAGCGCACAGGCCGGGATAAAGAGGATAGACCTGGAAGACGGGGTCTGGGCAGAGGTTACTAGAGACTTCTATAACAAGGTGATCGGTAGGAGAGAGCTAGATCTCGTAGTACACCACTTACTGAAGCCTACTCCGATGAGGATTAATCTTCGCCTCACAATAGCCGAGAAGTTCGGGGTAGATATACAGAAGGTTTATGTCAGGAGGATCGATACCGAATACGGTATCGGCGAGTCCAGAGTTGAGGTTCACATTTATGATAGTGTCGAGCGGGCCAAAAAATTTGAGCCAGCATACATAATCGATAGGAACGGTGGGATAAACCCGTTCGAGGAAGAGTAGCTCTAGCCGGACAATTAACTTGGAGGTGGGAATGATGGGAAAGAAGAAGGTGAAGGCGTATGTTAGACTCCTATACGAGATCGACGTGAAGAACTGGACTATTAAGAGGAAAAACAAGAAGTGTCCAAAGTGCGGGAGCTTCATGGCGCACCACCTAAAACCTGTTGAGAGGTGGCACTGTGGCAAATGTGGCTACACGGAATTCGTATCAAAATAATAATATAATACTAGGGATAGAGTCTACCGCGCACACGTTAGGCGTCGCAATAGTTTCCGATAATCCCCCATATATTTTAGCTGACGTGCGCTACAAGTACGTCCCACAGAAGGGCGGCATCCTACCGCGAGAGGTCGCCCAGTTCTTCTCTCTTAACGCTGGCAGGGCTGTCTCCGAGGCGCTAGAACAGGCCGGCCTGGATCCCAGAGAGCTTGACGCTATCGCAGTAGCACTAGGCCCTGGGCTAGGGCCAGCATTAAGAGTTGGGGCCACTATTGGCAGGGCTCTCGCAACCCACCTTCGAATTCCCCTAATAGGGGTTAACCATGCTATTGCACACTTAGAGATCGCCAGAGCCCTTACCGGCCTGCTAGATCCAGTATTCCTCTATGTTAGCGGTGGGAATACCACTGTGACGTCCCATGTTGGCGGCTACTACAGGGTTTTCGGCGAGACACTCGATATTGCTCTGGGAAACGCGCTAGACACGTTCGCAAGAGAGTCCGGTATCGCCCCGCCATACGTAAAGGGAGGACGCCATGCAATAGACTATTGCGCCGAGAATGGAGCCTTCATAGAGGAGCTACCCTACACTGTGAAAGGCCAGGACGTGTCTTTCAGCGGCCTACTAACCGCCTCTCTCCGAGCCCTCAAAAAAGGTTATAAGATCGAGGACGTGTGCTACACGTTCAGGGAGATAGCCTATTCAAGCGTCGTCGAAGTCACCGAAAGAGGACTAGCCCACATAGGCAAGAAACAGGTTCTTACAACTGGAGGTGTCGCCGCTAGCGATCTGCTAAACTGGAAGTTAGAGAAAATGAGCGAGGCACACAATGCGAAGTTTAAACGTATCCCTAAAAGGTACGCCGGGGATAATGGTGTCATGATAGCTCTCACCGGCCTCCTATCCTTAAAGTATGGGGTCGGAATTGTTGAGCCCAGAAGAGCTTATATACGGCAAAGATGGAGGCTCGACCGGGTCCCCGTCCCCTGGTTTCCAGATACTATACCGTTATGGAGGTACACCGTAAATGCTTAGCAACAAGATTCTCAACTGGATAGCTACTCTACCTCTTCTATCCCGCGGGGCCGAGTCAGAGTTACGGTTGGGCGAGCTTTACAATACTAGGATTGTGTTCAAGTTTAGGAGGCCTAAAAACTATATGGACCCGTCGCTGGACAGACTGTTGAGGAGGAAGAGAACTTTTAAAGAGGCTAAAATAATAGTTGAAGCTAGAAAGTATGGCGTTAGGAGTCCTGCCGTACTATTATTTATGCCAGAATTATTTCTCATCGGACTAGAATATATCGATGGAATAACGTTGAAAGAATATCTAGAACGGGAGGGGGACAAGGCCGTCCCGCTAGCTGCCGAGGCGGGAAGGATGATTGGAATATTACATAAGCATTGCATATCTCATGGTGACCCGACAACCTCGAATCTAATCTTATCATCAAGGAACGGACACCTCTACCTTATAGACTACGGCCTAGCCGATTACACGTGCAGCATCGAAGATCTAGCCGTCGACCTCCACCTATTCCGTAGAGCTGTAAGAAGCACTCATCCACAATATGAGGACACGCTCTATTCACACTTCCTACAAGGTTACAGGAGCGTTCTAGGAGCAAGAAGCAAGGACATAGAAGACAGGGCACAGCTTATAGAGTTGCGTGGAAGATATGTCGAGGAGAGGAGAACAGTATGGCAGAGACACGAAGACTACGGCTCGCACTAGTAACGGGTAACAAGCATAAACTCAGGGAGGCCCAGGAGATACTGTCACCATACGGGATCGACCTATACATGGCTGGGCCAGAAAAGATTGAGATACAAGCCGACAGCCTCTCCAAGATAGCAATGGTAGCGGCACGCCATGCATGGGAATCCCTGGGGAAACCGTTGATAGTAGACGATTCCGGCTTGTTTATCGAGGCTCTTAACGGGTTCCCAGGACCCTACAGTAGGTATGTGTACGATACTCTAGGAGTGGACGGCATACTCAAACTGTTGGAGGGTGAAGAAAACCGGCATGCCTGTTTTAAGACCGCTGTCGCACTTGTTCTGCCACCACTTGAGATGGTCTTCGAGGGGAAGACCTGCGGGACGATTACGACCAGGCCGAAAGGCTCGTCAGGCTTCGGTTTCGACCCAATATTCGTTCCGGAAGGATGCTCTCGAACATATGCCGAGATGACTGTTAGCGAGAAAAATAAGGTATCCCATAGGGCTAAGGCGATGAAAACGCTAGGCTCTTTTATTAAAAGCATGTTTTAAACTCTTAGGTAGCACAAGAGTTTATTGGGCCGTTTCAACGCTAAAACTTTAGAGGGCAAGACGGAGGGCGGGGGTGCCCGAGCCAGGCCCAAGGGGGCGGGCTCAAGACCCGTTGGCGTAGGCCAGCGTGGGTTCAAATCCCACCCCCCGCACCAACCAGAAGAACAACAAATAATATCTATTTTGGCTCGTTCTCCTCTTTCCGTATACTTCTCGACCCGAGTACTACCCTGAGAATAGGCTGCTGATCCTCCGAAGCATGCTACAATGGAGAAGAGAATAGATGTGTGGTGGACCGGCCGGGATTTGAACCCGGGGCCTCCCGGATGCCAACCGGGCGCTCTTCCAGGCTGAGCTACCGGCCCATCGCTACCCCGTATCCCGACCCGTAAATCTAAGGCTAACAGGCACGGGTTAATAAGGTTACCGCGGTTCAGGCGTGGATAGACTATCCGAACCAGTTATACCGGGATTCCACCTATTAAACCTCTAGAAGCGGGAAATCCTGTTTCCACTGGATCATTTGGAGCCGCATAAAGGTGTAGCAGGTTGGCACTCATCGACGATATTTTCGAGACTGCTGTAAACTCTCAGATTTTCAAGGATAGAGAGAAGCTTCTGCCAGACTATATACCGGAGAGGCTACTACACAGAGACGAGGAGATTAAACGTCTTGCACAGACGCTTGCCGTCGCACTTAGAGGAGAAAGGCCTAACAATCTTTTCATATACGGCCTAACAGGCACTGGTAAGACTGCAGCAACTAAGCTTGTCCTCAAGAAGCTGGAGGGGAAAGCCCGAACACTAGGTGTAAACCTATGGGTAGTCTACGTGAATGTCAGGCACAGAGATACCCCGTACAGGGTTATGGCCGATATTGCCGAGTCCGTCGGCGTGAGAGTACCATTTACAGGGCTCTCAACGGGGGAGGTATTTCGGAGGTTCGTTTACAGGGCGAAAAGGCTTGAAGGTGTTATGATAATTGTTCTTGACGAGATCGACTTCCTGGTCAAGAAGCATGGAGACGACCTCCTATACAAGCTTGTTCGGGCTAACGAGGAAACAAGACCGTTCAAAATATCTCTCATTGGAATCACGAATAGCGTCAGTTTCGTCGAAACACTAGATCCGAGAGTGAAGAGCAGCCTCGGAGAGGAGGAACTAGTATTCTCGCCATACAATGCTGGACAGCTACAGGACATACTCTCCGACAGGGCATCCCAGGCCTTTAAGCCGGGAGTTCTATCGGAAGAAGTTATACCTCTCTGCTCAGCACTAGCCGCCCGCGAGCATGGAGACGCGCGTAGAGCCCTAGACCTGTTACGTGTGGCGGGGGAGATAGCTGAAAGGCGGGGGGACCGGATAGTCACTAGAGATCATGTGATGGCGGCCAGAATAGAAATAGAACGTGACCGGGTCCTAGAGGTTGTACGCACACTCCCACTACACAGTAAGCTCATACTTGCCGCCGTAGCAGTATCAACAGGGGGCGGGAGGTTTCACGCGACAACAGGAGAGGTCTACGATGTCTATAGGGATCTTATCTCGAGGGTTGGCATCGAGGAGGTAACCTTCAGAAGGGTGAGCGGCATACTCGGCGAGCTCGACATGCTAGGAATAATACGTGCCAGAACGATAAGTAGGGGACGCTATGGCAAGACAAGAGTTATAGACTTGGCTACAAGCCCCGAGCCTATAGTCGAGGTTCTAAGGGAGGAGCCCAGCCTGCAGCCTATAGCTAGAATTCTAGGTGAGAAGATTCTTGGAAAACGGGGCGGTAATAGCGTGTGACGATGGCATTGTTGAGAAGCTCGACCCGTCCCGTGCAACATTAGCCGCGTGCCTGTTATGGCATGAGAATCGCGTTAAAGGCTCCGGGTTTCTCAGGGTAAGGGTTGACGGTCTCGATGCCACAGGCCAGCTAGCCTTTATAGTTAAAAGCTTGAGTTCGAGAATGCCGGGGGTTACAGCTATACTTTTAGACTCGCTAACGATCGGAGGCTTCAACCTCGTATCGCCAGCCGGATTGTCAGAGGCTACCGGATTGCCGGTTATCGTGCTATATAAGAGAATGCCGAGAACAGATAGAATTATAGGCGCTGTTATGAAGCACTTTCCAGACTATAAGCTGAGGTTAAGAGTGCTACGCTTGCTCGATAACATAACGGTCCTGCACACCAGGCGCGGTCCCCTATACTCTATACTATGGCGTCTTACTCCCGAGACTGCTCTTAGTATAGTCGAGTCTGTCCAAGTCTGGTCGAGGATGCCCGAGCCTCTGAGGGCCGCCCACTATTATGCCTCTGAAATATCTAGAATACTAATACGTGGATAGGTGTAGACGTATTAGTGCCTTCACATATACGTTCATATTGAAACATGAGAGGGATCGGCAATGATAACAATTATCGGAGCAGGAAAGGTAGGAACATCGGCGGCCGCCTTCATGATGCTGAAAGAGCTGGACGATATACTGCTTATAGATATAATTCCGAACAAGCCTCAGGGCGAGGCTCTAGACCTTAGCCATGCCGCGGCTATTCTCGGCAAGAGCGTTGAAATACGGGGTTCCAACGATTTCAGGGACATGGAGGGCAGTGATATCGTAATCGTGACCGCCGGGTTCCCCAGAAAGCCTGGCATGACAAGGGAGGACCTACTCCTCAAAAATGCTGGAGTGATCAGCGACATCGCCGAGAAAATCAAAGAGTATGCGCCTAACAGTATAGTAATGCTAACAACCAACCCCTTAGACGCTATGGCCTACGTGATGTACAAGCGCCTAGGCTTCCCACGGGAGAGGGTCATAGGGTTCAGCGGGGTCCTAGACGCTGGCAGGCTGGCATACTACGCTAGCAGGAAGCTAAAGGTTAGCCCTGCCAGCATAGTCCCGATAGTATTAGGCATGCACGGCCAGGCAATGTTCCCTGTGCCCAGGCTATCAACAGTCATGGGGGCACCTCTAACCCACCTGCTCAGCGAGGACGACATAAAGGAGATCGTAAAGGAGACAGTCGAAGCCGGAGCAACAATAACCCAGCTGAGAGGATACAGTAGCAAC
>JALSOR010000131.1 GCA_026986415.1 Acidilobaceae archaeon
TGGAGCACTGCTACGATATGGGTCAGGCCGAGCTGTTTGAACTGTACGAGTAGGGATGCCTCCCTGAGGGGGCGGAGCTGGTCCTTCCACGGGTCGTTCGCGGTCATGACTATCGGGTTCCTAGTCTCGGGTATTATCCTGAGGAGCTCTTGGAGGCCTCCCGCGTCCTCGCGCGGCGCTATACCGTCTATCTCGTCCAGCAGTATGATTATTCCCCGCCCGAAGAGGGGCTTCCGGAACGCTGCTACACCCACGGTCCTCCGGATCGCCGCGGCGCTCCTATGGTCGCTGGCGTTAAGCTCTAACAGCTCGTAGCCGTACTCGTGCGCGTAAGCCTCTATCAGGCTGGTCTTCCCCACCCCTGGAGGCCCGTATAGCAGGGCGGCCCTCTTGCTGGGGGGTTTACCGCTGGCCCAAGCCTCGAACCACGCTCCGAGTATGCGTTTGGCCTCCTCCTGGTTTACAACCTCCTCTACCCTCTTGGGCCTATACTTTATTATCCAGGGGAGCCTGTCCCCCCTCCACCTCGTGCTCAACCCGCAACCCTCACTGGACTCCCAGCTTCCTTCCCAGGAGTGAGAGCCATGCTAGCAGGGCGGTTAGCTGTATGTCGTCGTCGCTCCCCTCTACCAGCCTGAAGTGTACTTCGCCTATGAAGTCGGCTATCAGCACGCGGGCGTCGTCCGGTATTTTCACCTCGTTGCTGAATATCTCCCTGTGTATCTGCTTGACTATGTCCTCCCCGCTTAGGCCGTACTCTATCATTAGCTTCCTCAGCATTGTCCTGGCAGTGTTGAAGTCCCCTTTGAGGGCTGTCATTATCATTTCCCGTACCTCTTTCGGCTTGGCGAGCCCTACGACCTTGTATACGGTGTCGACGGTGACCTTTCCTATGGCCGCTGCGGCCTGGAGTATGTTTATGGCCTTCCTCATGTCCCCCTCGCTTATCTCGTATATGGTCTCCAGCGCTTCAACCTCGTAGTCGACCCCCTCATTGTCAGCGATATACTTGAGGCGGGCCACAACATCCTCCTTCTTCAGGGGCTGGAACCTGAAGAAGGCGCACCTGCTCTGTATGGGGTCTATTATTTTCGAGGGGTAGTTGGCTATCAGTATGAACCTTGTCGATGCGCTGTAGAGCTCCATGAGCCTCCTGAGCGCCTGCTGCGCGTCGGCAGTCATATTGTCGGCCTCGTCGAGGAGGACTATCTTGAACGGTATATCGGGAGGGGTCCGGCTACGGGCGAACTCCTTAACCTTCTCCCTGATAACGTTTATACCCCTCTCATCGCTAGCGTTAAGCTCGAGCATGTACTGCCTGTAGTACTCGCCGTAGAGGTCGTGCGCTAGCGCGTGGGCCGCGGTGGTCTTCCCAGTCCCGGCCGGCCCCGCGAAGAGGAGGTGGGGCATGTTCTTAGTCTTCACGAAGGTTTTAAGCCTGCTAACAATCTCCTCCTGGTTGACGATCTCGTCCAGACTCTTAGGCCGGTACTTCTCGGCCCACAATATTTCGAACGCGGAGCTCAACAAGCAGCACCTCTCCACTACCTATCCCGAACACTAACAGTAGGGGCGGCTCCCCCGCCCCCGGCCTTCCCGGCCCCTACAGGCCTCCAACAGTTAGTGTTAGATGGCCTGGAGGGTTATTATGGGGTGGATCCCTCTCCCGGGCTCACGCATCATATAGTATTTTCCTGCTAGAAACCATATGATCTGGCTGGAGGGCGCGGGGCTAGCCCCGGGTAGTAACTCTCGTCTCGTGGGAGGGTTCAGGGCTTTGATAGATGTCAACTCCAGGCTGAACCTGATAGTGGCTGACTACTGGCTCCGCATGGTCAGGGTTGTCGTGACAGAGCCCCTCGAGGAGGGGATACCGACCCCTGCCGGGGTGGTACGTGCTAGGAGGGGGGACGAGCTCGAGCTCCCCCGCTGGCAGGCTAGGATGCTGGCTGGGAGGGGGGTTGTCACTCTGAAGGATAAGGATATAGATATTGACACTATAAACATGTACCATTACAAGGAGAAGAAGAGGAGCGCCGCGAACCAGATAACAAGCCTCCCCCACGACTTCTACCTTAAGGTTGCAGAGCTGGTGGAGAAGCTCGACGCCCTCATAAGGGAGAGGCCCTCCCATATTTTCATAAGGGACAGGGAGATACTCGAGAAGAACCTTGCCGAGCTCGCCGAGGCCAGGCTTGCCAAGATTATAAGGCTCGCCACTACCGGGGAGGGAGGGCTTAGGGATCGCCTCACACCGGAGGAGACGATAGTCTACGATATCCTCCACGACGTGATAAGCTCGTGGAGGGAGTATGTTAAGAGGCCCTTCACCAGCAGTGAGAGCGGGAAGGGGTGACACTGTTTTGGCAGTGGATCTAGAGCCCGAGGAGCCCCTCGGCATTGCTGAGAGGTTCATAGACTTTATCAGGAACTATAGGGATGAGAACGGAGAGTACAAGTACATGGCCAGGCTCAGGAGGATGATGAACTTCGACCTCAAAAGCCTGGCCGTAGACTACGGGGACCTCTACAGGTACGATACGGAGCTAGCAGAGATGCTCGTGGACGATCCCCGCACAGTGCTGGCAGAGGCGGGGAACGCTGTGAGGGAGATAGTGGAGCTCGAGAATCCAGAGTACGCTGAGGCCAAGAAGGAGTTCACCGTCCGCGTCTACGGGCTCTACGAGACTGTCAAGATAAGAGAGTTGAGGAGCGAGCATATAGGCAGGCTCGTGCAGGTCGAGGGGATCGTCACTAGGATGCACCCCATACGTAGCAGGCTCGTCCGTGCAGTCTTCCGCCACGACAAGTGCGGGGGAGAGTTCGAATGGCCTCCTCCCGGCGAGGCTATGGGCGATACTATTGAGAGGCCTAGCGTCTGCCCGGTCTGCGGTGAGGGGGGCGGCAAGTTCCTGCTCGTGAAGGAGAAGAGCAAGTATATTGACTGGCAGAAGATAGTGCTCCAGGAGAGGCCCGAGGATGTGCCTGGAGGGCAGATGCCCAGGAGCGTGGAGGTCCAGCTCACCGAGGACCTGGTGGACAGTAGCAGGCCCGGTGACAGGGTCACGATCGTGGGGATACCCACGATAGTACAGGTTAGCAGTAGGAGCCCCCTGTTCGAGCTATACATCGAGGCTAACAGTATAAGGGTTAGCGAGAAGGCCCTCGAGGAGATAAGCATTACCCGTGAGGACGAGGAGAAGATACGCGAGCTCGCCCGCGACCCATGGGTCAGGGAGAGGATCATCGCGAGCATCGCACCCAGCATCTACGGCCAGTGGGACCTGAAGGAGGCCATAGCACTACTCCTCTTCGGGGGCGTCCCAAAGGTTATGCCGGACGGCACCCGTATCAGGGGAGACATACACGTGCTGTTCGTCGGAGACCCTGGTGTGGCTAAGAGCCAGCTTCTCCAGAGCGCTGCCAGGATCGCCCCTAGAGCGGTCTATACTAGTGGTAAGGGGAGCACTGCCGCGGGCCTGACCGCTGCGGTCGTGAAAGACCCGAAGACGGGGGAGTACTTCCTCGAGGCGGGCGCCCTCGTCCTGGCGGATGGTGGCGTGGCGGTTATCGACGAGATAGACAAGATGAGGCCGGACGATAGGGTGGCGATACACGAGGCCATGGAACAGCAGGTTATAAGCATTTCGAAGGCCGGCATAGTCGCGAGGCTTAACGCTAGGGCGAGCGTGCTCGCCGCTGGGAACCCCAGGTTCGGGATCTATATCCCCAAGAAGCCCTTCACGGACAACGTGGACCTGCCTCCGACCATAATATCGAGGTTCGACCTCATATTCGTTGTCCGGGATATTATCAGCCGTGAGAGGGACAGGATGCTTGCCACGTACGTGTTGGAGGCTCACAGTAACGTTGAGAGGTTTAAGCCTGAGATCGACATTACCCTCCTCAAGAAGTATATCATATATGCTAGGAGGTATGTGAGGCCGAGGCTCACCCCCCAGGCTAAGAATATGATAAGGGACTTCTTCGTCACGCTCAGGAGTAGTGCCACCCCGCTCGACGATGAGGGGGACAGGATAACCTCTATACCGATAACGGCGCGGCAGCTGGAGGCGATTATCAGGATAAGCGAGGCCCACGCTAAGATGGCACTCAAGGAGGAGGTGACCGAGGAGGACGCGGAGGAGGCTATAAGGATAACATTGAGCTTCCTTGAGAGTGTCGGTGTCGACACTGAGACTGGCAGCATAGACTCAACCGTTATCATGACGGGCAAGAGCCTCTCATCTATAAGGCTCATGAGCGTCATAGTAGACACTATCAAGAAGATAAAACAGTCCGGAGCGTACTGCGCCAAGGAGGAAGAGATAATCAAGGAGGTGACAAGCGAGCACAAGGTCCGCGAGGCCAAGGTCAGGGAGACCATAGAGAAGATGTACAGGGACGGGATCATCTACTCCCCCAGAACCGGGTGCTACGACATCGCCTGACAACCTAGCAAACAGTGGGAGTGCCCGGATTGCCCGGACCCAGCATTCTAGAGAGGCTCATGAGCCTCTACGGCTACAAGGAGCTCTACCCTCCCCAGGAGGCGGCCGTCAGGGCCGGCGTGCTAGAAGGGAGAAGCCTCCTCGTCGCAACCCCCACCGCGAGCGGGAAAACGTTTATCGGGGCGCTCGCGCTAGCCTCACGCCTCGCCGCCACGGGAGGCGGGCTAGGCTTCTATCTCGTCCCCCTCAAGAGTATTGCGAGCGAGAAGTACGAGTACCTCGGAAGACTATCCCAGCTGGGCCTGAAGGTCAGGCTTGAGGTCGGAGACACTAGCGTCGGGCCCAGCAACCCGGACATTATTGTTGCGACCTACGAGAAGCTGGACAGCCTGTTGAGGAGCAGGCCCGGCCTGGCGGGGAGGGTGCGGGTCATAGTTGTGGACGAGGTCCACTATATCGGTGATAGTAAGAGGGGTGTCGTGCTGGAGAGCATTATCGCTAACACGCTCACCGCCACACCAGAGGAGCCCCAGATAGTGGCGTTAAGCGCTACAGTACCGAACGCTGCGGAAATAGCGGAGTGGCTGGGCGCGACACCCATAGTTGTCGACTGGAGGCCTGTCCCCCTCAGGGAGGCGGTATACAAGGACGGCATCCTATACTATCCGAGGGAGGGCGTGGAGGCGCGGATCCCCCAGCACGGTGGGAACCCGTACCTGGACCCCGTGCTGGACACCGTGGAGGGGGGAGGGCAGGTTCTAGTCTTCAGCCAGAGCAGGCGTAGAACCGTGCAGCTCGCCAAGAGGACGGCTAAGCACGTTAAACGCTACGCTGACAGGAGGAGGGCCCAGGCGCTCGCTAGGAGGATCCTCGAGACTGGAGGGCCGCGGATCGTCAGGGAGACCCTGGCCTCACTAGTACTGGCAGGAGTGGCCTTCCACCATGCCGGCCTCTCCTCAGAGCAGAGGAGGATTATCGAGGAGGGCTTCCGCTCCGGGATAATCAGGGTGATACATGCGACGCCAACCCTCGCTGCAGGCGTGAACCTGCCCGCCAGGAGGGTGGTGGTCGAGGAGTACTACCGCTACGAGGAGGGCTACAGGCAGCCCATACCCGTGTTCGAGTATAAACAGCTCGCAGGCAGGGCTGGAAGGCCCGGCCTAGACAGTGTGGGGGAGGCGGTCATTGTTGCGAGCCCGGGCGACACGCCCGGGGAGGTGGCCGGCTACTATATCCTCGGCGAGCCGGAGCCTGTTAGGAGCAGGCTTGAAGGGATCCAGGGCTTGAGACACGTGGTTCTGGGCATGCTCGCCTTCCACGGGGGGCTCGACAGGAACGGTATCATGGGCGTAGTTAGGAGGACCCTCTACTACCGGCAGGCCGGGAGTGGTTCCAGGGTGCTATCCCAGGTGGAGAGGGCCCTGCTAGAGCTCGAATCCTGGGGCCTGACCGTGGAGGACCGTGAGGGGCTGCTGAGGCCGACGCCTCTGGGCCTCGAGATCGCCCGCTTATACCTCGACCCCTACAGTGTCGTTATAGCCCGCAGGCTGAGGGAGAGGGCTGGCAGTCTGAATGTTGATATAGCGCTCTACATGATAGCCTCCATGCCCGACATGGTGAGGCTCCCGGCCGGTGGTAGGAGGGAGCAGGAGGCCCTGCTGGATAGGATGATAGATGAGGCCCCGGACCTGGTGGATATCGTGGACTGGTTCGGCCCCTCAGAGGCGAGGACCTTCAAGACGATGCTACTCCTAAAATACTGGATCAACGAGAAAAGCGAGGACGAGATACACGCGGTCCTAGGCGCAGGCCCTGGGGATTTGAACGCTGTAGTGGAGACTGCGAGGTGGATAGCGGGGAGCCTGGCTAGAATATCGCCACTCCTCGGGTTCACAAGCGAGGAGGAGTCGCTGCTCAGGCACTTGGAGGCTCGCATACGTTATGGTGTGAAGCCGGAGCTCCTCCCCCTAGTGGTGATTCCAGGCGTGGGGAGGGTGAGAGCCCGCAGGCTGTACGAGGCAGGCTATAAGACGCTGGCAGACCTCGCCTCCGCGTCCCCTCGAGAGCTCCTAGCGGTCAAGGGTATCGGCCCCGCCGTGGTACGCCAGATACTCGAGTATCTCGGCCGGGGGGAGGAGGCGGAGAAGATCCCCGGGGGTAGGGGGGAGGGCTTGGAGGCCTACTTCTAAATGTTACCGGGGGCCGTGCTCGCGGTCCTCCGCCACGCTATAATTATTAGTATATATCATTCTCCCAGATACAAATATTTAAACATCGTAAACCCTAGCAGAGGATAAGAGGGGTGGACACGCAGCAGCCCTAAAAGCCCCTAACAGCCGGGAACCCCCCGGGTCAACCCGGGAGAGGCCAAGCAACACTCCATAACTAGTCCTCCAGGCAGGCTTGTTGCGTTAACCCACCCTTAATCCTGTAGAGAGGAGATAACGGTTTGAG
>JALSOR010000132.1 GCA_026986415.1 Acidilobaceae archaeon
GATAGGGAAAGAAGGGGGTTTCCCGGCAGTTTTAGAGTGCCTTGTATATTTTTTCTCCTCCGCCCTTGGAGAACGATTTTTCTAGGGCGTCTATCAGGTGCCATGTGTTCTCGATGTACTCTTCTATTTTCTTTATTTCTTCTGGCTTGTCGAGCAGGTGCTTGTATCTTCCCTGGAGTTTCAAGTACTCTATTATTGGGAGCCTGTTCTTCGGGTCCTTGTACCTGCGCCCTATAGGGCTTAACCGGAATTTACCGTTGACGTACTCGAAGAGGGGGTAGAGCCCCGTCTTTACTGCTAGCTGTCCTATCCGTGCTGTTAGGGACGGGTCGAACCTCCAGCCGACCGGGCAGGGGGCTAGGAGGTGTATGTAGCGGAATCCCTTGATCTTGCTGGCCCTCCTAAGTTTTTCTATGAAGTCTGTCGGGTATCCCACTGTTGCTGTTGCAACATACTTCACGCCGTGGCTTACGAGTATTATTGGCACGTTCTTCTTATGCTCCTTCTTGCCAGTCCAGGTTGTGGTCGTCCAGGCGCCGTAGGGTGTTAGGCTGCTCCTCTGTATGCCCGTGTTCATGTAGGCCTCGTTATCGACGCAGATGTATATTATGTCCTCGTCCCTCTCGGCCGCACCGCTCAGGGCCTGGAACCCGATATCGCCGGTCCCACCATCCCCTGCCCATACAACCACGTGGTAGTCCTTGCCCAGCATCTCATACGCTGCTTTCAGGCCGCTGGCAGCGCTGGCACCCGCAGCGAACACTATGTTTAGTATGGGCGTGTTTATCCCGCTCCGCGGGGCTATGCCCTGTATGACGCTACTACAGCCTGCAGGTATTACTAGGACCACGTTGTCGCCTAGGGCCATCTTAACATAGCGTAAACCCATACTCTCGGGGCATCCGGGGCACGAGGCGTTCCCCGGCATTATATACTTCTTGTCGGGGAGCGCTTTCAGGTTCACAGCCATTTCCTGGCCACCTCCAACCTCTTCTCCTCGCTCTCGAACCCTTCGGGGAAAAGCCAGAATTGCGGGATATACAGCCTGCCCTGCTCCTCAAGCTTCGAGACAAGAGTCTTTATCGCCCGTTCGAAATCCTCGTATGAGACGTCCACGCCTGCCAGCCCTGCTATTACTCCTGCGAGGCTGGTACCATACGGGTAGAGCGTGGAGCTCACCTCCATGAAGAGCGGGCCTAGGCTGCCCATGCTTACAGCCCTATCGAACACTATGACTAGCTTCTTGTCTCTCGCGATCTCTACGAGCCTCTCACGAGGCCATGGCCTTATGAATCTCACCCTGGCGACTCCCACGTTTATTCCTATGCTTCTAAGCCTGTCGGCCGCGTGTTTCGCGTCGCCACTCCAGCTCCCAGTAATGACTACTAGGATGTCGGCGTCGTCACACTTATAGCACTCTATCAGGCCGCCATAGCTTCTGCCGAAAACCTCGGCATAGCTCCTGTCAACCTCCTCAATAACCCTCTTAGCCCTCTCCATCGCCTCATGCATGCTATACCTCATAAGATAGTGTACCTCGTCCGGAGCGATATTGCCCATCACAACGTTCGTCTCAGGGCTTATAACGTAAGGCTGCCTCCTGGGCGGGAGCCACTCGTCGACGAGATCCTGGTCTGGAACATCCACCGGGGCCCTCGTGTGTGACAGTATGAAGCCGTCAAGCCCCACCATTACTGGAAGGTAGACTCTCGGATCCTCGCTTATCCTGAAGGCCTGCAGTGTCATGTCCAGAACTTCCTGGTTCTCCTGGGCTACCCCTATAATCCAGCCGGTGTCCCTCTGATCGAATATGTCCTGGTGGTCAACATGGATATTCCAGGGAGGCCCTATAGAGCGGGCTACCACCGCCATGACGAGGGGGATCCTCGAGCCAGCAGCCCACCACACAACCTCGTGCATATAGAGCAGGCCGTGGCTGCTTGTGGCTGTGAAAGCCCTCGCACCACCGCTCGCAGCCCCGAAAACTGTTGCTAGCGCGCTGTGCTCGCTCTCAACCCTGACCATCTTAGCTTTGAGCTCGCCCTTCTCTATCATCTCGCTGAGCTTCTCCACGATGGTCGTCTGAGGCGTTATGGGGTACGCGCTTACAACCTGGACCCTGGCAAGCTTTACAGCATAGGCAACAGCATAGTTCCCGGTGAGACTCCTCACAACCATGGCACGGTCACCCCTCCTCGACCATTCTTATAGCCTTGAACGGGCAGACCTCAGCGCACACACCGCAACCCTTACAGTAATCATAGTCTATAGCGACCTTCCCATCGCCCGTCTTCACGATAGTGTTCTCGGGACAGTACAGCCAGCACACATAGCAGCCGGTGCACTTCTCCAGGTCTACAACGGGACGCATAGTACGCCAGGTCCCCGTCTTACCGATAGACCCCTCAGCCGGGCGGCTGATAGGGGCAAGGAAGAAGCCCTCCCCCCTAACAATCCTAGGCTGAACAGTCATGCCCTTAACACCTCCTGGCCGACTCGTAGGCTTCAAGCACAGCCCTGGAGTTCACCTCTCCAAGCTTACCCCTGAAGTTCTCCCTGACAACCCCAAGTATGCTGTCTAGGCTTACAATTCCCGTCGCTCTCACCAGGGCCCCCAGCATTGTAGTGTTGACAACCGGCCATCCACTGATCACCAGGCCCAGCCTTCTCGCGATGCCTGTAGCGTCGACACAATAGTTAGTGTAACCCTCAACCCTCCTTACAGTAGAGTTTGCCACGACAATCCCGCCTGGCTTCAACCCGTCAGCAACATTTACGAGATCGAATATGCGGGGGTCCAGTACTACTATAATGTCGGGATTCTTGATCCTACTATGAATCTCTATGGGCCTGTCGCTAATCCTCGCGAAAGCCACAACCGGGGCCCCTCTACGCTCCGCGCCGAAATGGGGGAACGCCTGGGCGTATTTCCCCTCCCGTATAGCCGCGTCTGCTAGAAGGTTTGCCGCGGTTACCGCCCCCTGGCCTCCACGACCGTGGAAGCGTATCTCCACCAACATCTCCTGGCACCACGCGAGACGCACAGCAACCCGTCCATCCCAGCCACCATCCTTATACGTGTTAGAGGCGTGGGATGGACGTTGTCTGTCCTCGTACCCAAATTCTATTGTTTATGGCTGAGGGGAAATTAACATATTACTATACATTTGGATGCCCTGAAACCTCCACACACTATTAATGCTCCTATAGACCCCGGTTCTAGCATGCCAGACAAAATCCCGGGTATGAGAGTAGCTCCCTAGCACCCTAATAACACAAGCACGCGGTGGAGCCCGATGGGAAAACCGGTACCCCGGGTAGGTGTTAGCGCGTATCTAGAATATGACGGTAAGATCCTACTCGTGAAGCGGGGCCACCCGCCATGTAAGGGTTGCTGGGCCCTGCCGGGAGGGCATGTGGAGCCTGGGGAGAGCCTCCTAGAAGCGGCTGCCAGGGAGCTCTTAGAGGAGACGGGCGTCGCGGGGGAACCCCAGGGTGTTGTCATAATTGAAGAATATATAGAGTATTCTGGTAACACAATAAGATACCACTACATCATACCTGTCATCCGCTTCGCCCCGAGAGGAGAGCCGTCGCCCCGGCCCGGAGGTGACGCTGTCGACGCAACCCTCGTCCCGCCCGGGAAAGCACTAGAGTGGAGGCTGACGAGAACCACAAGGCATGTCCTAGAGACGGCTCTAAGCGGGACGCTAAACCGTATTGTTAGTGTTAACACGGTCCGGCTATACTCAGAGCCAGATCCGCCTTAAGGGTAGATCGTAGTACTCCTCGTCCAGCCTAAGCCTTCCAACCATCAGGGCGGCAACAGGGCCCTCATACCTTGTCTTCACCGATATCCTACCCTTCTGGAAGTCTATGTCCAGGATAAGAGCCGGGTGATCCCAACCCTCAGGGTCGGTAAGCGCTGCCAGAATATTCCGCATACCCCCAGTGTAGAGGACTATCGCCTCCTTCACGCCAAGCTTACTAGCTATCTCCCTCGAAACCTCGGGCGGCGGAGGCTCAGCGGTATCTAGCAGGACGCAGGCGCCTCCAGGATAACGGGAGACCCCTAGGATCCTAGAACCTCCAACCTTCTCCACATGTTCAGGCTCTTCAACCCCCTCAAGCGGTATGCACGCGTTAACCACTGGAGTGTCCTCGGCGTAGAGCTCCCTTATCACGCCCGGCTCCAGGAACCGCCTATAGTTTTCAGCCCTTAACGCCCGCCTCAAAGCCTGGTCTCTCTCCTCGACCCTTAACGGTCTCGGCAGGTCCAAGACTGTGCCCGGCCAGCGCAGTTTGAAGAACGAGGCTAGAAGCGGGCTTCCCACCACTATTATAGCGTTAGCCGATACTGCCCTTGCTAGGTCCAACCGGTACTCCAGCGACCTCCAACCGTCGACCCACCCGTCATTGTCGACCACTATAACGTCAGCACCCTCCCTTAGGGCCTCCTCGTACAGTCTCCTCGCACCGTAAACTACCCTGCCCGTCACATACCCCGGCTCGACGTGCCCCGCGAAAACCATCCTCCTCGGAACCGCCTCTCTAAGCCAGACGATCCAGCTTTCTGGGAGAGCTAATGAGACGAACCCTGGAGGGCCGATGTCTGCCTGCCCAATATCTAAGTCGATAATAGCTGGCTTCAACCCTCTAACAATACTCCTATTCGCTATAAGCGCGGTAAGACTAGTCTTGCCCGAGTCCACAGGGCCGACAATACTGATCGTGCAGGGCGGATCGCAACTCTCAAGCAGATTATCGGTTGCCTCTACCCAAGACCTGGCAGGCTCCTCTCCTGGGCTGGGAGCCTCTATCCGGGCACCCTCCCCCAGCTCCACGCTAATAATAGTCCTGCCCGTCATCGAGTATAGATAGTAGCTACGATGCTGGGGGATCCTGAGAGAGCCTCCCTCGCCTATCTCCGCACCTAGTACTTGTAGGGTTCCAGATTCTACCCTCACACTGGCCGGGCCGACCACTCTATACCCGTGGTTCTCGTCGAGCGCGAGCTTCACCGTCAATACTGGCCCACCACATGGAATACTATTGATATGGTAGGACGTATGAATATTGTAGCACCATACCACCAGCCCCCCGGGGCACATACAAGTATTCTGACCGGTGCAATCACACATTAGGGCTTTACCGTGCCACGGGTCTAACTGGTGGCGCGGCAATGGTCGACTCTAACGATTACAGGTATTTGATGGCGGAGTACGCCCTCACAACATTGTCTAGGAGGGTTAAACAGTGGGGTCTCCCATGGCCCCTTAATAAGAGCAGGGTTCTCGGAAGCCTGGAGGCCGCGGGTAAGAACCTCAAGAGGCTCCGTTACAGTTTTCTCCCGGCAGACATGGCCGCGGAGAGCGAAGAAGCCAGGAAAATCTCAGCTACTGCCAGGGAGCTCGCCGGCCTCCTACTACCCCAGGTTCCGGTGAGGCTTGACGGCAGGCAGAAAATGGCTGTCGCCGAGATCCGATGGGCCCTCTCCGTGCTTATCGGCCTGCCTGTGAGGCTTCGACTGGGCGACTCGAACTATCCAGAGTATGCTGTAGACGTTTTCGGGGCTGAGGTTACTAGGGTTGAACCCTTACAGGGTACCCAGCTGAAAACTACTAGGGCTTCGACCGGGAACATCGCGTTAACGGTTGTCACGAATATTAGGGAGATACGTGTCGGGGAGATCCGCGCTATAGCCTTGCTGCCCCCTGTAGAGTTCCACGGGGTTATTAGCGAGGCGATGTATTCTTCCGATCCTCTAGACCCCAAGTATGTTGGCCGCAGGGTTCCCCGGAGCCTACTCCACGGGGATCTTGCCGGAACCGTAATCAGGATCCTGGGTAAAAGGTAGCCCGTAAGGGTAGAGCCTGGCTAGCATGCGCCTGTGAGCAGCGATAATGTCCTCCTGGAGGCTGTTGAACGACAACGGCCCCCTCCTGGCCTCGTCTATCTTGTCGAGTATCACCTGTAGGAGTGCTAGCGATGCTCCCAAGCTCTCGACTTGCTCGTACAGTTTTAACCCGCTAATAGGCGTCATCGGGACAATATCCTCCTGGAGGCCGCTTGTCGGTATACTCTCAACCCCGGACGGGTGCGATAAGGTTCTAGCTCTGGCTGCGAGGCTTGCAGTAGCATACTGGACTATCATAAGGCCCACGCTACTATTCTCCGTGCTGACAAACTCTGGGAGGCCCGTGATACTCTTACGCATCAACTGCGCGGCGAGCCTGTCAAGCAGGTTGGCAAGGTGTCCCGCAACAGTTAGCGCCTGATCGCACGCCAGCGAGACCCTAATGCTATGGAAGTTACAGTTATGATATACCTTCCCGTCGACCACAGTAGGGTTCTCAGTTGACGAGCAGGCCTCCTCGGCCACCTTCCTCTCCGCCCAGTCCAGACTGTCAAGCAACGAGCCGAGGATCTGGGGGAGACATCTTACACTGTACGGGTACTGTAGGAGCCTGCTCTTACCCGCACACTGAGAGTTAAGCTTATACGCGACATCCACGCACCTAGGACACTTTTTAAGCTCCAAAAGCTTGGGCATGTAATGCTCCGGGTTCGGCCTGACTGCTGTGACCAGTCTTACCGCTAGATCCAGGGCAGCGTCCAGGGCGTTCTTTAAACCGACAATATTATATGAGCAGAGGGCAGTGCTCCACGCGGTATTGTTTATGAGCGCCAGCGCCTCCCCGGGCTGTAACGGGTACACGTCCAACCCCGCCCTTTCGAGAGCTGAACGGCAAGACACAGGCTTATCGTCGACCCAGGCCCTACCCTTACCGTAGAAGAGGCACCGGAAGGCTTCAGCGCTAGGGGCCAGGTCCCCGCTAGCGCCCACACTGCCATAGACATGTATTAGCGGGGCGATCCCACTGTTAACGGCTGTCGCTATTCTCTCCGCGACGCCTGGCCTCACTGGGGCTGGTGCTTGGAGCAGCTGTAAGAGTCTGACCTTGAGGAATAATAGTGACAGGCTTCTAGACGAGACTTGGAGGCCGACACTCGTACTATGCTCGTCCAAAACAGTCATCTCCCAGTTATCCGGGCATCCAGCGGTCTTGTACTGGAGCTCTCCGAGGCCGGTACAATACCCGTATACACGCCTCCTCGAGGCCTCAGCCAGATACTCTCTCCGGGTTTCTTCGAGCCGCTCCAGTGCTTCCCCCGATACCTCCACAGCGTCTATAGCTAGGAGGGACTCGGGATCAATGCAAGTCCCTATCCCAATAAGGGCCCGGCGCAACTACAACACCCAGTAGGCAGAATAATGCTACGAGGAGATATTACGCGTGGAGGATTAACCTGTTTTGATAGCGACGTGGTCAGCGGCTAAAGCCAAAACCGGAGGCGTTAGAGAAGAACTTCGGCAGCCTGACACCCCTCTGCCCGAGATAGGATCCCTTATAGGGCTTCATGGTCGGCACGCCCAGCCTCACCAGTACAAGATGTAGGAACCTGTCTTGCGGGTAGAGTCTAACCGGGAAGCTCGACCCTATAACCTCTATTGTCAGTTGACCCTCAAACCCGGCATCGACAACTGTTGCTGGCACGTAAATCCCGGTCCGTGCCCAGGTGCTTCTAAGGTTTACCAGCCCGGCCAGATAGCTTGGCAGCCCGATATACTCTAGGGTATGGAGGAGGACGTGTGAGCCCGGCGGTATTACTATCCCCTCTTCTCCAGCCACTCTACAATCATAATACTCCTCAGCGCTACCCGGACTCCTCGGGTCTAGGATTCTCCCGGTATTTTTAAACACGCAGTACTCTCTTCCAAGCCTAAGATCCAGCCCGTTCTCGCGGACTATCATGCTATCGAACGGCTCAATACGGAGCTCTCCAGCCCTGAGAAGAGTCATTATCTCGTAATCGCTAAGAATCAATACTCCCACCCCCACCGTTAGCAGCATTAGTTTCCGGGCTCGTCGCATCCAGCCCCGGGGGTTTACCTTACCTCGTCCTACCGTTAAGGAGGGACGACCTGCCCGTGGAACATAACACTTTAAATAGGAAACCTGTTCACTCCTAGTCTCGGTGAACAACACGATGACCTTGAAAGAGGCTCTCAAACTGCTGCTCGCGGATAGGCGATTCAGAACGGTAACAGTCCTAGCAGCCCTAGCAGCGTTCGCCTTGGCATTTCTCACAGCGCCCGTAATAGCTGGCGCTGCAACACAGGGAGGATCAAACGGTGGCAATAGTAGTCTAATGGCCAAGGCTATCGGTAGCGCTCTAGCTGTCGGCCTCGCCGGCATAGGAGGCGGATACGCTGTTGGTGTAGCTGGAGCTGCCGCTATAAGCGCTGTCGCAGAGAAGAGGGAGCTCTCGGGTACAGTGCTACTCTATGTTGCCCTCGGTGAGGGTATCGCAATCTACGGGCTACTAATAGCTCTGCTCGTAATATTCGTATTGTAATCTAAATCATATAATATTGTTTCTGCCGGGCAAACCTGTAAGACGCAGTTTTTTACCGAAACGCTCCACGATCTACCTGGTGCTAGGTTTTGGCGGGGAGCCAGCCGTCCCGGGAGAAATGGGCGTCGGACTTTCCAAGATGGTTTGACTGGGTGCTCGAAGAGGCGGAAGTATACGATTATGGCAGGTATCCTGTTAAGGGTATGGGCGTCTGGATGCCCTACGGTTTTCAGCTCCGCCGCAGGATTACAGAGATGATAAGAGACGTCCTAGACGGTCTAGGACATGAAGAGGTCCTCTTCCCACTACTAATACCCGAGGCTCTCCTCAAGCGTGAAACCGAGCATGTTAAAGGCTTCGAGGACGAAGTATACTGGGTTACACATGGGGGCCTTAAACCGTTAGACGTGAAACTGGCATTACGACCTACAAGCGAAACAAGCATCACATACATGGAATCGTTCTGGATAAAAAGCTACAAACAGCTACCAAAAAAGTACTACCAGATAGTTAGCATATTCCGCTATGAGACTAAAGCGACGAGACCGCTCATAAGGCTGAGAGAGGTTACCACGTTCAAAGAAGCCCATACAGTACACGATTCCTTCGAAGACGCGGAAAGACAGGTTCTCGAGGCTGTAGACGCGTATAAGCGCATATTCGACAGCCTGGGAATACCGTATGTCGTATCCAGAAGGCCGGAATGGGACAAGTTCGCTGGAGCACTATACACTATAGCATTCGACACTGTGATGCCCGATGGCAGGGCGCTCCAAATAGGGACAGTCCACAATCTAGGCCAGAACTTCACGAAAGCTTTCGACTTCAAAATACAGCTCAGCGATGAAAGCCTAGACTACCCCTGGCAGACTAGCTATGGTATCAGCGATAGGATTGTTGCTACAGTCATATCGATACATGGGGACGACAGGGGGCTCGTCCTACCGCCAAGCATAGCCCCGGTCCAGGCCGTTATAGTCCCGATCCCCGCTAAGACGCCGGAGGATGCCAAGCTGGTTGAGGATCTCACAGTCTCCGTAGAGAGGGCGCTCGCAAACGCGGGCATAAGGGTGAGAACTGATAGGAGAGATGTGAGGCCGGGCTCTAAGTATTACTATTGGGAGGCGCGCGGCGTTCCTGTTAGAATAGAGATTGGCGCTCGCGAGGCTAGGGAGTCGAAAGTAACACTCGTTAGGAGGGATACTCTGGAGAAGAAGACTGTCGACGCTGAAATGGTCGTAGTCGAGGTACGAAAGCTCTTCGACAGCATATACCAGGACCTGTACAGTAGGGCTAAGGGTTACCTTAAGGGGAGGATACTGAGGACCCATAGCCTGGATGAGGCTAGAGAGTGGATAGAGCAGAGAAAGGGCATAGTGGAGATCCCATGGTGTGGCAATGAGAACTGCGCTCTAAAGCTTGAGGAGGAGCTAGACGCTAAAGCTCTTGGGACGCCGTGGCCCCTCGAGCCAGCCCATAATGCTAAATGCCCGGTGTGCGGTAAGCCTGCTATCACGTGGATGAGATACTCTAAGACATACTAGGAGCAGGATGGGAGTAGTTTAATAGTCTCACAACGCATGAATGATAGGGCGGGTAGGAGAGATGCCTAAAAAGAGGCAGAACAGGGGCCGCCGGAAAGGCTCCAAGGGTAGAACAGGCGTTATACAGTGCGACAACTGTGGCAGGCTCGTACCCGCAGACAAGGCAATATGCGTTACCAGAATGTACAGTCCTGTCGACAGGTCTCTCGCCGAAGAGCTCGAGAAGAAGGGGGCAATAATAACAAGGTATCCTGTAACAAAATGCTACTGTATAAACTGCGCTATACATTACGGCCTAGTAAAGATAAGGCCTAAAGAGCAGAGGAAGCCTAAAGGTCTAGAACTGTAGTGTCGCGAGCCTCAACGTTATACCTGTCTGGGCTTCTCGCTGCTTTTTCCCCCTAATAGTACAGTTAATTATAAGATTTCTATAGTTAAACTCTGTTCCGGCTAGCCGGAAGGTGTCATCCGGTTGGGAAAACATAAGAGGCTTGCAAGATCCAGCGAGTGTTTCGCAGTCTGGCTCCTCGAAAATATGGGGTATGTAGTAGAGAATACCAGGGTTCCGGTCACTATCGACGGTGTCGAGATAAGCGATATAGACATTGTAGCTCTCAGGGACGGGACGCGATATGCCGTCGAAGTCAAGGCCGGTAGCGCAGACGTCTCATCAATAAGGCAGGCCTACGTGAACGCCACGGTGAGCGGCATGAAACCCATGATAATCGCCAGGGGCGTCGACGATAAGGCTCGGGCCCTCGCGGAAAGGCTGGGTGTGGAAATAATAGTGCTTCCAGACATGCTATACGCCGGCTTCGACGATCTTAGGGAGGCCGTGAGAGAGTCCCTGTACAGCATGCTCAACGAGATAATAACCTACGCCCTTACCTGCCCAAGCAAGGAGGACCTGAAGCTTGTGGCCGCACTTGCAGAGTCCGAAGACATAAACGATCTCGCCCTAAAACTAGGCGTAACTGTAAATGATGCCGCCAGTATCATTGCTAGGCTGGCCAGGAAAGGCGAGATACCGAGGGGGAACTATAATGTCATCCGTACAGTCTCTAAGCTCAAAATCCTCTACTGCTCCCTGAGAAACATGGAGAGCCCTAAACAGTAGTTCGAGATGGGAGGCCTCCGAACTTGGAAGAGGGGGCTCGTTGGAGTGTGCCCCGCCCCTGACACCCGGATCCTACCCGTATAACCGCGGGAAGGGTCATCCCTGCCCGAGCATACTCTCGGGCGTCCGCCGGGCCTTAACAGCGGGGCCGCGGTTGAGCCCTGGCCGGTAGTATTACTGGCATGTCCCGCTGGCTTTAAATTTTAGTGTTTCCCTCCGAGCCTTACGAGAAGCGTTTTTCTCGCCCTATGCTTGCCTGTAGACGATATTGTCACGTCCTCGTACCTTACCCGTGAAATAACTCCCCCATACGTGTTGGCCAGCTTTCTCGCGAGCTTCCTCGCAGCCCCAGTATGGGTAAAGTAGACGTCTACTCCCTCCTTCGACGGGATCACGTCTACGAGCGAATCCTGGAGTCCCAGAGAGGCCGTTATCTCCACTATCTTCTCCTCGATCCTTTCCGGGATCCTGCCTCTGACCTGGAGGAGAGTATCGTATTCCCCGCTAACCCGTATCTTGCAGACAGGGCAGACGCTCGGCTTGAACTGGACTGTAACGGTTCCCCTCTGATATACGGTCTCGCCCTCATAGGAAGCTACTATGACTATATCGGCTTTTGTCCTCCAGTTGGGCTGTGTCCTGTAACGTTCTATGCCTGCAGAGAGGAGCTTGAAACCGGGGGGCAGCTTCTGTCTCGACGCTATGTGGGCTACTATCGTTTCTATTCCCTCCTCGAACGATGATACGTGAACCCAACGGTCCCCTATCCTGATACTCCCACAATACCTGCATATCTCATATTCCACTATCTCCGGGAACCTTACTAGGCCGTACTTCTCAACATAGCACTGGGGGCATAAGCCTTGTATAGTGTGGCGTGTCTCCCTTCCACATAGCGGGCAAATCCTAGCCATGACTCCTCCTGTCCCCCGGGCATCCTGTGATAGTTAAGCTTGGGGCTCGCCTCTCCTCATTATCCACTAATAATGGGTATCGGCGAGTGGCATTATTGCTTCCATTTAGTTTCCGGGTGGCCTGGCTACGTGTATTTCTCGTCCAGGAGCCTCCTAGTCTCCTCCGCGGTTTGCAATGCCTTCCTGTAGAGAGGCTCTCCTATTAGTCCTCTCGAATAGAACTCTTCAAGCTCGTCCCTGTCTATTATCTCTGCCGGCTTACCAACACGCTTCACAACGTCTATCAGCAAGTCGAGATATTTAACGGTCGAACCTCCAATCTCGGGCGGAGTATTGATGTTAGCGTAAACTCCGATTAGATCGCCATCCCTAGTGTAGTACTCGTGTATGACCGTCCATGAGTCGGTTCTGATAGTTGTCACGCCCTTATCTCCAGGTTCGACCTCCATTTTGAGCCCGTCGAGCACTACCGGCCTCTTGAACTCTCTATCCAATACTAGCGAGATGCTGTTCTCCGCTAGGGAAGCCTCTCTCACCGTGAACGGGCCTAGCCGGTATGCTTTGCTGTCTGGCCTTATATGGTCTATTGTTACGAGCCTTGAATTCTTGGCTAAGTGGTAGGCTACCATTAACCCGTGTATGCCCGTTATTTTAGCGTCCTCAATAAGATCTTCTGCGCATTCCACGAGCGACGACTCTCTCGGGCCGAAGCTCTTCAGAGAGTGGTGTAGGGGGATCGTGACCGCGGCCCTGCTACGGTACTCGTCCATTACGGCTTTGGCTGTTGAGGGTAGTGTTATGAAGCCTAGGAACTCGCCTCTCAACAGTATCTCCGGCCTGTCAGGCTTGGGGTTTCTAACTAGATCCTCTATCTTCCCGGCCAGCTCGCGGATCTCGTTTTCAATAATATGGAGGTCTGCCGCCTTACTGTTACTCCTGAAGTGCACATGGTATTTCTCGAGGTCTGCGTTGAAACCTGCTGTTAATAGCAGGTCTGCCTTTCTATCCGCGTCCCTGATAAACTCGCTATAGCTCACCATCTTCCCGGGATAGGAGACTATGACATAGTCGCCTACAATCCTGACCTCATGCTTCACCTGGGGAGGCTTAAACGGCGAATCATTAACTATCGTGACAATAACCGTCTCCCCGGGCGTTGCCTTCCCCGAGAGTCTTGCATGGGTCCTCCTACCGTCTGGGAGCTCTAATACTGCGACGCCCGTTTTATCGTCGAATCCTAGGACTCGGGCGCTAACTACTGCATTATTGCCTAGCGAGCTCTTAGCCTTGAACACCTGGTCTCCAAGTTTTTCAATAATTGTATCATATATTTTCTCTCCCTTGCACCAGGGGTGTCCAAATACGAGTAGAGAGTCGAGCCTCTCCTCTAAAGTCTTAACAGTCACATGCGCAGGGCCCTCGTCCCCCTGGATTCCCAGCCTCTCCTTCAGAACCCTGCTAACATCTACTATCCTGTAACCCTCCTCTGAGAGCATGACTGCCAGGGCTGTAGCGTATATGCCTCTAACCCTGACGTTCACTGTTTCCTTGCCGGTATCGCAGGCCAATAGGGTTCTCACCTTGTAATTGTCCTAGCCGGCCAGGTTGAGAGCATGTTCTAGCCTTAACACTGTATATAACAACAAAATACTATTAATTTTTATATAATTAAATATTATTTGTTCTTTAGTCTCTAACGGTCTCCAGAATACTTATAGCCTGCCATATTTTCGTCCTGGCATGGAACGGCATATTAGGATCCTGGCTAACCTCGTCTAACGCACTAATAGCGTTAGCAGCCCTCACCGCATGTGTGAGTGTAGGGTCCCTCAAGAACGTAAGGGCCTTGGCAGCCGCCCTCCTAATATTTCTCGGAACACCAGTATCGTTGACAATACTCGCGAGCACGGCCATCGCCATCCGGATTTTCGCCTCATTATCCATCCCCGCAGCTGCTGCCGCCATCCAAATACACCTCCGTTTACAGCCTCTACCCCCTCTCGGGAAGAGGGTTTAATGGAGAATAAGGGTTTAACCCTCCAACACATAAGCTGGCCGTCCTCCCAAATTTATGGTCGACCGCAAAGGTTGTGGACCGTTTAAAATCCTCCCGCACTACTCAATCCGTACTCATGGTGTGCTTCTTGGACAGCGGCCCGAAAATAACTATCAGAAGGCTCCTGGCGCCCGAAGAGTTCAGGGAAGCGGTGGAAGTGCAGAGGCAAGCATGGAACATGGAGGACTACCGCGAGGCGGCCCCGGCACACCTGCTCAGAGCCCTAGCGGATAATGGCGGTCTCGTTATAGGCGCATTCCTTGAGGGCAGGCTTGTAGGCTTATCATACGGGTGGCCGTCGCGAGACTATTTCTATAGTCATGCCACAGGTGTGGCGCCCAGCGTTAAATATCGTGGTATCGGTTTCCTGCTCAAAACCGAGCAGAGGAGGCTCGTGATAGAGTCTTACGGTCACAGCCTCATAAAATGGACGTTCGATCCCCTCCAGGGGCTCAACAGCGTATTCAACCTGGCCAAGCTGGGCGCTATCGGTGCCAGATACATGATCAACTATTATGGCGAGATAGAAGACAATATTAACAGGGGCCTAGGCTCCGACCGTGTGAAGGCCGAGTGGCACATAACAAGCCCTAGAGTACTCTACAGGCTTAAGCGTGGAGGTGCTCCTAGCGCTGAAATCCTAGAAGAGCTAGGCGCGCAGCGGGCTATCAGCGTGGCCGAGCAGAACGGCCTGCCCATCCCAATATTGGACTTGAATGTTACCTCTGACATTGCGATTATAGAGATACCGTTAGAGATAGCTTCGGTAAGGGATAAGAGCCCGGAAGTTGCGAGAATGTGGAGAGACGCCACGAGAAAGGCCTACTCCACTCTAATAGGCAGGCGCGGGTACTACCTGGTGGACTCTATAAAGCTAGAGTCTAAGGTTCTAAACGTGCTCTGGCGGAGGAATATAGAAGACATACTCTCCACAGTCGAGCCTTGGAGGGCACAATCTTAAACAAACACTAGAGACACCAAAACGTGGAGGGTAGTGGGCCGTTGAACGTGCCGGGGAGGCTAGGGAAAAGCCTGGAAAGGTGTGGCAGGCTGCTTCAAGTAGCACTAGACTTCATAGACCCCTGGGAGGCGCTGCGCACAGGAATAGAGGCCCGGGTAGGGCCCGCAGTAATACTTGAGGCTGGAACACCCCTCATCAAAAGCTTCGGCATGAACAGTGTGAGAATGCTATCCAGCCTCCCAGGAGAGCCCCTCGTAATGGCGGACACGAAAACCATGGACACCGGAAGGCTCGAGACTATACTGGCTGCCAGTTATGGTGCGGACGCTGTGAGCGTGCTAGCAGTCGCGCCCGACGAGACCATACGTGAGGCGGTCGCGGCGGGTGAAGAGCATAGTGTTACAGTTTACGGCGACCTTATAGGTAGCAGGGATCCCATCCGCGATGCCGAAAGGCTATGGTCCCTGGGCGTGCATATCGCCCTGTTCCATATAGGCATTGACGTCCAGAAAAGGCTGGGGCTCACCGCGGGCCAGAGGGCAGAGCTGGTCGAGAAGCTCTCCCAAGCATTCCCCGGCCCGATCGCTATAGCAGGGGGAATCAGGCCTGGCGAGGTCGAAACCCTAGCGCGCAGCGGGGCTAGAATTATAATTATCGGAGGGGCGATAACAAAAAGCAACAGCCCACGGCAGGCAGCTCTTGAAGCGTACAAGAGGCTAGGGGCTGATTGTGTTTGAAACGCCTCCAAGACCTAAGCCTTACCGATATTGCTAGAATGGAAAGTCCCGTCGTTATAGTGCCGTTTGGCAGTACCGAACAGCATTGCAGTGCACCTCTAGGCACGGACTATATCATTGCTGACGCGCTAGCAGAACAGGTCTGCGATAGAATAGAGGAGTATGGTCTGAACTGTATTCTAGCCCATGGTTTACCCTATGGTTTCTCGCCGGAGTGGGGTGGATGCCCGGGGACTATCAGTCTCCGCCTCGAAACAATAGTATCTATCGTAAAAGATATTCTCGACAGTCTAGACGCTATGAAACCCAGACTTGTAGTTTTCCTTAACGGTCACGGGGGAAATAGTACCCCCCTCGAGGCGGCCGTTAGAGAGTGGGTTTCCACGAGGAACCCCGGCTATCCTGTTCTTGTTGTCGACTACTGGAGGGTGGCAGGCCTCAGGCTGGGCCACTGCGACCCCGTGGAAGAAGAACTCTTATCGCAAGTACTAGATAAGCCGGTGAAATGCAGATGCCAGGAAATGCTTACTATAGAGTCTAAAGGGATCTCGGGGCTGACCATTCCACAGCCCGCCTGCAACATGGGAGCACTTCACGCCAAACAGCAGGCATCAAAACCTGGAATAGGCGAGATAGCCGACGTTCTCGCCAGATCGATAATAGAGCGTTCCAGAACCCCTGGATTCTAAGAGGGGGCCAGCCTTGAACGCTGAATGCTACACGCCCGGCTCTCTCGAAGAGGCCGCCAGCACGCTCAAACAGGTTCTGGAGCAGAGAAGGTTCGCCGCTATACTTTGCAGGTGCAGCGTGAACTATAAGGGGCGAGGGTCGAGCTGGAGCTCGCCGGGAGACCGTCTTATAGTCGTGAAGCCTAGCGGGAGCATCATTATCCATGGGCCTCAAGGGTTCAAACCGGAGAACTGGCAGCCCGACGGGTCCACGTTCGCCGTCTCAACGGTAGAGGGGAGGCTGGTTCTTGTCTCGATGCGTAAAAATCCCCGTGAGACGCTGACGATCGAGATAGAAAAGGTGTACTCCATAACCTCTATTGGGAACCCTGTGAAGGGAGCATTCTATATGTACATGAGCGAGTCCGAGATAAGGGACTACTTGAAGGAGAACCCCCAGCTAATAGAGGATGGCCTCAGAATTCTCGAGGTCGAGAAGCCTGCCGGGCCAGGCTATATCGATCTTTACGGTATAGATAAGAACGGTGTAAACGTGGTAGTAGAGCTCAAACGCGTCCGGGCCGGGGAAGAAGCGGTCAAGCAATTACTCCAGTACTTAGAGTTTTTAAGGAGGAAAACAGGGAGGGTTAGAGGGATACTTGTTGCTCCAAGCTTTACAGAGTCCGCCGTGAGGCTGGCATATACTGCTGGTATCAAGCTTGTCCAGATAGATTTGAAGTCTCTCTCGGACAGGATAGCCTCCTCTAGGAGGCGCACTAGGGATCTCACAAGCTTCTTCTAACCCGGTCCTTGTAGAGGGTGGCTCGGAGGCCCCTATTTTATCAGTGCCTCCTCTGCGGCGAGCTCCGGGTTGAAGCTGATATACTCTATCATGCTACCCCTAATTAGGGCTTTCCCTAGGTGTGCTAGAACCTGTTTCCCGTTACCCCCTATAAGCTTAGTGTCGTCCATCACGAGGTTCATTGTGCTGTCAGTGGCGAGCAGTGTGCCCACGTACTCGCTACCATCTTTTAGGCGGACATAGATCTGCTTCTTAACGTACTGCCTCAACACTTTAAGCGGAATAGGCCTCTGCTGCGACATCTCCATCTCCCACCTTCCCAGATGCCAACCCTTACCTGATGTTCTCGGGAAGCGCACGCTTTATGTGCATCCCGGGAAACGTTAAGGGTTACCGTATACCCTATATAAGGGTTCAGTATCGATCCCGCACCGTATGAATAAGGTGTTTAGGGTACGGGCAGCCTTCTAAGTATGTGCTCCCTGCAAACCTTCCCGGAACAGAACTTTACCCCCTCAGCTTCGAGAAGCATCCTTTTAAATCTGACCCCGCCCGGACCGCTGTAGCCCCCCAGATCGCCGTTGCTGCGGACAACCCTGTGGCATGGAACGATTACCGGCTCGTCGTTAAGCGCTAGGAGCCGGCCGGCGACCCTTGGGTTTACTCCTAATGCTTCCCCGACAGCCTTGTAGGTTGTTACCATGCCGGGAGGGATGAGGTTGAGAATGATCTTTAGAGACTCAATCATCATACTTGTACTAGCCTTGCCACACTTTGAGAGCCTCTCATCGCAAAGTATAAGGGGCAAAGCCCTTATCCTCCGCTCCGCCAGGGGCGGGCTCCGGGGGTCCCCACAGGCTTCAATTATTTGGCTAGAAGGGTTTTACTGGCTGCTCTGCACCGCAGGCCTCGCAAACTAGAATCCACGTTTTCCCTCTCCTCTCCAAGCGCGTGTCTATGCTACCGCAGGTTGGACACCGGACGTAGTTCTTGAGGAATAGATCGAGAAACTTGGCTATGACTTTCCTTGACACCTTCACGTTTAGAACGAGCTGTCCCGTGTTCGGGTCATAGCTTCCGGCGGCAGCTAGCTCCTTCTGCAAGTATCTCGCCACGAGCGTGGGATCCCTCTTGAGCCGCATGGCTATCTCTCTGAAGTTCCTGATTATTGTCTGATTACCTATCCTCATAATCTCTGGTGTAGGTATCCTGTACTCTGCCGTGCCGCTCTTGGGTGGGACCTTCTGGTATAGTCTTTCGAGGAGCCTCTCATAATCGTAAATTATGCTTGTGTCCTCTCCGCTCAAGCCTATAACACCCTTTATGAAGGCTGTCATACTCGAACGTTAAAATAGCTGTGCTGGAAAGGTGCGGGGCCAGGTCTCGCATCCCCGGGGCATGGAGAAGTGGCTGCTGGAAAGTACTACTTAGAGACGTATGGATGTGCGCTGGCCGAGTACGAGTCGAACCTGATGGAGGACCTGATGGGTAGAGCCGGCTATGCTAGGGTTGATAGCCCGGATGAGGCGGACGTTATTATTATCAACACGTGCGCTGTGAGGCTCGATACGGAGCAGAGAATAGCGGATAGGCTTAGAGAGATATCTAGGAGTTTTAAGGGGAGGAAGCTTGTTGTTGCAGGGTGCCTGGCCAAGGCGCGCCCCGGCCTAATATCTAGGATTGCCCCGGACGCGAGCCTGCTAGCCCCACAGGTGGCGCATAGGATTGTTGAGGCCGTCGCTGCTCCGGGAAGGGTTGTCCTCCTGGACGGTGAGAGGGATACCAGTGTTACCCCTATGAGGCTTGCCAGGGGGAGGATAGCCACGATAATGATACAGGAGGGGTGCCGGAACAAGTGCGCCTACTGTATAACCAAGGTTTCCAGAGGCTGGCCGAAGAGCTACCCGCCTCGGGCTATTGTTGAAATGGTTGAGAGGAGTGTCAGGCAGGGCGCGGTTGAGATAAGGCTGACCGGGACCGATACTGCCGCCTACGGGGTCGACCTTCCAGGGAGGCCGAGCCTCGCGGACCTTGTGGGTATGATACTCGATAAGGTTGAAGGCTACTATAGGATAAGGATAGGAATGATGACCCCGGAGGAAGCGTATAGGATACTAGACAGCCTCCTAGACGTATACATGGACCCGCGCGTCTACAAGTTCTTCCACATACCGGTACAGAGCGGGTCTAACCGTGTGCTCAGGATAATGGGTAGAAAGTATACCGTAGAGGATTTCAAAAATATTCATCGCAACGTGAAGTCCAGGTTTCCAGACTCTCTCTTCGCAACGGACATAATAGTTGGGCATCCTGGCGAGACGGAAGATGATTTCCACGATACTGTCAGCCTCGTGGAGGAGGCCCGCTTCGAGAGAGTCCACCTTGCACAGTACAGCATTCGACCCCACACCAGGGCTGCTTCCATGCCCCAACTATCCGACAGTATAAAGAAGGCTAGGAGCACCACTCTTACCAGGCTGATCGAGAGGATAGGAAGCGAAATATACGGGTCCTACGTTGGTAGAACCGTTGAAGCCACTATAGTGTCTGGCTCGTACAGGGAGAACGGTGTTACCGGTAGGCTCGACAATTATTTCCCGGTTATAATTCCGGGTGCGACCATAGACGTTGCCCCTATAAGGTCGAGGGTCAGGATTGTTGGCTCCTCGTTTTTCGACTTGAGAGGCGTAATGCTAGAGGAGTAGCCTGATATGGGAAAAGAGTATGCTATAGGGTAATTGTTGGTGTGCCTGCTATTCTTCCTCTTCTTCCTCCTCCCATAACTCCTCTTCTTCGAATTCCTCCTCTTCTAGTTCCTCTTCCTCGAACTCCTCCAGCTCCTCATCCTCTTCTAGTTCTTCCAGCTCGTCCTCCTCCCACCACTCCTCTTCCTCTAGCTCCTCATCCTCTTCCTCGCTTCTCCAAGGTTTGAGTATCACTAGCGATCCCCCTCTCCAGGCTTCCGGTTTAAAATAGGATTTGCAGGGTCGGGGATATATAGTGTTGGGGGATTGCCGGGTCATGATTACTTATAAATACTCTCCAAAGTGCGCGGTAGTCCTAGCCCCATGGGAGGCAAGCAGTATAGTAGGGGCTTGGAAAGGTAGGCCTCTGCGGGATAATATTATTGTTGAGGTTGGGCATAGTAGAGGGCAGGCTCGGCTTGGCGTGGACGGTACTATAAGCGGTGTCTCCTACTGTATGGGCATTGATGAGGTAACCGCTAATGTTGGCGGTCTAGAGTCTGCTGGTTTGTCGAATAATAAGTTATTATATTATGATTCTGGGGCGTGGTTCCCGCTAGAGGTTCGCTCTGAGGGTGGGTACTATAAGCTTGCACCTACTAGGAGGGGCTCGGCCCCGACGCTTGAGATTAACGGCATACACATGCACAGGGTCGCCAGCACAGACCCTATAAGTGATACCCGTGCAAAGATCCGGGCGGCCCGTATAAGGCGGGGCGTGAGGGTTCTAGACACGTGTACAGGTCTGGGTTATACCGCGATATTCTCCGTGCTCGCGGGCGCAGCTAGCGTGGTCACCGTGGAGGTTGATGTGAACGTGATACTCATTTCAGAGTACAACCCGTGGAGCCACCAGCTAGCAGACGATAGGATCACCACTGTGAACGCTGACGTAGTGGAATACGTGCGCGGCCTGGAGCCTAACTCTTTTGACAGGATAATACATGATCCCCCACGCCTTACCGGGAGAACCGGAGACCTGTATAGCGAGGATTTCTATGCCGAGCTCTATAGGGTTCTCAGGCCGGGCGGGATCCTATACCATTACACTGGAGAGCCGGGGAGGAGGAGAGGGTACGATTTCCCCGGTAAGATCGCCGGGAAGTTGCGTAGAGTCGGGTTCCATAGTATAAAGTATGATAGGAGGGCTTTGGGGCTTGTCGCGTTCAAATAGCTCTAGACTGCGCCGTGCTCCTGCGACCATTTCTCGTATAGTAGTAGTGTTCGTTTGTCCACGCTTGGCTTCCTTCTTTTTAGTACTTGCTCGAAATCTTCCATTTTTACGGGTCTGGGTCCTTTGCCGGTCTTGAAGTATTCTCTCACCGTCCTGAGATGGGCGTCGGTAACTATGTCTTTTATGTCGCTAGCACTATAGCCTTCCAGCATGTCCGCTAGTTTCTCAATATCTACGTCCTTGTCCAGTTTTAGCTTGCTTGTAAGCATCTTCAACAGCTGTATTCTAGCCTCCCTATCTGGTAGTGGCACATATATCCTCTTCTGGAACCGTCTGATGAACGGCTCGTCAAGCTTCCAGGGCTTGTTTGTGGCGCCTATCACGTAGACGTGTATTTTCGATCCTTTATCTTGTAGGCCGTCCATCTCTTTGAGGAACTGGTTTCTAACCCTGACTTCTCCTCCCACCTCACTCTGATGCACTCCTAGCAGGGCGTCTATCTCATCGATGAATATTATTACTGGTGTCCCATTCTTAGCCTTCTCTCTCGCATACTTGAACAGTTTCTTCACGTTCTTCTCTCCCTCTCCCAGCCATTTGCTCATTATCCCCGCAGCATCAACGTAGAGGAACTCTCCTTCGACCTCATTGGCCACCGCTGCTGCGAGCATCGTTTTCCCAGTGCCGGGTGGACCGTAGAGTAGTATCCCCCGTGGCCAGCCTAGCGGGAACAGGTCTGGCTCTCTTATAGGATATACTATGCTCTCCATTATTGCCTCCTTAGCCTCTTCTAGCCCTGCAATATCGTCGAACCTTATGTTGGCTGGTGCTCCGGTCTCCACGAAGCTTGGCAGCTCGGGAGAGGCGTTGGTCTTATCTTCTGTTTTGCCACTGGTGAATTCCACCCTGTATTCTTCATCGTTATCGGCTTCCTCGACCGCTATTCTCATTTTCTCCAACTTTCTAATCTCATTATTAATAGTTTTTAGTCTTATTATGTATGTTCTTATGAGCGGGTGGTCCCTATAGTGATGTACTATCTGCTCGTAAGCCTCCTTGGCCCTTCTAAGCTTCTCATATGCGATATCATAATCCCCGTTTTTCTTCGCCTGGAGGGCAGCAAGCAGGTTCTCGTTTGCGATCCTGTTCAGCTCCTCGAACGCATAGTTGCTCATACCGTATCACCCCCTCAGCCCAACCGGGAGGTCCCTCCCATATGATAGGAAAGGTTGGGCCTCACATGGGGGTGGCCTCAGCCTCTCCCCCACCGTTCTTCGATACTTTTATTACGCCCTTCTTCACGAGCCTGTATAGTGTCTCCTTCACGATCTTAGGCGAGACACCTAGAGCCTTAGCCGCCTTCTTGATATTTATGACGCCATTGTTAGCCCTGATATAGTCTATGAGCTTCTCTTCTAGCTCCTCGTAGTCTATGGGTGCTGGAATATCTGCTACCAGACTCTCGCTCTCAATGTTAGCCTCCTTGACTATCTCCATGAACTGCTTCTGGACCTCCTCGCTCCTGGCTAGGGGCATGCTAGCCTTTGGCAGGGTGTCGATCAGTATAGAGTTGCTCCTGGCCAGGGTGTCTAGCATCTCCTGGGTCTTCAGTATTGTGGCCGCCCATTCTGCTCCGGCCTCCTCAGCATAGGGCGTTATGACCCTTGCCATCTCGCCCATTAGCCTGCTTATCTGCACTATGTCGGCGAGGTTCCTGGTCGTCTTTATCCTCACCTCTAACAGGTTGAGCGCTTTATAGTAGATTATGAGGCCTTTCAGCAGGTTCTTCTTCATCACGATCTCTGCCGCTATCATCTCGGCCCCTTCCCGGTCCCCAGATCTTAACGCTGCTACTGCCTCCTGCTTGAGCCTCGCTATTTCATCCATTAGCATTAAACGATGCCTGTCTATCTCGTCTCTCGCCATCCTTATGTTAGCCAGTAGGGAGTCGAAGTCGGGCCCTGGATCTCCGAGGAGGCCCCCGGTGGGGACTCCAGCCATGTACTCCTCCTCGCCGCTCCAGCTAGACTTTGAGAACAGCCTCTTAATGGCTCCTACAACCATAGTGTACACCCCACGACTCCACGAGATATTTTATGTGCCCGTGGAGGGGTGTAGAGGAGAAGCCAGGGTAACACCAGGCAAACACTGCCCAGGCAATTCCCACTAACGTCTCACAGCACATCTAAGAGGCAAGCTTAATAACCCCCTCAACCCTCTAGACTCTACCTGCCCGGCCCGGTCAGAGCGACCGGGTAACACCCGGACTCATATCGAACCCGGAAGTTAAGCCGGTCGCGTTGGGGCGCCCAGTGGGGTCCGAGAGGCCCCGCAGGGCCCCCAAACCGGGGCCGGGCTCCTCCTAAACCAATCGTTTAATATAATAGGCTAGTTGTGATAGAATAGCATTAGGATATGTAGTGTTTTGGTATTAAAAATTTATATTTCGAGTATAAAGTCTTCTACGTACGGCTTAAACGTTCTATGCCCCTGGTTGTTCCGCACAAGCCTCTCAACCATCACGGGCTCCTTGATAAGTATTGACGCCTGATACTTCACCCCGATCCGTCTCAAAACCTTTGGTGGGAGACTGGCGCTAGGACCGACAACAGTTATTATCGCGTCCGGCTTGGCAGTGTCTAGCAGGCTGTCAATATCCGGTCTGGCGAAGGCGCTGCCTGTCACCACTATGAGATCGCTCTTAGGAGCATATTTATAGTAATAGTAGTCTGGAAGAGTTCCGGGAGACCGGGGATTCCTATCAACTATTTTGACCTCGAACCCCGACTCTAAGGCTATTCTAGGCACCTTCTTTATCTCGCCGACGAACAGTACACTCCTGGCGCCCCTCTCATACTCTCGCCCGAACAGTTCGCTCCATGACAGCGTTCTCCCATGGGCGATGGCCTCCCGCAGCTCGTATTGTCCGACCGCGTTGGCGGCGGCCTGTGCTATGGCTCTACTCACCGTACAGTCCGACTCTAATAGGCTTACAATGGCTTCCCCGAGCTCTTCACCCTCAACCATTAGCGGCTGGCAGAACTCTTCGAACGCGTAACTGTATGCTACTCCCAGTATGTCCCCCTCTATTAGAACTGCGGCGTAGCGGGGTGAAACGCTAACTCTAAGGATGCGCCTATGCGCCATATTCTCCCGTAACAATATATGATCGATAATAGTGCTCCATGTCCTGCCCATTACGCTCTAACCTCTGTGCGTCCCCCTGCAGGGCTACATTCTGGGGCATGCTGCGATGCAGAATTGTTATTTTGTTGATCCTGTTTCTGACGCCTCGACAAGTATCTTGCACAGCACAACGTATAATGATATGTTTAGTAGTCTCATAGCATCGTCGAGCCTAACAACTATAGCAGCATTTATCGGGCTTTTACTGCTAAAGACTAGCTGCTCGGCCCTGCTCCTCGCTTGGTGTAGGAGGTTTAACGCGTAGATGAGCCGTTTCACGCTTGGATTAACAATGAGCCTTGTGACGTGATGGAATACTTCCGTGAACATGTCTAGAAGCTCAACTATACCTTCCTTGCCGGCATCGTCCAGCCTCGAACCATATCTCGATAGCGTTTTAATCAGCTCGCCCAGCAGGT
>JALSOR010000133.1 GCA_026986415.1 Acidilobaceae archaeon
GGCAGTCCGAGACCAGATGCTTCCCAGCCGGCCCGGGGTCCACAGCATACCAGGCCCGGAGTGGAAGCTGCAGGGGCGCACCATGCCGCACGCGTTGACGCTCAAGAGCCTGAGCCCTGCACGGCAACCGGGCTCCCCGGTGAGATACTGTCTCATTGCGGGGTCCACCGCTACACGGACACCCTCCTCGAACAGCTTGTCCAGGAGTGCCCTGAGAGTCCTAGCTGTATCGTGCTGCCAGGAGCCGGGCAGTAGCCCCGTGTAGAGTTTAGGAGCCAGCAGGTTGACCTGCTCCGCGATCCCGTCCCTCACAGCTGCCAGGGCCAGCTGCCCGGTCACGGGGAGGTGCACGTCTACGAGCAGGTTCAGGGCTATCCTCCACCCCCGCCTCCAAGCATCTACAAGCGCGGCGAGAGGCTCCGGAACTTCTCCCCCTCTACTTCTAGGCAGCAAGCCCCGCACGACACTCCAGGACCTTTCAAGCACGGGGGTTAACATTGCTCCCTCAACCCGGGGTGAGAGGGCGAGCTTCCAATAGTCTAGGCTTAGCGTGAGCGAGAGTCTAGACTCCGAACCCGGCGGGAGGCCGAGCCACCCCTCAACCAGCCCCAAGCCCTGGCGCGGGACACCGCTAGTGGTGAACCCTGCATGGCAAGCCCCAGCGTCTAGAGCGGCCCTCAACGCTAGGCCTGTAAGCCTGGGCGATAGTAGGGGCTCGCCGTCGCCAAGCACTACTACCGTCTCACCCGTGAGCGCGGCCGCCTCCCTCACAAGCCTTAAGAGGAGGCCTGGCTCCCACCGGCACCCCCGCCTCCTCGGCCGGGAGTAGCAGTAGGGGCAGTTCAACGCGCACTCCTGGTTTACCTCTATCGAAACCACTAGCGGGTCAGCACATATCAACTACCTCCCCCCAAAGCCTCAATACGCGCCCGGGGAGGAGGCGGAGCCTCCCATACTGGGAGGTCTTATAGCATACCTTCCCCTCCCGTTTGACTATGACTGCAACCCTCCTCTCGAGCTTCGGGTTTACCATGATGCCGGCGACTCCCGTGACTAGCCCGGCCCCCTCGACGCCGGATTCCAGGGCTGCCTTGTACAGCTTATAGTACGCCCTGTAGAAGTCGTAGCTGCCGGGGAGCAGCTTCCTGGCGGCTTTGACCTCCCTCCTCAGAGTGGCGACCGTGGAGGGTAGGAGCTCTCTGGAAACGTATAGTGGCGGGAACTTGAAGGTACCCTCTAGGAGGTCCCAGTATCTCTCGTCTATGCTCTCATCGTCCCTCCCCGCCGTCCTGACGGGCTCGATCTCGAAGGGCCAGTTTAAAGGCTCGTACTCGATAATGTATGCCCCTTTACCTATATACTCGATTATGAGGTCGAGCTGTTCCATCGGGTTCACATAGCCCAGCGAGTAGTACCCTTCAACCCGCCTCCCACGGATCGCCTCCCAGAGGAAGTCGACACTATTCTTCTTGTACCGCTCGTAGGCTTCCCGGGTGAATATTTCGAGGGAGTCGGAACAGTTACTATAAATCATATCGGGCATGGGGGTTCTACCAGATAATAGTATTAAACGTTTAGCTTGAAGGTAAAATATTTTTACGGTAGTAATAGGAGAGGCGTGGGCCCTCCATGCCCGGCATGAGGGGAGGGAACCGTTAAGTAGCCCTCCACACCCCAGTTAAATACGGGAATATCTTGAGGGTTGCAGGGCTTGTCGGCAAGGCTTGGATGGCTTGAGAGGGCCATGATGCTCGTCCCGGGATACAGGGGTTATAAGAAGAGGGAGCTCCTACGGGAGGATGACAGGCTTATAAGAGAGTATGTCGCGCGCACGCTCAGGGAGGCCTCCAACACGCTCCAGCAGGCGCTCTCCGAGACGGTCCAGCTCCTAGGATTCCAGGCCCAGCTAATGCTGCAGCAGCCCGGGAACCCGGTTTCAACATTGGAGCAGTTGAGGCAGAGGATTACGAGCCTCGCGGCCCAGATAGAGCATAGCGAGGCGGGCTACCAGCCCAGTTTTGACAGGCTGAAGGTTGGGGAGGAGGAGCTGTCCAGGCTAAAAGAGATAGATAACCGGATGATAGGCTATGCTAACGTCATACTTGAAACCTCCAAGATAATACTCTCACAGGTCAGGCAGTACAGATCCTTCGACCCCAGGTATACGCTCACAATACAGGAGAGCCTCGACAAGCTAGAATCCATACTCGCAGAGAGGAGGAGGTTCCTCCACGGGAGCGCCACCGTTACAGGCCAGGAGAAATAATCCCCCGAGGGGCAGAGGGCTACCCCTCACGGTTCCTCCCCTGGAGCCCCCATAGTATTACTATGAGGCCTGCCAGTACGAGGATCGCCCCCAGCGCCCTCCTCCATCCCAGGCCGAGGAGTGCGAGCCCGAAGAAGAGTATCACCACGTCCCACCCTGCACGGTAGTACTTGTCGCGTCCCCCAAGCACTCCTAGGAAGATAATGTCTATCAGGCCAGGGAGGCCTACCAGTAGGCCCAGCAGGGTGTGCCACCCGTGTAGGAGGCCTGCCAGCCATAACCCTATGATGATGAGCTCCACGGCAATAATGGCCGGGCCCTCGAGGCTGAACCGTTCCCCCACGTGTTACACCCCGCTATATCGTGTAGGTGCCTCTCGGCGCGGTGCCCAGGCGGAGGAGCCTGTACGCTGCCGGCACCCCCGAGACTATGCCTGCCGCCGCCCATGCGGCATGCCCGGGGGTTATGGCGAGGCTCGCCATGGCGTAGTGGCCCCCGAGTATGCCCCCTACGAGTCCCGCGGCCAGGCTCGCTATCGCCCCAGCGACGAGCGCGCCCCTCTTCTTCCCCGCTATGGGGTATTCCAGGTAGACTACCGTGCCGTCGGTAGCGTCTACGAGGGCGTAGTATTCCCTCCCGTTATAGGTGTAGGCTAGCTCCCAGAAGGGGTAGTGCACTAGCCCCTCCCACCTGCTCTCATCCCTCACCTTCGGCTCGTCGCAGTCGTTGTACGCCTCCATCAGCGCCCTCCCAGCGTATGCTGGGGCTAGCCTCTTCAGTATCTCCTCCGGTTTCACGTCGGGCTGGTGGTACTTGCCCATTTCCAGCTTGGCGGGCTCGAAGTAGCGTCTCCCCCGGGTAGGGAAGGGGTAGTAGCGGCTGAGCCCCCGCAGGCTAGTACTGGTGGCCAGCACGCTGATGTAACGCTCCTCTATACCTGCCTCTGGATTGTCCGGGCATGAGGCGGTAACCCTGATATGGAAGAGGTAGAGTGGCACGTAGTGGAGGAGCCCTCTCGCTATCGACGCGCCCGACTCGAGATCCTCGGGGGCAGCGAACTGCCTGAGGGCCACGCCTATAGCCCTACGGTACGCACTGTTAACATCAAGCCTCGCATCATACATGTAATGCTCGGCCAGCCGCTCCCCTGTCTCGACCCGAACGGTAGTGCCACAGTAGGGGCATACCGCTATGCTTACAGTCTCGGGCACAGTAAACCTGGCCCCGCAGTAGGGGCACTGTATCTCGCGCGCCAAGGCTGTCCTACTCCTCCGTTTCAACCCTAACGTCCGCCAGGGTCTTCCCCGCGCTATAGTATGAGAGGATCGCCCCGGCGGCGAACAGGGCTAGGCCCCCGAGAGGGTTGGCCCCTACAGCTAGAACCCCTAGGCCTGCCCCTCCCAGGAGGGAGCCCGCCAGCACGCCGGTATAGTAGAGGGCCCTCCTGCCCGCTGTTATGGGCTCCTCGCCGTAAACCCTCTCCCCGTCCCAGCCGGCTATCACTGTCCTGTAGAGCTTGCCCTCGTAGCTGTAGACTATGTCGTAGTACGGTATGAGCCGTAGCGGGCTCACCTCTTGCTTGAGGACCTTGCATGGTATCCTGGTCGATATCCAGGAGACGTCAACCGCGAACCAGCCGAACCCTGGCGCCTGGTTCTGGGCCGCGTCCTTCGCCTCGCTCTCCATCCTCTTAAGCGTGGAGTCGTGGAGCTTCTCGCAGCCCCTATCCTTCGCTATGCCCAGAGCGTCCCTAGGGGATATCTCGCCTGCGAGGACCTCCCCCTTGACCTGGTCCCACTCGACCTTCTCTAACGGCATGTCCTTGGGGCGGGTTTTCAGGTAGTGGGAGAGGAGGGGGTCTATATGGGTCCTCTCTGCCGCCCTCCTAGCTAGGATGGCCTCGACATCGTCTATCTCGTGGACTCCAGACACTGTCACGGTCTCAGTGCGAGTCTCAGTATAGGTCTCCTTATCCCTCGTAACGATCCTCTCTAGTGTCACCTCTGCCACGCCATAGTACCTGCTCTGGAGGCTGAGCCAGGCAGTGTAGAAGGGGACGTATACCATGTCTATACTCTTAATCCTTATCTTACCCCTCAAACCCCTCATATCCCAGTCCTTCTCGAGGTACCTCTCGAAGTACTCGCGCCCCCTCCCATAGCTGCCGGGAACGATCATAACCGTGTGCGCGGCACTCTTGTCTATCCAGTTGGGATGGCCACAGTACTTGCAGACGGCGACAATAGTCTCGGGGGTCACATCGAGCGGGGCCCCACAACGCTCGCACCTGTAAGCCTCGGCTGCCACACTAACTCCACCCTCCACCTAGAACCGTCAACCCTTCCCTCTTTCAGGGCCTACCAGAGGGGGGCGGGCCGCCAAAGCCTGGATAGCCTGAAGGCGTTGGCGGCGGCGGGCACTGGTCCTCCTCCCTTACAGGCCTCCCGTCAGGGCACCATTTGATCCTCCTAGCACAAACCGGGCATACCGGGGAGAGGAACGGTATCTCCGCCCCACAGTACGGGCACTTATACTTAGCCTGCTGCTGTGGGACTCCCCACATTTGCGGGTACGGCATTGGCTGGGGCATCGCTGGCGGCGTCATGGGGGGCTGCTGCTGTGGTGCCGGGGGCATTGCCGGGTACATCATCCACGGGTACATTATGAAGGGTGCCGCGACACCTGTGGCTGGGCTCTGGGCGAGGTTTTTCGCAACCGTCTCCCGGCCCTTCCACTCTCTCTCATACATTGCGGCGTACGCTCTGGGACCGCTCATCTGGAGGATCCTCTTGTCCTCCTCGCTGATGTCTATCCTGAGCGTCACCTCCTGTATGCTGATGCCGAACATTTCCGATATCTTCTCTGCTAGCCTGGCCTTGACATAGTCTGAGAACTCGTTGAGCAGCGCTAGGAAGTCCGTCACGTTCTGGACCGCCCTCCCAGCCCTAGCCTGGCTCGTGGCGTACTCTCCCAGGGCGTCCACGAGGGTTGAGACTATCATCGGGTTGACCGTTCTCCTCACATCCTCGACGCTAAGCTGGCTCCTCCTACCTAGGAGGCGGACGTAGAATGTTTCCAGCCTCTCCTCGTCCACCACATAGTAGTAGGTCCCGTTGAAGAGCAGGTGGACCCCCACCCAGTCTATATAGGCCCTGTCGCCGAACCTGCCCTCATACTGGAGCAGGTTGACGAAGACGACATCAGCCTTAAATATCGTCTCACCGTAGAGCCCCGAGACGAGCCCGTGGAGGAAGGGGACGTTCTGCGTGTCGAGCACGTGCCTCCCAGGCCCGAGGACCCCCATAAGCTTGCCGTCCCTGAAGAACAGGGCCTTCTGGCTCTCATCAACGACCAGCACGCTCCCGAGGCGGATATCCTCCTTCGGGTACCTCCAGGCAACTATAGCAGCGGGATCCAGCTCCTCGGGCCACTTGATAACCTCTAAGCCGCCGCCTCCGGCAGCCCTCACACCCTTACCGATAAAACGGCCCAGCTTATCGAACACCAAAGCGTATCACGCCCTTATACGGGGATTGAGGCCGGATAGAGGCCGACTATACCATAGGAATATATGGTATTTCGGGGCAGACTATAATAATTCCTCTGCCGCCCTCATGTCCCCCTTCTCCTCTAGGGCTATGTGGAAGCTGTATGCGAGGCGCAGGTCATGGGGCATATGGCCTCCCCTCTCCAGCGCCCGCCTATAATACTTTTCGAGGAGCCCCCTATACTCTGGGCTCGCACACCTCTCTATTACGAGCTGGGCCTTCTCCCTGGGGCTGAGCCCCCTGAGATCGCATACTCCCTGGTCTGTTACTATAACGTCCACATCGTGGTCGGGCGTGTCGACATGGGAGACCATCGGCACTATGCTCGAGATCCTCCCATTCTTCCTGGTGCTCGGGGCTATGAAAATGCTGAGGTACGCGTTCCTACTATAGTCCCCGCTCCCGCCGATACCGTTGATAAGCCTCCTCCCAAGGATATGGGTACTGTTAACGTTACCGTAAATGTCGACCTCCACGGCAGTGTTGACAGCGATAACCCGTAGCCTCCTTATAACCTCCCAGTTGTTCGTAACATCCTGGGGCCTCAACACTATCCTCTCCCGGCCGGAGACGGCCCCGCTATAGAACCTCTCCAGGTTCTTCGGGGTCAGCATGAGGCTCGTACAGCTCATCGCCTCCATCACGCCCTCCTCGTAGAGGCCTAGAAGGCTGTCCTGGACCACCTCCGTCCACGCCCTGAGACCGCGGAAGCCCGCCTCCCTCAGGCTCTTAAACACTGCATCGTTAACCGTGCCCACACCGCTCTCCAACGGGTAGAGGCTACGGGGCAGCCTCCCCTCCTCGACCTCGCCTCTCAGGAATTCTAGGAGGTTCTCGGCTATCCTCCTCTCCACCGGGCCGGGCTCTGCCGGCTCGCCCCCATGATCTATACCGCGGCTCTCA
>JALSOR010000134.1 GCA_026986415.1 Acidilobaceae archaeon
AGAACACGTTTGCAAAGGGTGTGAATCCTTCGAGGAACAATGTCTCTTTCCATTTGGGGCCAATAACGAGTATGTTGGGGTACATGTCGGAATGGTAGGCCTCGACCCCCATTATTCGACCCCCTACATTATATCCTATATTTTATCCATTTGATAGTACTCTTCAGACCATCATCTAGATCTGTCCTAGGCTCCCAGCCTAGGAGCCTGCGCGCCCTGGAGATGTCGGGCCTGCGCCTGGGGGGATCGTCGGGTCTCGGCTCGACATGGACTATCTGCGACTCGGAGCCTGTTAGCTCCAGTATTCTTCTTGCCAGGTCTAGTATTGTGATCTCAGTGCTCCCACCAATGTTGACTATCGCTCCTTTAAGGTTGGGGTCGGGCCTGAGGAGGCGTATATGGGCCTCTATATTGTCGGGCGCGTAGAGGAAGCTCCTAGTCTGCATGCCTGTCCCGTGAACGGTTATCGGCTCGCCTCTCAATGCCTGCACTATGAATTTGACGACAACCCTCCCATAGCCGGGGTTCTCCCAGTCGAGACGGGGGCCGTACGTGTTGAATATTCTTGATATCCTAACGTTTAACCCGTATTTGCGCATGTACGCCATTGTAAGGGCCTCCGCGTAGCGTTTCCCCTCATCGTAACAGCTCCTCACGCCTACAGGGTTCACGTAGCCCCAGTAGTCTTCGGGGATCGGTATTACTTGCGCGTGGCCGTACACCTCGCTAGTGGAGGTCAGCAGGAATATGGCGTCGTTGAGCCTCGCCGCTTCCAGCATGCGCTCGGTACCGATACTGCTCGCGTGGAGCGTCTCTATTGGGTGCTCTACGTAGTCGTCTGGGCTGGGCCTTGCAGCCATGTGGATCACGTAGTCGTAGCCCTTATCGGGCTCGTACTTCTCGACCGGTATTCTGAGGAGCTCGACACGCCCCTCCTCTACGAGGTGGCGGATATTCTCTATGCTCCCAGTTGACAGGTTGTCGATAACAGTTATCCTACCGGCGCCGAGCATGTTTAGAGCGTCCACCAGCCAGCTGCCTAGGAAGCCGGCGCCGCCCGAGATGAGGAAGCTGGCCCCCTCAACATGGTCCGCCTCTAGGCCTCCTATTATCCTGGTCAGGGAGGCGTGAACGATCGGGTCATGCTTTTCTAGCGGGCTAGGTGTGGGCTCTATCTTCAATATCTATCCCTAGGGTGCCTGTTGCGTGTGCGAGCATTTTTTAGCATAGTGGGATTGCCAGGCTAAAACACAATAAAATATTAGATATATTATACTTAAGCATTATATTGCGGGTTCGAAGGCTTCAAACTGAACCGGCAGACGCCGGGGCAGGAACAATGGAGAAGATAGGGTTCGTCGGTCTAGGATATGTTGGTCTAACATTCGCAGCGATAATTGCAAGCCAAGGATACGACGTGGTGGGAGTAGACATAGACAAGGAGAAGGTTGATAGTATAAACAGGGGCGTATTACCCATACACGAGGAAGGGCTAGACAAGTACCTCGCGGACGTCGTCTCGAAGGGCCTGCTCAGGGCTACAACGAACTATGGGGACCTGGCGGACAGGGACATAATATTTGTCGCGGTCAGGACCCCGAGCAGGCCGGACGGAAGCATAGACCTAAGCTACGTAGAGAGCGCCGCGAGGAGCATAGGCGAAGTCCTCAGGGACAAGAAGAGTTACACGCTCATAGCTGTTAAGAGCACCGTCATACCCGGAACCACGCGTAGGCTGGCAAGGATAATAGGGGAGGTCTCCGGTAGGAGGCCCGTAGAGGATTATAGCGTGGTGTCAAACCCCGAGTTCTTGCGTGAGGGCCTAGCTGTAAGGGACGTGACGAACCCTTCAAGGATCATTATAGGCGAGACGGATAATCGTGGAGGAGTAATCCTAGAAGGGTTCTGGAAAAACTTCTACCACAAGCTCGGCAGGTCGCCCGTTATACTTCGAGTCACCGCCGAGGCCGCCGAGACAGTGAAGTACGCCAGCAACTCCTTCCTCGCATGCAAGATAAGCTTCATAAACACTATCGCCCGCATATGCGAGCACCTCCCCGGCTGCGACGTTCTCGACGTCGCTAAAGGCATGGGGCTCGACCCCAGGATAGGGCCACACTTCCTCAGGCCAGGGTTAGGGTATGGTGGGAGCTGTCTCCCAAAGGACGTTAAGGCTTTCAGGGCGTTCGCCGAGGAGCTGGGCGAGGACCCATACCTACTAGACAGTATCGATAAGGTGAACGAGACACAGCCTCTAAGAGTAGTCTCACTGCTAGAGGAGAAGCTCGGAGGCTTGAAGGGTAGGATAATAGTAGTACTGGGCGCAGCGTTCAAGCCTGGAACAGACGATATACGGGAATCCCGCGGCCTACTCCTAGCAAGGATTCTCGCAGGGAGAGGTGCAAGGGTTAGGCTACACGATCCTAACAGTAAGGCGCTGGAGAATGCTAGGAGAGTACTAGGGGACACCGTGGAGTACGCCTCGAGCCTGGAGGAGGCCCTCCAGGGGGCTCATGCCGCGGTTATAGCGACGGACTGGCCAGAGTATGGTGCTCTAGAGCCCAGCGTTTACACCCGCCTCATGGAGCGGCCGCTCCTATATGATGGTAGGAGGATCTACGATCCGGAGCTCTACTCTTCGAGCGGGGTGGAGTATTATGCTGTGGGCCTGGGCCGGCCCTGACAGTTTAATGTTAAAATATTTTGAAAGTTTATAGGGCTTCGGGGCCCGCTCCGAGTCTTGACAGCTCGGCCTGGAAGGCTTTCTGCAGCGTTTTCAGCTCCCGGTACTTCTCCTCGAAGGTGTCTGGGTCTACCTCGCCCCTGGCGAAGGCGTCGGCGAGCCTCCTCATCTCCTCGCCGAGCTCGGCGAGCCTCTTCTTTATATACTCGACTATCACCCTCTCGGCGCTCACCTCGCCCGTAGCGGTACCGCCAGCTATATCGTGTATCTTCGAGGGCTCGTACTCTCCCAGGATCCTCCCGTCCTCCAGCAGTATGACCTTGTCGGTCATCCTTGCAACCCTGGGGTCGTGGGTTGTTATGAGTACTGTCTTGCCGTGGCGGTCTCTCTGGTCGAGGAGGAGCCTAACTATTCGCTCTCCTGTGGCCAGGTCGAGCTCGCCTGTTGGCTCGTCCGCTATTATCACTGGGGGGTCGTTGGCTAGGGCTACGGCGATAGCCAGCCTCTGCTGCTGGCCGCCGCTAAGCTCCTCCGGGAACCTCTTCTCGAGGCCTTCGAGCCCGACCTGGCGGAGCAGGTCCAGCGCTCTCTCCCTGTCGGGCCTCCCTGCTAGGGTCATGGGTAGGAGCACGTTCTCGAGGGCTGTGAGCGTGGGTACGAGGTTGTAGCTCTGGAAGACGTATCCTATCTTGTGCAGCCTGTACTTGCGGAGGTCCTCGCCTGTGAGACTGCTGACATTGATATTGTCGACAATAATTGTGCCTGCGGTTGGCTTGTCTATCCCGCCTATAAGGTTTAGCAGTGTCGTCTTGCCGGAGCCGCTCGGGCCCATGATAGTGTACACGGACCTTTTAGGTACGCGGAGGCTCACCTCTCTTAGGGCTGTTATCTTCTCTCCCCGGCTCTCATAGACTTTGATCGCCCTGTCAACCACTATCATGTACTCCCTGCTGGACATATTCTAACGACACCCCCGATTATCCTCTAAGGATGGAAGCAATATTCTCCTCCCTGAGCATCTCGAGCATAACTATGAGGGGGAGGACGAGTATAACGGTGAAAATCAGGAGTGTGAAAGCCAGATCTCCAGGGCGGGGAGCGGCGAGCCACGTATAGGGTGCGAGGCCGACCGGTACATGCTTTAACGGTAGGTTCGAGGATGACGCGATAAAGAACCCTAGTATTGAATCGTAAGCAACGGCAACTATGAACCCGAGGAGGAAGCCCAGGATAATACTTGAGACTAGGAGGGGTGCGAGGCTGGCGTAGACGAACCCGGCAGTGTCACGCCTCCCCGCCCCGCGGGCCCGGAGGACAGCCACCTCCCGTTTAATGCTAGAGTAGAGGGTCACCACCGCTATACCTGCTATTATTATGGAGGTGAGACCAGCTATATAGCCGACGTCGCGGAGGAGCCTCGCACTATTCTGCAACCCCTGCACGTCGCTCATACCGATAATATCATTAGCGGCCAGGAGCGCTGCGAGGCCACTCCCAATATAGTTTCTCACTATCCCGCTGCTTATCCAGAGCCCTGCAACCATGAGCCCTATAGAGGTTGCCAGCGCCTGTAGCGGTGCGAGCACCGTCTGGAGGAGCCGCTCGCCGCTCTCCCTCCCCAGGAGGCCCCCGCCGCGCCTGAAGACTAGTGAGGTGGCCCTTGAGAGCTGGCGGTTCACCCGTTCCGAGGAGGCGAGAGCCTTCCCGTAATAGTATAGTGCGAGTAGTGGGGTGAAGGGTCCGAGGAAGAAGGCTATCATGAACACTATCACGAGCAGCCCGTACACTAGCGGTGACAATGAGCTATTAAATATGGCGTCAGGGTTCAGCCTGGCCTCCCCTACGATTATAACGATTACTGATAGGGCGGCGAGGAGGCTCATCCCGCGGCCTCCAACCCTCACACTACTCCGCTGTAATAGTGTGAGAGGCCTCACAGCCTCGCCCGGCTCTATAGTTTTCAGCATGGAGGACTTACTATAAGAGACTAGGAGGACCGTGGCGGCGGCCAGCCCCAGGCTTGCAGCGTAGAGTAGAAGGACGTTCTCGCCCCCGAGGCCGCCCCAGACCGCCACTATAGTATAGTATACTAGTGCGAAGCCTAGGGTTGCGATCGGTAGTGAGAGCAGTGTGAGGGTCAGCGATAGCCTTCTAGAGGCGCGTACAGGGTCTCCCCCGCGGGCCACGTATACTGCGAGCCATCTCCTGCTAGACGCTACCAGGAGGCCTATTCCCGTCGCTATAGCGAGCCCCATAACTACTAGCAGGCCCGGGATTATGCTAGTATATGTTATTGTGACCGGGACGGAGGACTGCACGTTACCGTTCGACTCTACAATGTCCAGTATGGAGTCTCTAGCCAGGCTGCCCATGAGGAACCAGCCGTTCCTGCACCTCAAAGTGAACGGTGCTCCCGACGAACTGGTCACGAACACAGAGTTTTGGTGCCGCTCTATTCTCGGGGGGACGAAAGATCCCGGACTATAATAGCAGGCGGGCGCGCTACCATTTCCAGGGGCCGGAAAGCTTACGGTTTGCGGGGGCAGGACCGTGGCGTTCAGCATGCGGGCGAGCATCCGGTATGTTTCCGCCGACCTGTTATTTATGAGATCGTACAGTTCTGGCAGGCCGGAGTTTAGGACGGCGGTACCCTTGCTGGCGAGGTAGTAGGGGTTATAGTCTACCACAGTGTAGGCCGAGACTATCGAGTACCAGTTGGCGAACCACGCCCCAGCCGTGGCCTTCGCCCCGCTTGTCCCATTCCCGTTCTCCTCCCAGCCCGCTGAGAGTACCGGCGCTATCCGTGAAAGGTTCAACCCCAAGCTCTGCGCCTGTTCCGCGATGGGCTTCACAGGCTTGCCCGACACGAGTAGAACGTCTAGATCGGGCACTACCACTAGCCTCCTCGACGACAGGTTCCTGACCTCGGATACTGTGAGGTTCGGTGTTACCCCGTACTGTCTAGCCCGTTCCATAAGCGAGAGGATTATTTCGCTGCTATCATAGCCGGAGGGGTCCGAGACGAGCTGTATAGTGCTGTCGAGCATTGACCGTGGAACATATATCTCCCCGGCCGGATAGTAGCCGAGACCGCTCCAATACTTCAGGTATCCCTCCAGGCCGCTCACCGCCAGGCCTGTGATCCTGAACTCGGCCCGCCCGATCTTGACTGTTGTAGGGGGAGACCCGGTAATGTTCTCCAATAGATAATATAGGAGAGGGTTCACTATTACGGGGATCCCCCCTCCCCTCTCAACCCCTACGGGTTCGACCTTGAGGCCTAGGAGGCCGAGGCTCCCGGGCTTGTAGAATACGATTCGAACCGGCAGGCTAGTATAGTTCAGGTATAAGCCTCCAGCGGCTTCAACACTTACCGGATGCGAGTATTTTAAGGCGCGGGACACGTAGAAGTCTGCGAGACTCTTATACGCTATATTCCTATACATGTTCACACCGGGGTTTACTGTTACGACGACAGCGTGCTTCTCCTGGCCCCCGACCTCCTGCCCAGTACTAGCAGTATTAGTGATCTTATAGGTGAGGTTCCACGCTACAGACCCAACGTTTAAAACTATGAAGGTTCCGGCGCCACCAGCTACTGGTAGCCCTCTTATACTGTCTGGAGGCGCGGCTCTACGGGTAATGTTCTCGAGCAGGAGCGCCTCTCCGAGCAGCCCGTTACTATAGCTTCCAAGGCCTAGACCCGATGTTAGATTATTAATGAAACTGCTCGGCGCAGTGGCGGCCGTGGTCTCGTAGAGGAGGTCTGGGGCGTACGCTTTAACGCTGCTCTCGTACATGAGAGTGGAGGTTGAGAACGTTGCCCAGTACGCTACCGGTACTATGGTTGAGAGTAGCAGTACCACGGCTACTATAGAGAAGAGGTAGCTCCTCCTCCTTAGAAGTGCCCTTACTATCAAGAGCCTGTT
>JALSOR010000135.1 GCA_026986415.1 Acidilobaceae archaeon
TGGTGCTAGCACTCCAAATGTTAGGGCGGCAACTTTATCGTAGATTCTCCTTCTCGCTACAGTCTCTCTCGTTGCAACGCCGAAGAGGAACGCGAAGAGTATGGCGTGGACCCCGAAGTATTCTCCCAGGAGGCTTGCGGCCGCGAGTATTGCAAGAACTATCCTCAGCTCCGACTCTGCCTCCCCACCCGCGGCGTAGTCAAGGATGAATGATAGGGCGAAGGGGGCGAGACCCAACACTATAATATATAGTAGGGTCCTATAGTCGTGCCCGCTACCCGCAACGACAAACGCTATTATGCTGGCAATATCTGCGACCATAGCTACTGAGAGTACTGCCTGGCCCGTCCTCCTACGGAGGAGTCCTGTCCTTCTAAGTATAGCGTAGACCACGGCAACACTAGTCGTCGAGACGCCTATTGCTGTCAGCATGGCTTCCCTGCTTCCAAGCCCCAGCATGTTCAGGGCTAGGAAGACCGCGGCTAGGGGTGCAAGAAAGCTTGTGAGCCCCGCGGCTAGGCTTGGCGCTAGTATTCCTCTGAGGACTGCCGGTTCGATCTCCAGGCCTGCCATGTACATTATGAATACGCTCCCGATAACGGCGAGGCTCTCAATGATATCCCCAGAGGGGACCCCGGCCAGACCCGCTAGGAACCCGAGAATTAGCTCGACCACAGCGGCCGCCACGCCGAGAGGCTCCGCTATCAGAGCGCCGGCCGCGACCAGCAAGCTTACCACGGCTATAGAGTAGAGGCCTGCATTATACTGCCACATCCCCTGACCGTAGAAGCGCACGGCTACGAGCGTGACCACTGCAACTATTAATCCTAATGATAGACTCGCGGTCCTCCTCTCAACCGTCAGCCCAGCTCAACCCTCACAGCATAATCCTACCAGGGAAAGGCGTGTGAGCACTGCGGCGTGCCACTCAAGGCGTTAATGCGGGTTTAACCTCCCCTCCAGCACCGCGCGCCATGGAACATCTTAATGGTTAGGGGTACATATTATAGGATTATTCTCATCAAACTGAAAATCCTTGGATGGGGAGTATTGAGCTACGAGCTCGAAGATAGAGTAGTCAGCCTTGTAAGCGAGAAGGCCCGCGTAAGGAGGACGCTCGAATCACTCCTCGACCCCAGTGAGAAAGCCAGAGTTAGAGCCGACCATCACTCGAGGAGGAAGCCCCGCCCCTGCGGTATGACGATACACACCGGGATCGGTTGCAGTTATGGGTGCATCTACTGTTACATATGGGACATGGGGTTCCCCGGATCCCCCAGGCCCTACCCGCTGTCCCCGCTAGGAATGGCGTATGCCCTTGCTCTCAATCCTTACGTCGTGCCGGGCCATACGCTGGCAGCCTATGGTAGTGTTACTGAGCCTTTCCTGCCCGAGACGAGGGAGCATGCAATAGAATATATCTCAACAGTCCACGAGTGGCTCAGGCTCCCAAGCCAGGTATCGACAAAGGCGATTATAGACGAGGAGCTAGCCCTCGCACTTAAATCCAGGGAGCCCGGAATATCAGTGCTCGTCTCAGCGGTCGCGCTCGGAGAGCTTGGGCGTAGGCTTGAGCCTAACGCTCCGAGCACCGAGGATAGGATTAGAGCTGCGGGCGCCGCCTCGAGGATGGGGCTCCACGTTACACTCTTCCTTAGGCCCATAATACCCGGTATTCCCCTTGGAGAGTATGAGGCCCTCATCAGGTATGCGCGCGAGCAGGGCATGGAGAGGATAGTGCTGGGCACCCTCCGGGTGACAAGAGGGATCGTTTCAAGGCTCCGCGCGGCCGGCGTAGAGATCCCGCCTTCAAGGCTCCCGGAAACCCTTCACGCGAGGCGTCAGGCGCCCGTCAGGGCCACTGATATCAAGGAGAGGCTGAAGCTCGTGGCGGAGAACATGGGATTCACGGTTTATCCTTCAGCATGCGCGGCCAACATCGACTCCCACTCCCTCAAATGCTGGAAGTGCCCTCATGGGCCCTGCGGGGGTAGGCCCAGGGATCCAGGCGTCGAACAGGTGGCCGCCGCCCTGAGGGCTTTAAGTGGCGGGCGAGCGGATTTCCGTGTGAGGAGGATCGGCCCCTGCAACTATAGGGTCTATCCTCGGAGTGGCATTTCTAGGGTCGAGATTGCGGCCCACTGGGTGGCTGAGGTTTCGATGTGTAGGGTTGCGGTTGCCGGTGCAAGGTGAGGATCGGTAGGGGGACGCGTATAATCGTTGCCTCCACCCTCCCTATACTGAATGGTGGCGTTACTGGCAGGCCGTCCTGGGGATGCGGTTTGAGGTTTCCGTTAGGATCCCGTAGAAAGGATGGAGGCGTCAAGAGCCTCCGTGTAGGTCTCGATGCTGATCTGGCTGTCCTCGTGGAGTCCTATGCTAGGATTAAAGGTGTAAGCGTTGAGGATGCTTTAAAGGATCTGGCCAGGAAGGGATACGATTACCACCTGTTAGAGGAGAAGTATGAGGACCCCTCAGATCCTATAGCCTGGGATCCTGTTGAGAAGTACCGTGTGGCCCTACATGCGTATCTGGACTGTAAGCTCAGGCTTAGGGAGATCTACTCCGACCTGCACAGGCTCGTGCTACTGCTTTCGAGCCTTACAAGGGAGCTGGAGGACTGCCAGTCAATACTGGCCGGTAACGGTTTAAACCCTGTTATCAGCGGGGAAGAGCTACGCCTCTATAGGGAGGCTGTCGCCGAATATATGGAGAAGTATGTTAAACGTGTTAGGGATAGTGTTGAGAGGGATGCTATGAGCCTTGAGGAGGTAATATCTGACTGCAGGTTTATCCTCAGCCGGCTCGAAGACAGGATGAGAAGTAGCGGCGGGCCTCGCCGCTGACCCCCCACGGGGTTAGATGGTCGAAGACTGATCCCCTCGACTCCCATAGGCGGAGCGCTTCTATAATGTCTGAATGCTTCCCGCCGGCTATCCCGCTCGCGATTATGGCCGCGCCATAGGCGCCTGCTTTGACCGTTGCTGGCGTCTCCTCTTCTAGCAGGAGGGTTCTAGGCTTGCTGGATAGCCTAGATAATAGCGTGTTAAGCATCTCAGCATGCACAGCACTGTCGGCCCCGCGGAAAAGCCGTCCCGACAGGACTACGTAGTCTGGCCTGCCGACGGCGAGCAGGGGGGCCACAGTCTTCGCTATAGCCTCGGATGCGACCCTGTGCTGGAGGCTCTCCGGAGCTATATGGGAGGCTCCCCCCTGGAAGAGGTAGCGTTTAGGCATTTGGGGCCTGAGCGTTGATAGTATGTAGCATGTTTCCATGTCTATGAAGCCGTGGCCTGTCCAGCCCCACCACGCCATTGTCCCCCCAATGCCGTCGACGATCTCCCCGGCTTCCACTAGGATGGCCGAGGTGTAGGCTTTCCCCGCTTCGACCACTATAGCGTTCACGTCTCTAGGCTTCAGTCCACGGCTCTTCAGGACCGCGAGGGCGGCCGCCACGGTGTAGACCTTATCGGCGGTGCCAATATCTATGCGGCCCGCCTTACGGTATTCGGGAACACTCGGCAGGTGTATCACGCCGGGGGTGAAGTATGCTGGGAGGTCTGAGTCTTTGAACATTAGCATTAGCCTTCTCAGCCCGTGGATCTGGTGTGTCTCCTCTAGGTCCCTGCAGTGCACGAATGTCGCCTCACATATCTCTGCTGTGCTGGCAAGCTGTGCCCTCTTAAGCGGTATCCCGTAGCCGCTCGGCGCTGTTATCGCTTCTAGCCCGTACTCTAGTGTAAGACTCTCTACTAGACTGTACACTATGCTGGGGTCTGCGGTAACCCTTGCCCTGGGGACCGCCTCCTCGTACAGGATCCTGCCAGTATCGTCGTCATAGACTAGAACGTCCATACTCCCAGTACCAGGGTCTACACCGGCAACCCTAACCATAAACCCTCACCCTAGCCCCCCGGTTGTCCACTCTAGTGATCCAAACCCTGCCCCCACCATGCCTTTCCAGGACGCGTGAAACCCTAGTGGTGACCAGCCTAGTGTTGATAGTCCTCTCGTCTAAGAACCCATACACTACAGGCCCCCAGCTGCTCTGGGAGACCCCGGTAACGCCTAGACTCTCAAGCTCGGATACTATCTCCTCGACCTCGCTACAACAGTAGATCCCGCCCTGCCAGCGGGACCAGTACGCTCCAAGATACCTGTTGAAGCGCCCGCTCCACGAGAAAGCCTCCATCCAGCGGCCTCCCGCCGCGTTCGAGAGGACCCCAATGAGAACCATCCTGCTAGCCCTGTCCGCGGCCGCCTCATCCATCCTGGGAGGCCTATCTAAGAGGCCCTCAGACTCTAGCCTCTTATACTGGCCGACCCTAGCCTGTAGCTGTTCTGGTAGCAGCACTACCAGCCTGTACCATCCTGGCACTTCCGCCCTGAATACTAGGGGTGGGAGCTCCCTGCTTCCAGGCCTTATGCCGCCATCGTAGAGCATGCCCCCGTACATGTAACTGTATAGTCCGAGGCCGCTGGGCGACCCCCTGCCTGTAAGCCTGGCGAGCTCGGCGATGGGAGTGCTAGCGTTCCCGCATAGTATGTCGAAAGCATGGGCGAGCGAGAGGTATAGGGCTGTCGTGGAGCCTAGGCCCACGTGGGGAGGGATCTCCTCGTGTACCCTGAACTTGAGATCGCACCCGTACCTCTCGGACAGCATATCATAGATCTCGTGCGCGTCCCTCCTCCGGGTCCCTAAGATGCCTGTGCCTCCCCTCTCCGCTGTTATACGCAGCCGGGGCTCTTCGAGGGCATAGCCTAGGGTACCGTAGAGCCTGCCCATCCCACCGTTCAGGTCCGGGTTCCCGGCGTGAACATGGCTCGGAGCTATTATTTCAACTCTCCTCGCTCCCAACACTATCGTCCCTCTCATAGTAGTGTTTCCAGGTACTAGCTAGGCATTACTGCCCAGTTTTTATTGTAGAATAGAGGCCGGAATGGATAGTGTAAACCCCAGGTTAGACGCGCCTGCCCGGCGGCTCGTCTAGCGTATACTATCTCGAAGGGCGGGGAACGCCTGGGACCGGTTTAGCCATACAATCAAGCCCGGCGTTTGTGGATGGCAAGCCAGTATTTCGCGGGCCCGGCAGGATGGAGGGAGGTGATAGGGTATTGCCGTTTAGTGGTATGAGAGCGTACTGTCCGCTCTGGAATAGGAAGTGGCTGGGCGATATGAGGCTCCACGACGGATGCGGCAGGATTTTTGTTTACGGGCCCGGGCTTCTGAATACTCCCCTTAACTGGGGTCCTGGAGGGGTATTCTCGAAAGTGGTCATACTCTTCAGCGACTATACACTCCTACACGTTCCAGGCATTGAGGGGCTTGGCGATGATAGGCTCTACCTTTACCGTGTAGGCCCAAAATACTTCCACTACGACCCCCTAGAATACGCGAGGGGGGCACCCATCAAATCGTGCCCGGCAAACCCTCCAAGCCTCGACGCTAGGAGCCTGATCCACTCCAGCCTCCTGAAAATCCATGTCCGCGGAAATCCGGGATCCTGGGAGCTTTGCAGGGGCAACCAGACCATAATCCCCCTGGACAGTGGTAGGGGGCTGAGCGTAGGGTTTACCATGCCGCTTTCCGTACGAAGGACGGGGGATACGGTGGAGCCCCCGGAGTATATCGATGAAAACCTGGCAGGAGAGGTGTACAGTGCAGAGGCAGAACACTTAATATTGCTGTCATCCGGTGATTCTATTGAAACTGAAATTCTAAAACTTGAAGCATTACATACTGACCCCGAAGCGGTTTCGGGAAGCGAGCAGCCCGTGCCTCATCTAGCCCTTCTCGAGTATTCTAGGAATGAGCTCCTGAGAACAGTGCTTGTACCGCTCTACGGGGAGGAGGTAAGGGAGACCTATAGGAGGACTCTCATCCTAGGCCTTATACTCGAGCTGCTCGTATCCAAAGCTAGACCGGGACCTAACGGTGTAACACTGCCTTCTCGGGATGCGAAGAAGATATATAAGAAGCTCTCGAGAATCGTGGAGAGGTATACCAACTATAAGGTTGAAGGTGGGCTTCAGGGCCTAGCCGCTATGCTCGAGCCGTGGATAAGTGTTGGGGAGGAGGAAATACTGCTCGCAAACCATTGTAGGGAGTGCGGGCTTAAACCGAGGCCTGGGAGGCTCCCGCCGGGTCTCGGCGTGCTTTCGGATGCGGCCTCGAGAGGTCTCGGCATAATATTATAAATAATATTTTAATTAAAAATACTAATTTTGTTATCTTATGGTAACTGGAGCGACTAAAGACACATAAACTGGACAGTTCAACCCAGTCTCCTCTCTATCCCTCTCCTCAGCATTGACAGTGCTGTGCCGGTCACAAGCACAATATCAGGGTCCTCATCGTATCCGAGCCCAAGGCCAGCCTGCGCTATCTCCCCTTCCGGCACGCTATGGGGGGCCAGGTTCTCTATTGACAGGCCGAGCCTGGATGCGGCCCTGTGGAGCGCGTGCCAGCTATCGCTGTCCCATCTAAGATAGGCTGCGAACCCATCATAGTAGTCCCCGAACCTTCTCAGATAGTCTATGATACGCTCTTCCAAAACCTTCCTGTAACAGTCCTTCACTT
>JALSOR010000136.1 GCA_026986415.1 Acidilobaceae archaeon
CCCTAACAGGCTAGCCGTACGCGGTCGATAACGCTAGTATTTTGAGGTCTGTAGCTATCCGTTCAGCCTCGTCGATCGCATCTTCAAGCTTGTCAAGCATTTCCCTGTAGAGGGCGTAGGCTTTAAACGATTCTGCAAGATCGAGTATCTCCTCGAGACTGGCCCTGTAAAGCTCGTCCGCCTCCTCTTCTAGAAGCTTGACCCTGTCGGCTTTGGACTCTAGAGATTTGAGTATTTCAATGTTACCACGCACTATCGAGGTCAGGCCGCGCACGATACTGGATATTTCGAATAGGGAGTCCTCGAGCGTTTTCAGGAGCCGGCGCAGATTATTGTTTATTTGGGAGTACTTTGCGCTCTGCTCTCCCAGCTTCTTGCTGGCGAGAAGCATCCTATGCGCGGCAGCCGAGACGTAATCCATGATCTTCACGAACCTCATGGTGACTGATATGTAAAACTCTTTTGTGTCTATAAGGCCCATCCTGCCACTAGCGATAAACTCTAATATTCTAGCCGAGGCCTGATCTATTCTACCCTTTGAGAGTTGCACGTCCTGGCGGTATATCTTGTCTAAGACTAGAGGTTCGGGAAGGCTGCCTTCATTGCCAAGCGTCCTCAGGATCGTGCTCACAAGAGAGTCTAACTCTCTGGACATGTAGATCAGCTGTTCTATTATTGTTGTCTTGCTGAGATTACCCGTACCAGCATACATTTCTTTGCACCTGTACTACTCCAAACGAGCCGACAGGCTGGCCCGTCGAATCTGGCAGCCGGTTAGTAATGGTTAGAGCCTGCTAGGTTTAAATCTGTAGCCCGTGTAGGTAGAGGGTTGCCGCTGGTCGGACTGTTATGATAGCTTCTTATTTAGAATATTATATAATCTTTGGAAGTCACTCTTTAAAAGATTAACAAGCCTGACGCTACGCTCAGTGTCGACAACGCTGGACGCGGTAGATATAGCGTTGAGATCTGTTTTATAGCCTCCCATCGCATAGTAGCCGCTCAAAGCTAAGAGGTCATCTAGAACATCCCTAGGAATACTGTTAAGGCTATCAGAAGAGACGATACTTATAGCCTTGTTCACAAGCTCTATCAGTTTCATCCTAGCCTGGGATCCTGAAGCCAAGAGTCCTGCAAGGAGAGCACTGCTCTCCTCCGATTCGGGCGATGCACGGGCACGGGCCGAGGCAGAGATAAGCTGCCTGTCGAGCTCCAAGAGATCCTCTAGCGTGCTGGAAACTATCTCAACAATATACTTTAAAATTTCCTCTTCCTTATCAGCGTTCCGGCTCATGCAAACACACCATACTGCTCCCATGCATTATCCGAATAAGTATTATAGTCAAACAGGTTAAGAAACATGTAATAACGAGATACTAGAAGGCGATATCCGGAGGTCTTACACGCTGAGCCTGACACCGAGCTTTTCGGAGCCTTTGTACGCTCGGACAGTAGCTATACTATTATCAGCTATACCATGCTCCTCCATTAGGTCTGGATTAACGTGAACCCTGTCCTCCTCCACACTATCGTCCACTATCGCCTTGAACACGAACCTATGCCTTCTCGCGACCGTGATCTCGAGGAGATCTGTTATACCGAGAGTCCTAGCAAGAGAGGGGTTTATTTTCGCCTCTTCTCTTTCAAGCGAATAGTCGTACTTTAAGCGAATACGCTTCTCGCTTATCTTTTTCTGCCTAGCTTTCAGGCTGCTCGCAGGCGGTATAGTGGCGAGAAGCTTACCTAGCGGGGGCTTTTCTATTTTGATTTCAACATTATTCTTCTCCTCTGGCTTCTCCTCGGGCATGGTATTCATCCCTCGCGCGTGCCGGTTAGGCTGTAGTCGTATATAGTTATGTTATTCTGGGGGCTCTTAAAAGTAAGCTGTACCCATTGTCTTCAACTGTTAACAGGCTCGCCTAACTCTTCTAGTGAGGCACCGTTAATGTATAGCTTCAACTTTTCGGGTAGAACGGTAACTGGAACCCTGACCTGACGCCAGGAGTCTCTATCCCTGACAGTAACTGTATCGTCCTCGAGCGTTTGGAAGTCTATAGTTACTGCTGCCGGCACGCCGATCTCATCGTATCTAGCATACCTCTTCCCTATACTTCCAGTATCATCGTAAACCGCGTAGAAGCCGGATTCTCTAAGGAGGTGGTAGACGTCCATAGCTTTTTTCAGGAGAGGTTCCTCTTCTACGAGAGGAAGAACGGCCACCTGGACCGGTGCTATATCGCGTGGGAAGGAGAGTATGACGCGGCCCTCCTTCTCCCTATAGGCGTGTTCAAACGCGACATACACTACCCGTTCAACACCGAATGACGGCTCGACAACATGCGGTATATACTTCTTCCCCGAGATTTTCACTTTAACATTCTTTGTTTTGATCGCGTCTGGCGGTATAATTATATCGCCCAGCTTTAAGGGCTTCCCCTCGCGCACCGCGCGGGCAAGCTCTTCCTGGCCCACGCCCTCGAGGAGCCTGAAAACCTCTCTCGCCCTGCTCTTGAACGTTCTCCCCACATACGCCTTATCGACGAAGTACTCGGTCCTTGTCTCGACCCGGGGTTCGGGATAAGGCTTGAAAACTGTTAGGTCTTGCCCGCTGAACTTCATATGTCTCGATAGGTCGTAATCGCCCCTATAGCTGTGGCCTGAAACCTCAACCCAGCCCCAGCGGGAGACACGGACCAGCTGGTCGAAGGTTTGGCTTGAATAGTGGGCCCTCTCCTTCGGACCCTTCTCCTCGAAGTATATTTCACTGTAGGGTACGCCTATGCTCTGGATAAAATCGTTCGCAACAGCCATCCAGTAGGCTAGGCATCTATGAATTATTACCCCCTCGTCCACCGCCTCGGCGACAGTATATTCTACAGGCTCTCCCCCCTCAACCTTTAGATTGTAGGGGAGTATTCTAAGCCTGGCATTCTCTCGCCTGTAAAAGAAGGGGCAGCTCCCCTCGGGATCCTCAGGGTCCATGAAATACTCCATCTCCATAATGTTGAACTCTCTGAGCCTCATCATAGCCTGCCTAGGGCTTATCTCGTTCCTCCCTACCCTACCCACCTGGGCGATCCCTAAGGGTATTCTAGACCGCATAGCCTCGTATACTCTCTTGAACGCTACAAACATCCCCTGGGCGAGCTCGGGGCGGAAATACCCGGTATTCCCCTCGTAGGGGCCTATCTGTGTTTTGAAGAGGAGGTTGAACGTTCTAACCTCGCCTAGCGGGCCACCGCATACCGGGCAGCGAATATTGTTCTCCCTTATTATATTTGTCATTTCTTCCGGTGTGGCCCCCTCAACGTCTATGCCTAGAGCGTTCTTTATTAGGTGGTCCGCTCTAAACTTCCTCCCACACTTCAAGCATTCGACTATGGGGTCTGTGAAGTTCTCCACGTGGCCGCTCGCAATATACACCTTGTCCGGGCCTATGATCGGGGTCTCGATCTCAACCACATAGTTGCTATGATCTGCGACGAAGAATCTCCTCCACTTCTCAACTATGCGATTCTTGAGTAGAACGCCGTAGGGGCCGAGATCGTAGAAGCCCGCCACGCCACCATATATTTCATAGCTGGGCCAGAAGAAGCCCCTCCTCTTAGCTAGCTCCATTATTTTCGAATATTTGTCTTCCGCCATGGCTAACCCCTACACTCTAATTTATTCCCACGTGAAGCAGAGAGCGTCCCTGATATATAGTGTGGAACCCAGTCTCCCCAAGAGGTAGGTTGCCAGTAAAAAGGAGGGAGGCCGAATGGAGTATTTAGACCTCTACCTGGAAAAGCGCCCGCTGAAGTTCGGGGGTGCCGACAGGAGTTTCGAGAGCGCCGACTACGCGATAGTAGGGGTCCCGCTCGACGATACGGGAAGCTATAGGCCGGGGACCAGGTTCGCACCGCTACGAGTGAGAGAGGCCAGCATGAACATAGAGTCGAACGGGTATACTATTCCTGAGGCCTTCCTAGAGTCTGTACCTTACTCCGACCTGGGAGACCTGGGCGTGACGATAGGCTATACGCCTGGAACCCTGGACAGGCTCAGAAGGGTTGTAGGCGAGATCGCCGGTGGAGGGAAAAAACCGTTCCTCATAGGCGGGGAACACACTATAACGCTAGGCGCGCTTCAAGGGCTAAACGTTAATAACCTATGTCTAGCGGTCTTCGACGCTCATTTCGATTTGAGGAGCGTCTACCTGGAGAACAGGCTCAGCCATGCGTGCGTGATGAGACGCGTGCTGGAAGAGGTGAGACCTAAAAGGATAGCCTACATAGGTGTTAGAGCCTACTCGCAAGAGGAGATACTTCTAGCTAAGTCTAGAAGCGATATACTGTACTTTACACCAGTGGATATTGTAAGAATGGGCCCCGTGAACGTGGCGTCATACATAATGAAGAGTTTTGAGGACTGCGAGAACATCTATGTGAGCTTCGACATAGACGGTCTGGACCCCTCTATAGCACCTGGCACGGGAACACCGGAGCCTGGGGGCTTAGACTTTCTCGGCGCGATGAGGATCCTATCCAGGCTAATAGACGATAGGCTGGCGGGCTTCGATATTGTCGAGGTAAACCCTCTGGTCGACAATCATGACGTGACGAGCGTTGTCGCCGCAAAGATCGTCCAGGAGGCGCTACTACTAGCCTATAGTGCAGACACTAGGAAGAGGGGCCGGATGAAATAAGGAAGAGCATAATCATATAGCGTAGACCCTTCTAGGGGGCACGACCGGGCTTCTTATTTTAATGAATATTCTCCCGCCACACCTGCTACACATTATATTGTCCTGCTGGTCTAGCTCGGACTTTTTCATTATATTACCACAGAATATACACATATAGTAAACGTCTCTAGGTTTAATACCGTAGGGGAGCGTCTCTTGTTCTTGTCCCTCGCCCTCCTCTATCATCTCGTTAAACTCTTCCCACTCAGACAACAGGCCAACCCCCAACAGGCACAATAGTAACCTCCCGGAGCCATTAAACTTTAACCCTTCAACTGCCAGCTAGACACAAAAGCAACGGCACACCTATACCACTACTCCCGGGAGGCCGGAGCTGGAGCGTGTAGCAGTCATAGGGGCAGGCTATTCCGGGCTTATGGTTGCAAGGGAGCTCGCCCGCGCAGGATATAGAGTTGAAGTATACGAGGAAGACGAGGCTATCGGCAGGCCAGCACATTGTACCGGTATTATAAGCCATGCTACAGCCAGGATTATCGGCAGGCCGGCACTGTCAAATACCGATATGAAATATGAAAATCTACTAATATTAAATAATTCTAGCGGCAACCAGCTAAGAATAACCCCGACAAGCCCGGTAGTCCACGTCAACAGGCCGAGACTAGAGGAGGACCTGGCAAGAGAAGCTATAAGAGAAGGAGCAGAGATCATGCTAGGAGAAAGAATAAGCCTAGTAAAACCGCTGCAGGGAACCGTCGAGATCGCCTCGGAAAAAGGGGTGAGACGCGCATACTCTAGCGTTATAGTTGCCGCAGGACTGAGAGGGCGGAACCTAATAGGCGGATGGAACTGCTATACTAGAAACTATTACGGCCTAAACGTTGAGTGCAACTGTAGCGCGGGGACGAGTCTAAAAGTAATAGTATTCCCAGACATTGAAGGATCCTACTATTCATGGGTTGCACCATTAGGCCCGAACAGGATAATAATAGGGGCTGAGGCGCCTAGAAGCAACGCTGTTATCGCATCAATCGAAAGACTACTGGCCCTATCCCTGGAGGGGAACAGTAAGATAATAGCAAGGTATGGGGGGCTGGTGTTGCATGGCCCCCCATGCAGGCCCCCCAGCCACGCCAGTAGGGGAATAATACCGGTGGGCGATACCGCAGGTTTCAACAAGCCGCTTACAGGAGGAGGGCTATGGCCTACAGCGTTTTACGTCAGGGAGCTCTCCAATAATCTAGCGCGCGGAATCACGCTTAACAGGGCACTACTACTCGCGTACAATGCTGTGTGGAGGAGGCTCCACAAGCAATACTTACTGTTCAACAGGCTTCTAAACTCCAAGAGCCTGTCTGTAATTATAGACGCGGCCGCCTCGGCGGGCATCGATAGGATCCTTGAGGGTAGGATAGACTACGATATGCATGATAGCATGCTGAAAACGCTTCTAGCAACGCCACGCGGCCTAATTGCTGGTGTACGCGTCCTTGTTAAAACACCTAGACTAGCGCTCGCAATACTAGGAGGGCTGGTGAGACAGTTTTGGTAAGAGTAGCAGACACCATTACGCTGGCAGGAGGAGCAGTTGCAGGGTCATCGCTCGTTGCTGCCGCGATGGGCCACCCATTCCTGGCGGCGAAGCTTATTCTCGCATCCTATATTGCTGACGTGCTGGACGGCTGGGCCGCGAGGCATGTCGATGCGAAAAGGGGATTGGGCCCCACGCGGGAGGGGCAAATGCTCGATAGG
>JALSOR010000137.1 GCA_026986415.1 Acidilobaceae archaeon
CTTTCGACGACCCAGTCTGGATCCCAGGGAAGGGGAGTGCCCAGCTCTCTCTGGTGCGTGCATGCCCAGTCGTCGTACCAGTCTATTATCCTGTGGAAGATTTCGCGTAGACTCTCGGGGTAGAACGTTATTTTATCTACAGCCTTGTGGGCTTTAGCCTTCCACTCAGGGCTGCTATAGGCGAGGAACCACTGGTTGTCGACGATTTTAACATGGGTTCTCGCGCCACACCTGCAATAAACCTTCTCGGGCAGTGTATATACTCTCAGCGCTGAACCTGTCGATTCCAGCCATTCGATGATCTTTTCTTTGGCCTCGCTGACCTTCAGGCCGCTGAACTGGCCGGTATTCTCTAGGAGCACCCCCATATGGTATTCTTTAGAATAGATCTCTTTCGTGGCCTTTTCCAGTTTCTCCTTCTCATGTTGGTCTTTAATCTTCATGGACTCCACAATATCGCGGGCTGGGATCTTAGAGTAGCCGGGCACGCGTATAAGGGGTATAGGCTCGATAGTGTTAAGGATCTCACGTTTTACTCCGTATTTCTCTAGGATCTCGGGGTTCCTCTTAAGGTCTAGGAGGGCCACATAATCGTAGGGGGCATGCGCTGGGACACTCATAACAATCCCGGTTCCAAGCTCAGGGTCGACAAAGCTTGCCGGTAGGATGAGCACCCACTTATCTCCGACCGGGCTCTTAACAGTGCGGCCTATAAGCTCTCTCGCGCTTATCCTTCCCAGAACATTAACAGTATGGTTCTGATCTGCGAGCTCGTCAGCCATGTACTGGTTGAGGATCCATTCTTCACCGTCAACCTCGGCCTTGATGTATTCAGCGTCAGGGTTTACCCAGATGTTGGTTACACCGAAAACCGTTTCAGGCCTGAACGTTAGTGCAGGGTATACTGTTCCATTCTCATCGCGGAACTTTACTATAACCGCCTCTACAGGGCTTATCCCAGCATACTCGTCGGGCCTGTCATGGTCTCCTACAACTTTTTTCTCGCGTGGACACCAGACAACCGGGTGGCGCCCCTTCTTTACGAGTCCCTTCTCTTTTAGCTTGAGATACTGCCATTCCACGAATTTACTATAAGGCGGGTTCAGACTGGTGGTGAAGAACTCTCTCCTCCAGTCTATGCTTAGCCCGTAGCGTTTGAAGTCTTTTTTCCAGCCTTTAGTGAAATAGTAGACCCAGTATGCGGGATCTTTGAACTTCGGGATCTCCTCGTCCGGGACACCCATCATTTTAAGGGTGCGTATGATCTTCTCATCGCCGTCCCTGAGGCGTAGTGCCGAAGCGACTATGGGACCTCCAGTGGCATGCCAGCCCTGGGGGAAGAGCACGTTGTAGCCTCTCATTCTCTTATACCTGGCCATGATGTCTACTCTGAGCACTGTAAACGCGCTTCCGAGGTGTGGTAGAGCGTTAGTGTAGGGGAAGGGAAATGTTATGAAGAATTTCTTCTTCCCAGGAATAGGATCAGCCTCGAATATTTTATGTGCCTCCCATTCTTTCTGCCATTTCTCTTCTATTTTCTTAATTTTAGATGCTAGTTCTGGCCGTGATAGGACCATGACATGGCCCTGCTGCTCGCTCATATATGTCCCCCGACCCTATTGGGTGCTCGATGTATCCTTATTATCCTTCAACGATGCAGAATAGAATGGACGCATAATACTCCGGTTCTCAACAATAAAGTATTAGGATCCAAGGTGTCCAGGCATGGTGGAGGAGCCACAGGTGAAGAAAGACTATACGGGCGAAGCAAAGATTGGTAGGGTTATGAAGAATATAGCAACTATATCCTTAAAACCCGAGGATTTCAGCAGTCCAATATCGCTGCAGATGGCATTCTCCAGGATATATGAGGCGATGATGCGGATGGTCGAGGAGGGAGGACCGCGCCCATCCTACGTTGCCGAGGTAAAGTTTACTGACGACCTAGGTAACCAGGTCGTCTTTGCTGTTGATCTGGGAGAGAATGTCCCGCCCTTCTCTAAAGAGAAGGTTAAGGCGAGAATAGTAGTTGAGCTTTATGAGGAAGAGGATTAACGCGTCCTCCTCCGTTCCCGCCTAGCCTTTTTATGTGGTATAGCCTCTCTAACGAGGAAGCCCGCTCCGAGTATTGTTTTGAAGAAGTCGTTCATAAACCTGGCGTATACACCCTTCTGGCCTATAGCTGGCCCTAAATGTTCTTTGCTAACATATGCTACAACATCTGTCCCTTCCAGGTCTATATCTATAATCTTACTATGCAGCCAGGCCACAGGATGTACGGCTCTAACATACTCGCGCAAGTCTAGTGTTAGCTCCACAACTCTAAGGGTGAGTCCCGTCTCTTCCTCTACTCTCCCTATACGCTCACCCTTTACTCCGATAGTCCTAGCGGCATGGCCTTTTTTCACTATGACTACCGCGTCTGGCACGTGATCCTGTGTAATGTTATATTTTTTCTTTAATTCAACTAGAGAAACGACGGTTATAATATCGGCGTCAGGAGCATATACTCGAAGCAGGTTTCTGATGTGCTCCTCGTCGGAATTCAGGGCTCTTCTCCTCAGCCTGAGCTCGAATAGGAGTCTAACACCGCGCCTGGCACCCGGCCTAACAATATCTTTAAGCCCAAAATCTATAACTACGGCCTCCTCCTCTTCCCGCAAAACATCCCTGCCCAGCACAGCGCCATTATCAGGATTAGAGCTTTGAAGTATTGGATCCCCCACAATGACAAGTTTACTATTCCTTCCCAGCCTAGTTACGGCTTCCACGACAGCATCGGCCTCAAGGTTCTGGGCGTCATCGAGCAGTATGTACGAATTATCAAAGCTTCTCCCACGGAGATGGTACGGGTCAACTATTTCTACCCTCCCCTGTTCTAGGAGCACGGTCAGTTTCTCGTGCATGTCGGGGAATGCAGATGCGAGATCCCTCATGTAATCAATGACCTGTTCTTTATAGTATTGAGGACTAATACTACTCTTACCCGCACTCCCATGCTCATAAACAACTATCGGCTTGGAAACCACAAGCCTGCCGAATACGCCCCCGCTTACCTGCGCTATACCGCATGATAGGCTCAGAAGGCTCTTACCAGTGCCTGTCGGGCCGAAAACCCCTACAAGGCTAATGTTATTGCTACACAGTGCTTCTAGAAGAGTTCTTTGCTTCTGGTTCTCTGGTTCAACTAAAGCCGGCTCCACCATAACCAATACACCCAGTTGTTAGTCAGTATTGTATGCGTGCTCTTGTATTATTGATATTTCACTCTGCAAGATGGAGTAAAATCCTCTCAGTTTCATGCTGAGATCATCGTAGAATGCCCACCTAGACCTGGCACTGAAGATTTTATCTGTAGTTAATGTGAACAGTGAAACGCATTCCCCGCTCCCACACTTACCGGCCACCGTGCCGTCAGGGGCAAACACTGCACTCCCACCCGCCGTTACACGGCCGTCTGGATACTGGAATCCTGTCCCGTTAACCCCGACACTATAGACGGTGTTCTCTGCCGCTCTGGTACGTAATACGGAATGCCAGAGGTCTACGCGGTTTGCAGGTATGGATGCTGGGTTGTATAGTATATCGGCCCCCTCTAGAGTATGGAGCCTAGAAACCTCAGGGTAGAATATGTCGACACAAGCGATACAGCCGATCTTCCACCCTCTAACAGTGAAGGGTCCATGGTATGATCCACCCTCCACGTGTCCCCTCTCACTTACAGCTAGGCTCGGAAAGATCTTCTCGCAGATCTTAATTATACGGTTACCCTCGACTAGATAACCAATACTTTTTATTTTATTATTATCATTAATATAATGTATTCCTATACTATATCTGTGCAAAAGCTTCGAAAGCGTGTCGGCAACCCGATATATAATATCAACACTTAACGGCCTCCTGGTAAGCCAATTCTCGCTGAACAAGACAATATCGGCCTGAGAAAGCACATCATATGTCTTTTCAATAAGGCTTACAGCCCTACCGAGCGAATCCTCCCAGCCGGACAACCTCTTAAGCTGGACAACACCTATCGTTATAGGACCTCTCCTCATAGCAGCTACCCCTCCAGGCTGGAAACGTATGAGGCAATCTCTGCTAGGCTTAGCGACAGGCCTGGCACGAGAACGACAGCGTAGAAGCTATAGAAGGTGTGGTTCCCGAGAGCGTAAAGTAGTCCGAACAAGAGGAAAACTGCCGCAACACTAATAGAACCGTACGCCCACGGAGGATCCCCCTTGTCCACGAGTTTATCGGTAAAGACGCCAACCATCACCAGGCTGGATGCGAACCCGGCAAGAGAGACGAGCGGTGTCATAACGGCGGCCGAATATACCATGTTGTAGTTGAAGTAGAACGGGTTGCTGTTTACGAGCCAGCCGAGCGGCCCGCTGACAGGTGGTCCCGGCGGCCTACTTGTGCTAAACCATTTGAGAGCGTCGATTGTCTCCTTTATTATTTCGATCGGTCCAAAATAATATATTAGTGGGAGGTAGACAAGCAATATAACCAGCAATGGCACAATAACAAGATCTATTATTCTTTTATTAAAAGATTTTATTTTAACAATATAATATATGAACACGGCGAACAGGAACACGACACCAGTCATTTTAACAGTAGAAGATAACACGCCAAGTATGACAGCACTCCTAGGACGATCATAGGCTAGAGCCAGCAGACTCAGAGCGCCAAAGAAGGACATATGTATGTCGAGTAGAGCCACACTTCCATCCATAAAAACGATCCTGTTCGAGGCAGCCGCCAGGCCACCTATAAGTGCTACAATCTCGGGATGGTTCACATTATATAGTCTGGCTACCCGGTATGATGCTAGGCCGATAATTAAGGGTAGGAGTGATGCTTCTATTATTCCTGGAAGCCTCCAGCATACAGGCTTGTCTCCGCAGGTTACCATTGCAAGGGCTATTATGTACTTGCCTAGGGGTGGGTGTTCTAGGTTGAAATAGTTGCTATCTGTAGAACCACTCATATTATAATAATTAATTTTAATTTTAAATATATTAATCAGGTATCTTCTAGCAGTATCAACATAGTAGATCTCGTCACTAACATAATTGTCGCCGTGAGAATAGTAGGATGATGCTAGATGGTATGCTCTCTCCCCAACACATATTCCGGCATAGGCTAATATAACCAAAACAACTATAATTGTTATTTTACTTAGCATTTTGGCGTTCAATATTCCCGCCCTATAGGGAATCCCACCATAAAATATACAGGACAGACCACTATAATATAATAGCGCTGGCATTCAACACTCAAAAGCGCATAGCACTGAGAAGAGTGAGAAGACCCGGGGATATCGGTTGGTTAGAAAAAAGAAAGCAAAAAAGGACGTTTATAGTACTGACATGAGGAGGTATAGTGTTTACCCCACATACAGGAGGCCGGAAGAAAACACTGGCCAGCGCAGAATATCGGTGGGCGATACTCTAAGAGTCCGCGTAACGGGCCAGGATGACGATGGAAACCCAACAGGCCGGTACGGGAGCTATACCGTTATCATCGAGGAAGGAGAGGCTAGTCCTGGCAGTATCGTGCATGTTAGAGTGAGAAGGGTCTCCGGCAGAACAGTATGGGCCGAGGTTATACAGTAATTCCCCTCTGCCACCCATCTACATGTCCTAGGTGTTCCGGGCATGGCTGGAAAAGAGTGTAACGTGCAGGTAGACTTTACAAGGCATATAGTGAACAAGATTCTCTCGGAGAACATTGAGAAGATTCCCGCAAGCGCTCTCAGCGAGCTACGCAAAAGGCTTGGGAGGGCCGAGGACAAGTACAGATACAGTATCTATGGCGGCGATCCATCCAGGCTCCACGATTTTCTCAAAAGCCAGGACTGGAGAGATCTCGAAGATTACGCGGAAAAAATGAATATTGAGTGGGTTCTCATAGCCATCCTGAAACGGGCCTATGAGAAATACAAGGACGCATGCCCCTCCCTAGCAGAAGCAATAAGGATAGAGTTGGACAGGCTCGAAAACAAGGCTAAAGGCGGTAAGGGAGAGGAAATAACGGCTGAAGCAGTATATAGGAAGCTAAAATTTGAAGGGTACAAGGTAGATATGAATAATGATACTATTATTATAAATGAGCCGTTTCTCACAGCCGAGCTCAGGGTGGTAGGAGGCAGGATAGAGTATACTATATGCAGGAAAGGTAAAGCTGGAACTCTAGACGCAGTACTAGCAAAAATAGAAAAGATAAAAGAACTATAAGAAATATTTTATCAGACCAGGTTTCCGTAACGCAACGGATAGAAGATACCTTAAACTAATCCTCCCCTGCAGATAGTTTTCCCAGAACGAGTCCGGGAGCGAGCCAGCAAAGCTCGAAAACCGATCCCCCATACGGGCGGCGGTTCGAAGAAG
>JALSOR010000138.1 GCA_026986415.1 Acidilobaceae archaeon
AATACGGCGAGGATGGTGCCGACCCCATGATGACCTACCACGGTAAAGCCGTGGACGTGGACAGGCTAATAGAAAGGTTCGCAGAGCTAGCGTCTAAAGCATAATAGAGATAAAAGAGGGATCTCGCCCACAAGCGCGTAGGCCCTAACTCCGCCCTCGGCCAGTCCCTCTCAGGAGCATCCGGGCCAAGGAGGGCATGCTACACCTTCAACCTTTAATATGCATTATTATATTCAGAGAGGCACGGATACGGATATCTAGTTCTTTCCCCGGCTCCCGTTCCGTTCCGTGCCTCTCATCTTTCCTCGATCTTTCCCTACCTCCAATAAGATAGAAGCAAACACTACCGACGCGAGGGCTCGTAGCAGTCGCCCGGTTAGTATGAAGCTATTATCGAGGAGCAGGGCTGCAATAAATAGACAACGGGGACAACCAATAGGCTAGACAGCGCTCCCGCGGCTTCTGCTATCAGCAGGCCAAGGTTCATAAGGTCTAGAGACAAGAAAGATCCCACCACCTCTCTATTACACGGTGCTTCCCATGTATCTCCAATTCGCGCAAAAAGCATTCTCTGTCACACCCAGGTTTGGAACCGCCGAACATCATATATATCGCTAACAGCGGCCTCGCCCGAGAGATCCGGCGGCCATCACGACATACAGATAACGTTGAGACGATATTCATATCCTGCGATACCGCTAACTCCGCCGGCCCGGGCCTCTATTACTGCACCCCCTAATATCTGGATCGGGACAGGCCTCGCCTAGGGCCTGAGCCTGGGCTTCACGGCCCGTAAAGGGACACTCTCTGAGCACAGAGAACAAGCTACCCAAGTTTCTGGGCGCTAAAGTAACTATCGGGAGTGCACGGGGTATTAGCGATCATCCTGTGTGGAGCGTCAGATGAAGCCTATTGATTTATGGCTTTCTACGGCTTTGCTAATGCCCTCGACCATTATCTCCCGGGTGGAGAGGCTGTAGCTCTTGATGTCTCCTTCAGCTTCACTAGCACAGTCTCAAGTATTTATATAATTATAAAAATATTAATTTATTCATATACATCTTTAATATTATCTTTATTATTAACTACAGTATTGCATTTTAAGTTTGCGAGGAAGGGACCCTCTCTTCCTGATACAAGTAATGCAATATTCTGTTTTGGCATATCGGATAAAATATTTATTATTCTATAAAATTCATCTTTTTTATCTGGAGATTCTACTTTAAATCCAATGTTGCACTGTGCAGCAAATTCTTCCATTAATTTAGCAAAAGTATAGGATGTAATACAAAATTCATTATTTAATAAATATACAATTAAGTGGTTATAGAAAAGACCTCCGCATGTGCTACAAGAAGGCTCACGGCTAACCTTACTAATTATTGGCGTTGGATGTCTAACACATGTCGGTATTTGTGTTCTTAATACATATTCTTTGTTTATGCAACAATCAGCCCGGCGAACCTCTAGATTGACAGTGGCGTTTGGTAGATTAGACATAGGCAGTTTAGATAATGGAATAAATGCTGTTGTTCCAGGCACTGCATACCATAGATAGAAACCTGTACTGTTTTTAGGTAAATTAATATCCCAACATAATAAATAAGCATGAATTAGTGCCAAAAATACATTTTTAGCTCCAATTTTATTAGCTATCTCTTTAAGTGATTTAAGATTTATATTACTATATACTAATGTGTTATTATTTTTTACTTGAGGAGCTTTAAATTCTATAACAATAAATTTATCTCCAACAGTTATTATAGAATCTCGATAATATTTTTCAATAGTGGAGATTTGTTGTGTTATAAATTGCTTAGGATTTATAAAATATCTATTAGCTAATCTACATTCGCCTATTCTTTGCGCTATTATGCCTATTGCTGTGTTTTCATATATTAATAGCTTTGTAGACATTGTATACATTAGTCTACACCATTCTTAATTAAATTAGGCTATGGAATATTTATATGTTGCTGCCGTTAGTTTTCCGATTGGGATAGCTCCTAGACTATTGTTATTGTTGAGTGGTTACTGTTGCCTTAGCCCTCAGCCATGTCCAGAGGCTGTACGGTCGCAGGACGCTGAACTGTAGGGCATGTTCGATGACTTCCCCGTAATGGGAGAAGCTAAGCCTGGTTGACTAGAGGGGACCGCCGAAAAGTGCGAAATATGGGGTGCCTGGAGGATATACTCCAGGACTATAAGGTTGGTGTGGCGAAGCTTGCGGGGCTTGCCTGTTACTTCCGCTAGATTTGCTTGAGTTTCTTGAATAGTATGGGTGTCTCTATCACAGTGTAGACCAGTCCGGCCCGGGCTGTGCATCTTCGAGGATCTCTATCTTGGCGCCTATTGCTGTGGCAAGGCGCTGAGCGGCCGGGGGATATTACAGGGCTTAGCATGATGGTCACGTTTCTGAGCGTTTCACAAAGAGCTGTAGAGCTTCTTGGCGGGGTCTTCTTTCTCCCAGGGCCTGGTCCGTTTATGTAGGCGTTGGCTTTGCAGAGGAGATTCGTTACGCTGTGGAGTGACTCCTATATGTGATATTAATCCATGAGCCTAGTGTACTGGTCGATAGCCCACTTGATAGACTGCTCCGGGGAGGGGGTTCAGGTTGTCGCTGGTTATATGGCCTTGGAGCTTTTCTGTGCTAGTATTTCTACTCTGTTGGGGTAAGTTTCCGTAGGGGTCGGCGAACTCGCTGTTGTATATGCTGTCGAGTAGTTCCTGGGCAAACTCGACGTCTTTTGTGGGGGTTGAATATGCGCATGAGAAGGTAGCGGGTCCCGTCGCTCCCGTGGTAGCGTTCGAGGAGGTATTCTATTGTCACCACGTTACCGGTGCTCTCCTCCGTCTTGAGGTCCTGTTTATGAAGAAGGCGTAGATTATGGCCTTCCTGGAAGGGTCGAGGTCTAGGGCTTTCAGCATGCTGAACTAGGTCGCGGTGTGGAACCAAAATATATCCTTCACTATCATGTAGTGGTCCGCCGGCCAGAGTCTCTCGAGAGGGTTTCAACCGGTACCAGGGTGAGGTTGAGGCGCTTCTTCAGGAGAGGAAGGTTTACTCGTTCAGGAACCAGTGGAATACCAGGGAAAACTAATGCTTTAAAATATCAATAAACTAGAGGTTATTTTGAATCGGTTGCTTTGCGAGCACATAGCTAGGGTCCTGTTTGCGTACACATTCGAAGGAATCCGAGCCCCATATTATCTTATGATGCGAGATAGAGTGTACTGGGATGATAACAAGGTATTCCCATATACTCCTATGAGGCTAGTTGCTTATAATATGATACGGGCGGTCCTATTTCCGGTCTGGCGGTGGAGCCTCTCGGCCTTGGCCCTACAGTCCTCAAGGAGAGTGTTGATTGGTGTTTTGAGTAGTCTGTGGTTAAACGTGTTCGTCACCTTGCCCCTTCCCTGTCTGGCCAAGTGGGCTCGTAGCTCGGCGCAGAGCTGCTTCATGGCCGTTGATAGGACTCTGGCCCTCTCACTGTCGCCTGTCTGGCGCAGTAGTATCCTTAGGGCCTTGCAGGTGTAGCGGGTCTCCAGTATGCTCTCTCTGTTACGTCATCCGTATGTAATTCTGGTCACATCTCGCGGGATTCTCTGGTTGGAGGTTAATTGCTGGTCTCTTGGTTTGTTTGTTGAAATGTTTATAAGGAACCCAACTCATATTGTAGACTTATGCTGGGCGGGGCCCGGTAGGGGTTGTATATGGTTGCGGCTGTCGCGATCCTTGCTCTCCTGGCTCTAGCTGAGGCGGCGAGTGCATCATGGGCATCGCACTTGGACCCCTACACGGACATACAATATATACTGGACGAGATGCCTGGCCAGGGCTATGTGGGCGTCCTAGAGGAGAGCTATACCTATGCTGAGGTGACCAACCTCTTCGAGCAGGCAAGCAAGTGCCTCTCGGGGAGCGCTGCGGGCGAGGCTGGGAGAGTCGCGGGGCCCAACAAGCATAGACCAGGGCAGTATTGGCCCCGCTGGCAGGGACGCCCTGAACATAATCTGGAGACGGTAAGCATAACGGGTTGCGAGAAAAAACTCTTCCCCTAAAGCATGTTTAGCGGGGATAGACCGGGTGGTGTATGATGGCCAGTCAAAATGGGGAGGTTATGTGGCCTTTCGACCTTGAAGATGTAGAGCAGCTCTTAGAGGCCGCATCCAGGATACTGCCACGGACGGTTATCGAAGAGCTGGAGGAGAAAGTAGTTAAGAACGATCGTCTCACTGCAGGGTCCAAGGCGAAAATCCTTAGAGAGGCGATACGCCAGTACATTATAAGTTTGAGCCAGCCGGGGGAGCCTGTAGGAGTAGTAGGAGCGCAATCCATCGGCGAGCCCGGAACGCAGATGACCCTGAGAACGTTCCACTACGCCGGAGTGGTCGAGTTCGACGTCACGCTCGGACTCCCAAGGCTAATAGAGATTCTAGATGCGAGGAGAGAACCCTCAACACCCATAATGAGGGTCTACCTGGACGAGAAGCACAAGTACGACGAGAACAAGGCTAAGGAGATAGCCAGGAGAATAGAGTATACAACTATTAACAACGTGCTAGACGACTTCGAGTTCTCCCTAGGAGAACCGTACGTTAGGCTCATACTAAACCCGGAGCTCATGGAGGATAAAGGGGTAACGATCGAGAAAGTCATCGACGCCCTGAAAAGGGCGAAGCTCGGAGAGATCGAGGTGGACCCGGAAAACCCATACGCGATAATAGTGCAACTATCAGAGAAGGTTCTCCCGCCCGAGTACATGGGCAACATCACAATATACAAGGCGATAGAGGAGAAGATAAGGAAACTCTACCTTAAAGGTATCAAGGGTATCAGGAGGGCAATAATACAGGCGGAAGAGGTTGAAGTGAACGGCGAGAAAAAGAAGGAATACCACATCCTGACTGAAGGGACTAATCTTGCCGAGATAATCCGTGTAAAGGGTGTCGACCACAGGAGGGTTCGCTCCAACAACATACATGAGGTGGCCGAGGTATTAGGGATAGAAGCCGCGAGGAACACTATAATAGAGGAGATACTGAACGTGCTGAAAGACTCTGGCCTCGACGTTGACCTGAGGCATATCATGCTCATCGCAGATCTTATGACGTTTACCGGCAGGATCAGGCAGATAGGGAGGCTCGGGATCGCGGGCCAGAAGCCCAGCGTTCTCGCGAGGGCCGCCTTCGAGGTCACCGCGAAACAATTGTTCGACGCCGCGGTTAGGGGAGAAGAGGAGAGATTCCTCGGGGTAACCGAAACCATAATAGCAGGGCTGACCCCGCGTGTCGGTACCGGGTTAGTATTATTAACGAGTCCCGCTGGCAATCAAGACGGGGGCGGAGAAGAGGACAGCCCCGAGAAGGAAGCGTCTAATAGTGAGAGTTAGATAAGGCTCAACACTGGAAGCATGACTGGTAAATGTTAGGGGGTGTACGCGTCGTGTCGCTCTCGCTGGAGAGAGAACTGAGGAACCTGGTTAAAACTGGGAAGGTCTATCTTGGTGTTAGAGAGTCTATGAAGGCGGTTCGTCTCGGGAAGGCGAAGCTGTTGATCATAGCTGAGAATACGCCTCCAGAATACAGGGAGAGGCTCAAATACTATGCCAAGCTCTCGAAAACCCCAATAATAGTGTTTAAAGGTACTAGTGTCGACCTCGGCCTTACAATAGGTAAACCGTTCCGGGTCTCGGCCATCGCAGTCATCGACGAGGGTTCAAGCAGAATACTAGAGCTTGCCGAGGGGTAGAGTAAACCCTTAACATAATACTGGCCTGGTGGCATGTATGAGAGTGAACCCAGGAAACCTAGACTTGCCACTCCGCCAATGCGGTAACGCGGACAACATGTATGGCCGGCCAAGCGCCTAGAGGGGGTGTAACGGGTGAGCGAGGATAAGATTACAATGGAGGAATTACGCTTCCTGGCAATGTTTCAGGACTTCACGGGGGCAACAGCGTTCAGGTGTATCAGGGCGGACGATGAAGGTAAACTGTACTTTCTCGTGAGCCCCTCTGACATTGGCAAGGCCATTGGGAAGAAGGGGAGCAACGTTAAATTACTATCAAAACTATTCCAGAAGAAGGTTGAGATAGTACCTTACAGCCCCGACATGACATTAGAGGAGGCAGTAAAAGCATTATTCCCGGGGGTAAGAATACTGGGAGTGAAAGTCAAAGAGCAGGGAGACAATAAGATACTCCTAGTAAGGGTAGCAGAGGAGGATAAAGGTAAGGCGATAGGCAGGGAAGGAAGGAACATTGCCAGGGCCAGGAGGATCCTCCGAGCGCTATATGGTTTCACGAAGGTTGTTATCGTATAGGAGGTAGTAGCCGCAGCAAAACACTATTAATACGGCTACCACTCTTCCTGGGGTGGTGGAGGGA
>JALSOR010000139.1 GCA_026986415.1 Acidilobaceae archaeon
AAGTGAAGAGGAACGCTGAGAAGATAAAAGAGGAGCTCGCCTCCAAACCCTTACCCTGAACCCCATATTTCCTCTTTCACCCTTCCACCCATATGAACGCGCCTTTCAAATAGTCGAGATACTCCGCCACGCCGAGAGTATGGTCCCGTCCTGCCCCCCTGAGACTACCCATGATCCTATGCATCCTAGCGCCTGCCAGCCTTGCTGCTCTCCCGACGACCCTGAGAAACATTGGCCGCGTGAGAAAATAGCTGCAACTGCTCAAATATAGTAATCCGGGTTTACGGGCGAGCTGGAAGCCCCACTTATAGACCGAGGTGTACGCTCTAACCCCTCTGCGGACAGCCTCCTCGTCCCCGGACTGGATGAATGCTGGCGGGTCGACCACTACTATATCGTACGCGTTCCCTTTCAGTCTGCCCTCTCTCATGACGTTCCAGACCGTATCATTAACTATCTCGTAGTTCTCAACATTATTGAGCTTGAGGTTCTCCTTTAGGATGGAGATCGCGGCTGGATCCTCCTCGACGAAGACTATCTTCCGCGCGCCTGCATGGGCAGCGTGAAGGCCGAAACCACCCGTGTAGGAGAATACGTCGGCCACAGTATCGTCCCGGCCGACAAGCCTTTCTAGCTCAAGCCTGTTAGGCCTCTGGTCGAAATAGAAGCCGGTCTTCTGCCCGGCCTCCACGTCTACAAGGAACTTCACTCCCCCTTCATCGATCACCACCCTCCCCCTGCCTCCCCTGATCCAACGCCTTCTAGCCGGGAGGCCGAGGTCCTTCCGGCTCCGCTGGGTGCTCTTCTCGTAGATGTTCTCAGCGCCGACAAGCTCGTGTATAGCATCTGCTATCACATGCATGAGAGCGTCAATAGCGATACTGCTCGACTGGACCACTGCGAGCGTGTCAGCGAAAACATCGACTATAAGGCCGGAGAGGAGGTCGCCATCGCTGTTGACAAGCCTGTACCCGCCGCCTGGAACCCTCAAGCCAGCCTTCTCCCTCAGCCTGAGGGCGGCGCGAACACGGTCCACCACGGCCTCGCTACTGGTAGAATAGGGGCAACCATCCAGGCTTACAATGCGGACCGCGACTGGACCTGTAGGCTCCCATAGGCCGCACGCCTCGAAACCGCTCGGGGTCTCGAGCCTCACGAGATCCCCTGGGCTGGGCTTTTCTGAGAGTCTTATCCATTTCCTGTATATTACTCCTGTGCCCTGCTCTAGTTTTCTGGCGCCAACACCCTCTACTCTTGCTGTTGCTATCAACAAGTACTTCCCTCCCGGGAGTGATACCTTTAGCATTCCGAGTGTAGTGTTCCACGTATTATAGCATGCTCATCGTTTCGGAGGTTCGACCAAAATTAAAAATAAATATTAAAAATATTTAAAAATATAATAATCTGGGACTGTTAGATGCTGCATCCCACTAAAATACATGATAACGCCAGAGCCCCACTCACAGTATATGGGTTGGAGTTAATAATACTCGTAAATACGTGTATACTTGACGCCCGGCACGTGTTCTAGGTTTAAATACTAGGAGGCCCGCAATCATATTATCTCGGAGGTGTAATTATGGTGAGGCTCCCGAGAAGGAGTATCCCGTTGTTCGCGAAGGATATTATGAGCAGTCCCGTACTGACCATCGGCGAGAAAGAACCGCTCCGTAAAGCCGCCACTATGATGTGCGAGAACAAGGTTGGCAGTATTGTTGTTGTGGGGAGTGACGGTAAGATTAGAGGTATAGTCACTGAGAGGGACGTGACCTGTGCTGCCCGGCGGGGAACCGAGGTCTGCGACATGCCGGTGTGGGAGTTCATGACCCCGGACCCGGTTGTTGTTAGGCCGACAACCCCTGTAGGTGAGGTGTTAGAGAAGTTTAGCGAGCTTGGGATAAGGCATCTCCCCGTTGTTGACGAGGAGAACAAGCCTGTCGGCATAATATCGGTTAGAGATATACTAGCGCTCATGGAGCTCCTGTTCAAGGCGTTCAAGTAGTGCGGCCCCCCTTCTTCCTACCCCCACTGTTTCCACATATCTCTAAACATTAGGTTATGATAGGCTATATTAGAATAATAAGATTATTCTAAGAGTTCTGCCCTCCAATCATATCCCAGTGGTACGGGTAAGAATTGATGCTCGATCCGGACAGGCTGCTAGGATCCGCGCTGCTGGTAGCCATTAGTTATAAGTTTTAGAGGTGGTGAGTCGTGTCGTGGCTTGTGGTCGAGCTATCGAGCGGTGCCAGGCGTTGCGAGGATCTCCAGGAGCGTCTCAGGAATCTTCCCTCGTGGCCTCCACAGTTGAAGATGGCTATTGCTGAGGCTATCGCTGAGTGTATTGTCAAGATACTTGGTCCTAATATTGTTGAGGAGATATACTATGTTGATTTGAGCGGTGGGGAGCCTAGGGGAGACTACCTGGGGAGAGACATAGACCTTATAGTTAAGGTCTCGGACGAGCTTAGGAACGCCGAGCAGGATATCGAGAAAATACTTGAACGGTATTTCAACATGGAACTATACAGTCTGCTGGGAGAGGTCGAGCTGAAAATACTCAAGCCCGATGTTGTCGAGATCCATATTATAACCTCCTTCAAATCATACTGGGGTAGGATGGTTAAGAGCCCGTTCACATACGCTATCAGGATATGGCCTAGGGGGTCCAACTAGCAGGTCTCCCCGGCACCGCCTCTCTCTTTGGGCCATACCTTTACCAGGCAGGGCGATGAGGACTCTATCATTTGATAGTACGGGAAGGCGTCTGGCCCGTCAACAATGTGAACCTCTATAATGTTGGGGATGCCCAGGAGCCTGTGGAAGTCCACCCCGAACACCTCCTCTAACACTATGCTTACAGCGTCCTCCAGAACCTTCTCCACATCCTCCTCTACAGCGTGCTTGCACCCAGTCCTCAACTTTATGATAATGTCGAGATCCCTCCCCCCATGCCCTTCAACGTAGCTGTGCTCCCCGCCGGTGAGATCGCCAATATAGACCTCTTCTAGGCACCCGTTGAAGCACTCCCTGTTAGAGCTGACAATACACTCTACAAGGGGGTCGGCTATGAGACGTTTCAGGTGCTGCCACCTGTGACTACCGTACCCCTCGATTCTCAGGTCTCTCAGGAGCGATCTAACCCATTGGGGCCTAGCCCTAACATGCTCCAAGAGGAGGCGGGAAACGCTTCTGACAGCGCAGGCTCCCAGCTTCTCTTTGCAGTCCACTTCCGGGTCCCAAGTAGACGCTTGTTGGATGCCATTAAGAGTGTTTTAGCTGGGCGGGGCGTAGTACTACTGTACTGCAGGGTTCCTGGCCTCCTCGCCGACGGAGACGCATAGGCCCCCGTGTGCTAGCAGTGCTAGGAGTGAAAGGTATGTTACGACCACGCCGAGACCCGGGTACTGGTCTTGGAGTAGTTCCACCTCGCTCCTGACCTCCGCAATCCTAGCGAGCGAATCCCCGAGCCTCTTCATACTCTTATTAGCTATACCGCCCAGGACGTTCAAGGTTAACTCTCCTATCATCATCGTGACAGCCTCTCTAACGCTCGCAGGAAGCCCACCCACAGCCTTGAACGCTTCGGGTAGCACTGTTAGCAATGCTCTGAGCTCGCCGACAGCGACAGGATCCAGCGTTGCATGCTGGCATGCTAGTATGCCGCCCCTGTTGAATATTCTGACTAGGACCTTGGAGAGCCTGTCGAGCCTCTGTATTGCCTCCTCAGTGTTAACCTCGGATTGCGTGGCCAGTATTGAGAGGAGGGATGCTATTTCTCGCCTGATCTGTTTTAGTATTTCGCTGGCGTCGATGCTCCCCCTTTTCAGCCGGACTTCTATATGGTCGTAGTATGTCTCCACATTGTCAACCAGTACATTGTCTTCTAGCTCTTTAAGTCCCTCTTCTACCTTGTCAAGCATTGACCTGGACGGGTATACGAGGAGCCACTCGTACCCTCTCTCGAAGGCGCACTCGACTATCTCGCTAAGTGGGATTCCCCGCATGTTATTGTTGTATCTCACGACAAGCGTTTTCAGGTTTTTCTCGTTAGCAGTGGAACTGGGGACTATCCTGAGGTGGCCCCCCTCATCTACGACGAGGACCTCGTCGCCCGGCGTGAGTCCCAGCTTTCTAACCCATGTTTTGGGTAGCGTTACTATTAGGCTTGAGCCTCCTAGCCTCTGTATTCGCCTCTTCGTTATCTGGATGCTCACTGGGACACACCAGTCTAATAGTACTGGGGCCTACAGAATTATAAGGTTAACGCTGTTAAATATCTACGAGCGATAGGGGAAGGAAAATAAACCCTCTAACCCGCACTGTGGAGCTCGCTCACATCAACCTCACTAGCAAGAGGCTTAGTCAGATCCTTAATACTGACAACACCAACGAGAACCCCATTCTCATCCACAACAGGCAGGTGCCTGAAACCATAGTTCAACATGAGCTCCAGCGCTATTTTAGCGGGAGTATCCTCCTTGACCACTACCGGGTCCCTAGTCATGACCTCCTCGAGACTCACCTTGGACATGTCAAGCCCTTTATGGCAGACTTTGAGCAGGAGGTCCCGCTCAGTGAATATTCCTATGGGCTTCAGATGCTCGTCAACTATGATTACGGCGCCTATATTGTTCTCCGCCATAACATGGACTGCCTTCTCCACAGTATCATCCTTCGAGAGAACGATGGGCTTGTGCGTAGTGAGGGTTATGACAGGCGGGCCCATATCCTCTCCTTCTCTCGACATTAGCATCACCTCTCCTCTCGTCCGAGCATCTCAACTATAGAATATACTAGTGTGTTGGTTGGATATTAAGAGTGTGGTATAGCTAGAAAGTATAGTGTAAAACTAGTACTACTTTATTCTTTTACACAAATTCTTTATAATAGTCCTGCATGAGGGTAGAATCTCGCTGGGCCTGCTAGCCTTCAAATCAATATCTATAACAATGTGAGAGTCGGGATCCTCCAAACGCTTGATCCTATCCTCTATTACACCAATATCGGGCTCGAAGGGCATAGTCGGCATATAGGCTTGAATACCATGGTTGCCCATGTCCTCGACTATCCCGCCGACAAGTATGCCGGGGAGCCCTGTTTCCCTCGACCTAACGCTGAGGAAATACTTCACGAACTTGGAGTCCATGGTCGTTATGTAAGCGTCGCTCTTCTCGTAACGGAACACGTCGGAGGGGTAGGGGAGCATGAAGCCTAATAGAATGTTTACCCCCGATTCCTGTAGGATACGGAATATTTCCGGGTATGCCAGGTCGTCGTCCGCGAAAACGCCGATCTTACCGCTGGTTCCAGGTATGGGGAATACTCCGGGCTCCTTGCCCCTGTTGATACCGTATTGCTCCTCTTTCCTTGTAACACCTATCTTACGGTATTTGGCAACTATCGCGCCATCATAGTCTATTAGTAGGGTGGTAACGTATAGTCTAGGCCCGGCGCGCTCTATCATGGGCCCTACTAGGATGTTCACCCCGAACTCTCTGGCCCATCTCATCGGGTAGAGGAGTATTGATGTTGACACGATGTTCCTACCCATCCTCTCGGCGAACGCTGACAGGTAGTGGCGTATCCTGTTCGTAGGGTAGTATTCTATAACAGGCCCCGTGAAGGCGTAAGCTGGGAGTACTAGCAGGTCTAGGGAGAACTTCTGCATCATCCCCTGTATAAGACTGTACAGCCTCCTCGTGTTACCACGCTTGGCGCCCATCCTTATTTTCGCATGTAATACACCTATTTTGACCGACTCTCCCAAGCCGTCTCATCCCCTAGCTTTAGACCCCACCGGGTTTATAACTGAAGCTTTCGAGATACACTCGTAGAGTTTGCCAGCGCGCCGCTCGCGAGCGCGCATAAGCTCGCGGGGGATCCTACTTATCGTGTAGGCTAAAAGTCCTATTTCATCGTATATTTCTCTTAGAGTGTCAACACGGGTCGCCATCCCCTCCTCTATCATTTTCATCTTCTCCTCTAACTGCCTGGTCCTCTCCTCGCTGACGAGGAAGGGTATCCTGTACAGCTCCTCTGCGAGATGGGAGAGCTCTGGCATCTCCTCTCGCAGCGATCGTCTCAGCTCCTCCACGTCATCCCTCCTGAAATACTCTGTCAGGTACTTATAGACCATTTCGCCCCTTATTGTAGAGACGACCTGGTCTCCGCGTCTCGCCTCGACGGGGGTGATATACCTCCTCTTAAGCAGGGTTTCCACGATCTTGGCGTAAGTGCTGGGCCTGCCTATACCCCTATTCTTCATCTCCTGGATTATCTCCCCCTGCGTGAAGAGCGGGGTCTTCGAGATCTTGAACGCTTCCACTATAGCGGCAGCATAACCCTCACTGATACTGGGCGCGAGCTTGATGTAGGGCCATACCAGTGTGAACCCCTTGCTCGCGGGGTCGTCCTCCCTGCCTATGATCGTGGGCCCCTCTAGGATGAAGCTAACATCCAGTCCTACAAGCTCGAACCTGTAGGTCCTCCTCAGGACCTCCGCCTCTCTCATCTGGCTTGCCATGAACCTCCTGAAGATCAGATCGTATAGTCTAAGATGCGCGCTGGTAAGGTTGCCCGGTATCTCCAGTGTGCCCTCGGCCATCATAGTCCTGAGATCCTCAGCGCTAAGGGGTCTCGTAGGCCTTATAGCCTCGTGCGCCCCGCCTTCACCCCACCTCCTGGGCCTGTAGAGCTTCTCTCCCAGCTCGTCCCCGTACCTGCTCTTGAGCCAGTCCCTCGCAACCTGTAATCCTTTATCGCTGACCCTCGTAGAGTCTGTCCTATGGTATGTTATGAGACCCCATTCGAACAGGTTCTGCGCTAGCCTCATGGTCTCGGGGGCTCCCATCTTTAGGATCCTGCTCGCGTCGGCCAGCATGGTGTCTGTAGTGTAGGGTGGCGGCGGGTATAGGGTTGTCCACTCCTCTTTCTCTATCGAGACTTTGAGGTCGAGCTCGTAGGTCTTCTTTTTGCCCTTGAAGGTTTTCCGTAGAATGTCTACCCTGCCTTCCATCTCATCTTCTCTCACCATGAAGGAGTAGTTCGAGTCTCTCAGGGTGATCCTCAACGCTAGGATTTTCTCCTTGGACTTGTTAGTCCTATCGACAACCCATCCCAGGACGGGGGTCTGCACTCTACCCGCGCTAAGATTATAGTAGTAGCGGAGCCTCTTGCACCGCGCGATCTCGTTCTTTATGAACGCGCCCCTGGCCTGATAGCTTCTCCCCTCTACCAGGCTTGGACAGTATATGTTGGGCCAGAAGTGGCACCATAGTAGTGGGGATAGTGTGAACCCTATCCAGCGGTCCTCGACCCTCCGTACTATCTGGGCGTCTACAAGGTTCTGGTCGAAGTCTCTCGTGTTCTTGAGCGCCTCTAGTATTGCCTTCTTCGTAACCTCGTGGAATTCGAGCCTCCTAATACTCCTAGAGTAGGGTCTTAGCAGGAGTGAGACATCCCAGCCTATCTTCTCTCCTTCCACGTCCGGGTCGGTGCCTATTAGTACGAGGTCTACCTCCCACGATACTTTCCTGAGGTCTTCGACTGTCGTGTAGGAGTCTTTTATCCGGGTGCTACCGCAGACTGGACACCTATCATAGTCGCCTGTGAACTGGTGGCCGCACTCCAAGCACCGTTTTATGCTAGTGTAGACTGGGATGAAGCTCTTCTTGTCCTCCCCTATGAGGACCCCGAATATGTCACCCTCAACACTGCTTGCAAGGCCTTTGTAGTCCTCCTCCTCTGCTAGAGGGACTAGATCGTATACGTGGCCCCCGCTGGCCGCGATGCTTAGGATATAGTCGCCAACCGCCACCTCGTAGACGCGTAGGCCGCCCGGAAGGATCCTAATGCTGGGCTGGCCGAAGAAGCCTGCTATCGTTCTAGCCTTGTTCGGGGACTCGACAACCAGCAGGGCGGTCTTCACCAGGTCTGGAACCTCTATTTCTCCTTTCATGAGCTTCCTAACTCTCTCCCGATCCTCGTCTATCTCCCGCAGTATTCCCTCCAGGTCTACCTCTTCCAGCCTCTTCCACTCCGTATCAGTATACCATTTGGTCCTCCTCACGAGACCGTTGAACACGGGCTCATAGTCTACCACGACAACGCTAAGCCCCCTAGTTATGCCCCCCGCGTAGAGCCTGCTGGTCCTACCGCTAGCCTGAATGTATGTTGGGGCGTCCGCTATCAGGAGGTACCGGCGGCCATCGTCCCCCTTGAGCACTGCCACGTCTCTCCTCTCCTCAAGGTACCTCCAGACCTCGTCCTCCTCTAGCGCCTGGCGGAGGAAGTTGTACGCTTCAGCGACAATCCTCGCGTAAACGCTCTCCTCTACTCTCCCCTCTATCACTCTCTCTGCTATGAGGTGTAACGCGGCCGGGCTGAGCCTCCTCACTATATCTCTGAGCCTGACAAGGTATGCTCTGGCCTGGGACGCTAGATCTTCTAGGGGGATCTCTACTAGCAGGCTTAACAGTCTTAGCAGTCGCGAGGGGTGGGGCTCTCCTATGTCGGCGGAGAACTTATGTCTTGGGACTCCGGCGAAAACGGCGTATCTCACCCTTTCCGGGAGGTCGATCCCCCTTACGAGGACGCCATAGTAGTTTGCGACCCCGACTAGGACGTCTATCTTTCCCCCGGCGAAATCGTCTAGGAGCCTAGTAGGCTTCTTGCTATGGTACGCCTCGGCGGTGATGCCCGCCTCTTTTAACATGCCAGCGAGCTCCTCGGCCCCCTCGACCCCATGGTCTAAGGGTACGAATACCAGGCCTCCCCCTCCCAGCATTGATACTAGCTCCACAGTTCTAGCATAGACGCGCTCAACACTGCTCCCCACGATAGTATAGGTGTCGTAGACCCTCCTGAGGCCCAGATCGCTCCTCCCACCAGCCTCGAAGCCTAGCAGGCTCCTAAAGAGCCGGACCCTCTGCCCTCTAGGCCTCCCGGTGGCGGTGCTCACTATGAGGCTGGCAACCTCTCTCCTCCTGGCCTGGACCCTCTCTTCTAGCTTGGATAGGGTTCTCTCAACTATTTCGAGCCTCTTCCTAATATCTTCCTCCTTCCCCCCGCCGGTGTTGCTACCGGCCTGTGTGATGCGGGCGAGGCGGGCTAGAAGCTGTGCTCTCTCCTGTTGGAGTCTAAGTATCCTCAGGCCAACCTCGAGATCCTCATCCGTGAAACCTACTATTCGGAGCACCGTGTCGACACTCTTAGCACTCTTGAGGACAGCATCCACATCGTCCACGAACACCAGCCTGTACTTGTGGGCTGCAACAATGTCTACCTTCATCCTCGCGAACGCAGCCGTCGTGACTAGAATGTCGAACCCGCCTGTTCTCAGGGCCTCTAAAGCCTCCTCCCGGGCCTTCTTCCCCATCCGGCTGTGGATAGCTATTATTCTAGGCTTGCACTCTAGCCTTTCAACCATGGAGTCTAGCCTCCTAGCAGCTTGGACGACGAGTGTTGTGGTTGGAAGCATAATGTAGCTCTTCTCTCTCCTAGCGCATGCTAGGTATAGGCTTGCCGCTAGCCCGAAGGTTGTTTTGCCCACGCCTGTGGGGGCCACTATTGAGAAGCTATCCCTCCTGGCGAGCCTTCTGGCCCAGGTCCTCTGAGCCCCCCAGGGCTTACTCCCCACGGCTTTCTCAAAATATTTGATTATCCTAATACTTTCCTCTTCTAGACCCGCAAGCTCGGCATACCCCTCAAGCCTCCCCTCCGCCCTGAGAGCCTCGGCAATAGCGAGTATCCCGTTCCCAGTATCACCGTTGGGAGGATTCCTCAGGCATCTCGGGCATGGGAGGCCCCTTTTGAGCCTCTCCTCAGTATTACTCAGACCACAGTTGGGGCATGACCTCCTATAGATTCCACGACCTGTATGGTTACGGGCCAGCATTACACACACCAGCCTATAACACGGTTTGCCAGCTGTAGGCTCTGCTCAGCGCGCTGGTCTTACTGTGCCCGTCTCGTATATTCCAAGCGGTGTTCCATATTTATACTGTTAGACTAGAATTCTTATATAAAAATAAATAAAATAACATAAAAATAGATTAGACACTTGTCGAACAACACCAGTGGCATTACCTTATAAGGCTTCGACAGACATAGAATACTATACCTGGAGAACAAGAGGGGTGATAGGAATGATGTCCCAGAAGAGCGTCCAGGCGGCCCGCGAGAAGAAGGCTAGAAGGCTACACTTCACCGTAACCGCAAAAGACGCTGAAGAGCTCGACTGGTTCCTAGCCAGCAGCGTAGGGCTAGGATGCTAGGCGACTATTAAAATAATTAACCACGCCCTTATACTCGTCCAACACTGTTTCTCCAGGAATAGGAGAGTTCACAGATACTCCTCTGGTGGAACATAGAAGAATAATTTGCTTTTATGGTAATCCCTGATAACAGTCCTCGCGGCCTCCTCAACTAGAGGCTCATGATCCGACTTGTAAAACCAACCCCTTTTTACCGCTAAAAGCTCTAGTATCCTGTAGGGGTCTCTCTCGCTGATACCGTAAGCGTCAACTACCGCTCTAGGATTATATTTCAGGGCCCTTTCCAGGAGGGCCATAGCGGGCCTGACCGGGTCGGACAGCTCCTCCGGAGAGCGGCCCCTTATTATAGCCTCGGGCCAGCCGCCCTCGATAGGTATGACTCCTGGAGTGTCTATCATGTAGAAGCCCGGCTCTATCTTGAGGAGCTGTAACGTTCTAGTATAGCCTGGACTCCCAGGTATAGGGCTAGTGCTAGCCCCCTTCCGCCCCCTAAGAGCATTAATAATGCTCGACTTGCCGGTTTTGGGGTAACCCACTACCGCAACGCTGAAAGGCTTGACCGGCGCGAGCCTCTTTATCATGCCTCGTAGAACCCTCGTGCCCAGCCTCTTACGGGCGCTAACATAGGTTACCTCGAACCCCTGACCCTCTATTATTCTGGCCCACTTCTCAGCTACAGAGTAGGGGACAAGGTCGCTCTTGTTTAGAACTATTATGAGCTGCTTGTCGAAAGCTTCGACCATCCTTTCCAGTCTCCTGCTCCTCGTATGGACCGGGTCTCTAATATCGACTACCTCGACTACGACGTCAGCATTTTTGACGGTCCTTGCGAGCAGCCTCCAGCTTGCCAGCTCCATCCCATGCACACCTCCGTGGTAGCTGCTGTGCTACGAGGTTATAGGTTAGACGTGTACGGGGCGCCATGTAATCTTCCGCAGGCGTTCCTGTTGCCGGGGAGGCCTATTATTGGTTGCATTGCAGGATAGGATTCCGGACTGCCAGAAAGTTTTAGAAAAAATAATATAGTATTTTGATAATCGTGTTTGATCGATTATTTTTAAGCGGGCTCGACGTGGATTATGCTTACCGGACAGCTGTCAGCGGCCTCCTGTACACAGTCTTTCAGGTCGTCGGGCACAATGCCCTCAGCGTTATTGTCAGGGCTCACCCTGAACTGTGGGACTATCTCGCTCTTCCCGTCCTCATCGCTCATCTGGAACACGTCGCCGCAGATCGAGACGCACACCATGTCAGAGATACAGGAGTCCCTAGGGTCGATCCTCACTTTTACCGGCATTTCTCTCGCACCTCGCTCGTGTCTCGTGTCGGTTAATCCAATGAGATAGGCGCACGTATATTAATCTTCTTACCGTTTCCATCTATGAAAACCTATTGTACAGGAAAAATGTTCTAAGCAAGACCCGAGAATTCCAGTGCGAAACCTTAAGGGTTTGGAGCCGCCTAATACTAATGCAGGCGTGGTGGTTCTCAAATGGTATGCAATCGGATGATAGAAATAGACGGGTTTATATTTGAAGAATACGGTAAGCCCGATGTTAAAACGCTAATTCTCGGACTGCCGGATGTGGGGCTTGTGGGCGCTATAGCTAGCCTCCACATTATCAGGGAGCTCAAAATGCAGGACACTATAGGTATAGACAGTCCCACAATGCTCCCTCCCGTAAGCGTTATTATGAACGGGCAGCCGAAACTCCCGATGAGGATATATTCCAGGGACGGTATAGGCGTTCTAGTAACTGACGTTCCAATCCTGCCCCCAGGAATTCCCGCCTTCTCCTCCGCCCTGGTCAAGTATGCCCGGTCGATAGGCGTTGAGAGGCTTATCAGCGTTACAGGCCTGGGCAACCCGGCGCGTATCGAGATGGAGAAGCCTAAACTCTACGCCATTACTAATAACGATGAGGCCGGCAGGGAATTATTGGAAGGGTTGGGGGCCGAGAGCGTTAACCATGGCATACTGGTGGGCCCGTACGCTCTCATACTCAAGGAGAGTAGGAGGGTTGGCCTGCTAAACCTCGTTCTCATGGTTGACGCGTTCATAGACATACCTGATCCTGGGGCTGCAGCTGTCGCCGTGGAAGCGTTGAACAAGATCTTGAACCTTAATGTTGACGTGAAGAAACTGTTAGAAGAGGGGGACAAGATCAAGCTCCGCCTGAAAGAGTTAATGAACGAGACCAAGAATATGATGGCGAAGATGGGCAAATCCTATGAGTACCGGCCCACACTACTCTACACGTAAACGGGATGGTAGGTGCGCCCCTATAGGTTAGACTTATAATTATCTAAGGTGGCAGGGTGTCGGGTATGGACGGGTATGACGAGATAGACAGCATGATAAGGTACATGTTGAAGAGGATGCGGGAGCTCGCGAAATCCATGGGTTTCAGCATGTTCGAGGAGCCGTTCTACTATATTGATGAGAGCCTTTTCGAGAAGAAGGTCAGGGACCTCCACCAGGGGACGCTTGAACCCTACATTACCTTCATTGATAAGGGAGACCAGCTCCTGATAGTCGTAGACATACCCGGCATGAAGGAGGGAACATTGGACCTACGCCTTTACGAGGATAGGATAGTTGTTGATGCAGAGGCGGACGAGAAGATAGTGCGGGAGGCGTTTGGAGAGTACGTGTGGGCTAGACGGTATTTCTCTAGCCATAGGTTCCACGCGGAGTACTCTCTGCCGGTCAGGATAGACCCTGGGAGGGCGCGTACTGAGAGGCGCGGTAAAACAATACTCATTTATGCTCCTAAAAAAGATAAATATTAGATTATTTCTCTTTACTCTCACCCACGCTCTCGCCGAGCAGTTCCGCGATATCCTTAACCTGGAAGCCGAAATCGTCAGCCTCGCCACGGAACATCGTGTTACAGTACGGGCAAGCGACAGCGACAATCTTGCTCGGATCCTCCTTTTCAGGGCTCGCTCCCAGTGTTTCGGCCGCCTCTTTAGCTCGCACCCTGCTGATCCTCTCTCCACGCTTTATCTCGTAGAATAACTGTCCTCCTCCACCGCCGCAGCAGAAGCTCTTATCCCTGCTCCTAGGCATCTCCACGAGTCTTATACCTGGGATGCTCTTTAGCACTAGCCTGGGCTCGTCGTAGTGGCCGTTCCATCTTCCCAGGTAGCACGGGTCGTGGTATGTTACTGTTAGGTTTAAGGGTTTGACTGGTTTGATCTTGCCCTCCCTGAGAAGCCTGGCTAGGACGATGCTGTGATGCTCGACTTCAAGTTTTTCGAGTAGCTCCGCGTATTCCTTGGTCTCCTCATTATTCCTAATATAATCTATATACTTCTTATATTCATTCTTAAACACGTTATATCCGTGCGGGCAGTGGACCAGGAGCTTCTTAAACTTGTACTGGCTCAGGGTCTCCAGGTTCATCTTAATCATTTCAACGAAAAGCGTCTCCTCGCCCATACGCCTTGCCGGCTCGCCACAGCATCCCTCCTCTAATAGTACGCCGACCTTGAGTCCCGCCTGTTTCAAGAGCTTTATCACGTTCTCCGCTACCGGCCTTATCCTCGGATCGTAGCTCGCTACACAGCCCACCCAGTAGATATAGTCGTACTCGACATCTGGTGACGCTATAATATCGTCCCCGAACTTCTCAGCCAGGCTCTGAACCCACTCCTCCCTATCGGCAGGGTTATACCCGAACGGGTTGCCCGTCTGCTGCATGCTGTACAGCGCGTTTAGAGCGTCCTCCGGTATCTTCTCGCTGCCAGTACTCATCATGCCACGGCGTACTTCGAGTATGGTGTCCACATGGTGTATTAGGACCGGGCACTCGTTCACGCATGCGCCACACGTTACACAGCTCCACACTGCCTCAGGGTCGAGTTTAAGCCTGGCGATACCTTCCCCGTCCTCTTCTTCGCGCCATACAGTCTCATCCCACGCTCCACGGTACATGAGGTCTCTCATGTTAACAATAATGTCTCTAGGCCTGAGAATCTTGCCTGACGCCGCGGCGGGGCACGCGTTAACGCAGCGCATACAGCTGGTACAGGCGTCATAGTCCATCCTCTGCTTCCAGTTGGTGTCGGCGAGCTTGACTATGCCTATAGGCTTCTCCTCCTCTATCCTCTCATCGATGTCCTCGTACGCTTTGATCGCGGCCGCTGGGGGCTCGGTCCTGGCGAACGCGACGTTGAGGGACGCCGCGGCGATATGCCATAGGTTTGTGAACGGTATGAGTGCCAGGGTTAGCTGGGCTATCGTGAGGTGGAAGAGCCATAGTGGCCTGTATATTGACTGTATCTGTGCTGCCGAGTGGTGTACGGCCCATTTGAACACTAGGTATCCTACTGGGTCGAAGAGGGGTGACTCGCAGGGGTGCCTGCTGCTCAGCGGGTATGCTGCTACTAGCCCGTCGAGGAAGAAGCCTGTTATTACTATTGTTAGGAATAGTGCGTGGACAACATAGTAGACGGGGTCCTGGGGGAGGTTCGGGGTGAGCTTTAGAGCCCTACGTATGACTGCTAACGTGCTTCCGACTAGCACCATTAGCCCTGCTATATTGTCTAGAAGCTTGTAGACCATCCATGTGTTTCCTATGAGGAAGTGTGTCACGTGATCGTCTATAGCCCTGAGAGTGGTAGCTATGAGCAGCCAGAACATGCCCAAATATATGAGGAGGTGTATGGTGCCGGGGAACCTGTGGCGGACGACCTTCCACTGGAAGAGCGCGTATTTAACGAAATTCTTAACCCTGACCCCTAACGGACCATACTGTATCTTCTCGCCCCCATACGTCCACCTCTTATAGGCGACGTAGAGGCTGTAGAGGAGTACTATGACTGTGATGCTCGATATGATGTACACTACGGGTTCGAGATCTTTAACCATTATGAAATGGTCTATTCTTGGCGGAGACGTGCACTCTACCATTACAGTCCACACCCCAGCTAAACACTCCCAAGCCCAAACCAGACACTATGCACAGCTACCAACTAGCGGGGGAGCACCCCGAGAGGGCAAACCACGCTTCCCCAACAGCAAATAATGCTTCTAGACCCCCAGGACATAATCATGTTTAAGAGTAAACGCTAGAATATACTCGAGGAAATACCTTCATATTTAAACTCGAACAGTGCGCCGCGGCATGAGAGCGCCTCAGACCCCATATTACTCCCCGGGAGGATCATATGGTAGGGTGGGGGCGCCCTGCATGGTTGCAGGCAAGAACAGGAGACTCGACGAGTTTCTATACAAGGTTAAGAGAGAATTAAAGTCGAGCAAGAACGCCGCGGGCCGTGATGCTCGCCCTTTAAATCCTAGCAGTAGGGGTGAAGGGGGGAGGAGGACCCGTAGCTTAATGGCCGGCAGGAGAACCTCTAAGAAGACAATTTTCGACTATATCCAGAATGCTAATAGAACTGTGAGCCCGCCCAACAATAGTCCAGACGGGATGGACGACAGGCCCGGGAAAGCTCCTGCAAGGATAGCCGTCACCCAGACCCAGACTAAAACAAATGGTGGGGGAGGTAACGGTTTAAACCTGCTAGGCCGGAGGCAGGATTATGGGGCGTTCGAGATCCCCTCTCCAGCGTCTGGATGGTGGCTCCTGGAGAGGGACGATATTGTTGAGGAGGCTGAGGGTTACGTTTTAGACGTTAAGTATGACGGTAATGTTAGGAAGGCAGTACTATATGTGTACAGCGATAGTAAGGGCCTGGTACGATGGTATGATAGGACCAACCATGTCCCCTACTTCCTCGCCAGGGCGTCCCCCGAGGATCTCGGAGACCCCGAGCTCGGGATTACGAAGCACGAGTCTTTCACCGGGTTCTCCATCGTTGACAAGTTCGACCCGCTGACAAGGAGGAGGGTGAGGCTTACCAGGATAAACGTTTCCGATCCTCTAGCTGTTAGAGACCTGAGATCGAGGCTCGAAAAGAAGGGTATACCATACTATGAGGCGGACATCCGGTACCACCATAACTATGTTTATGATAGGCAGATAATACCCGCCCTGCCCCACAGGCTGGCGGATAGGGTTGAACGTTTAGAGTCTAGAGTTGACGCTGAGACTGTTAGGAAGGTGGAGGAGGCCTTCAAGTCTGAACCGGAAGAGGTTATCGAGAGGGCGATAGCCTGGGTCCCCATCTTCGAGGAGGCGCCCCCAAGCCCTCCCCGAATCGCTTTCGACATAGAGGTCTACACGCCGTTCGAGAGCGAGCTCCCGGACCCGGAACGGGCTCTCTTCCCGGTGATCAGCATAGCAGTCGCGGATAACGGGGGGAAACGTAAAGTATACCTTCTCGACAGGCCGGATCTCGAGGGCCGGTTGGACCCTTCGAGGCTTGCCGGGGATGGTGTTGAGGTCGAAATATATGATAGTGAGAGAGACATGATTCTAGACGCGCTGAAAACAATACTATCCTACCCGATAGTAGTATCGTTCAACGGGGACAACTTCGACCTACCATACCTCTACAACAGGCTCCTAGTCCTAGGCTACGAGCCCTCCCTCCTACCCTTCGAGTTCCGCCAGGACGCGGTGTCCTTCAGGAACAACCTACACGTCGATCTCTACAAGCTGTTCGACATTAGAGCGCTACAAGTATACGCTTTCGGCAACGCGTACAGGGAGAAGAACCTCGACACTATAGCAGAGGCACTGCTAGGCAAGAAGAAGGTATCACTGGAGAAGCCAATATCCGAGCTCGACATACAAACTCTAGTAGAGTATAATTCCACCGACGCCGCCCTCACAATAGAGCTCACAACATACGCTAACAACCTGGTATGGAACCTGCTGGTACTGCTCATGCGGATAAGCAAGCTCGGCCTAGAGGATGTTACGAGGACCCAGGTATCCGGCTGGATCAAGAGTCTAATGCACTGGGAGCATAGGAAGAGGGGCTACCTTATACCCAGGCGTGACGAGATAGACAAGCTAAGCGGTCAGGCTAGGAGTACCGCCATAATCAAGGACAAGAAATACCAGGGGGCGATAGTGCTCAAACCGCCCCAGGGAGTCTTCTTCAACATTCTCGTATTAGACTTCGCCAGCCTGTACCCCAGCATCATCAAGAACTGGAACCTGAGCTATGAGACCGTCAACAACCCGTACTGTAAAGGCAGGAGAATCGAGGTTCCAGAGGTCGGCCATACCGTATGCATGGATATTAAGGGTATAACGAGCGAGATCGTCGGGCTGATGAGAGATTTCAGGGTTAAAATCTATAAGAAGAGGGCTAAAGACAAGAGCCTGGACGAGGTGTTGAGACTCTGGTATAATACTGTGCAGGCCGCAATGAAGGTCTATATTAACGCCAGCTACGGCGTCTTCGGGAATGAGACCTTCAACTATTATAGTCTGGCCGTCGCGGAGAGCGTCACCGCTATCGGGAGGACCGTTCTCAAGCAAACACTGAGGAGGGCCAGGGAGCTCGACCTCATGATACTCTATGGTGACACTGACAGCCTCTTCCTCTGGGACCCTCCGAGGAGCAAGCTAGACGATATTATAGGGTATGTTAAGGAGAAGTTCGGCCTCGACCTGGAGATAGATAAGGAGTTCAAACTAGGACTGTTCAGCGGGCTGAAGAAGAACTATATCGGGGTTGGGAAGGACGGGTCCGTCACAATAAAAGGCATGGTTGGCAAGAAAAGCAACACGCCCGAGTTCCTCAAGAACGAGTTCGCGAGCGCTACTAGGATACTCACCAGGGTCGACAATCCCGAGGACCTGCTAGACGCTATAGACGATATGAGAGAGCATATAATGAGCATACTGAGGAAGCTGAGGAAGAAGCACTACATGCTCGACGAGCTTGCAATAAAAGTGATGCTCTCCAAAGACCCGAAAGACTACAAGAAGAACACTCCCCAGCACGTAAAAGCTGCCCTCCTCCTCAAAAAGTACGGCATAAGAGTGACCAAGGGAACGGTGGTAACATACGTCAAGACCAAGGATAGCCTCGGCGTGAGACCCGTAAAACTGGCTAAGCTCTCGGAAGTGGACACCACAAAATATACCGAGCTCGTGAGGACGGCGTTCGAGCAGATGCTGGCCAGCCTGGGACTCTCCTGGGAGAGGGTTAGCGGTCAGAAGAAGCTTTTCCAGTTCTAGACCCGGGAACCCCTGTTAACCCCCCGGTAAACACTAGAGCGCTCCCGGCAAAGTTAAACCTCTCCCCAGGCAACAATGGAGACCCCTGGGGGCTGTGAAGACCGACTTCGGACCGAAACCTCCCAGGCAACACCTACTAGGAGGTTTATGAGGAGCCGTGTGAGGGCTGAGCCCCCCAATGTAAATGGCAATCCTATAGGGGGATGGCCGGCAAGTAAAAGGGATAGGAGCGCTTGAGACGATATAGGAAGGGCGGCTGGTGGGCCCGCGGGGATTTGAACCCCGGACCACGGGGTCCCGAGTCGGGCGCCGCCCCATACCGGGCTCGGCGTACCCCGCATCCTAGCCAGGCTAGACGACGGGCCCTATACTGCCTGGCCCCTGCCTGCCGCCCCATATTATACCTCATTATTCCGGACTGGGGGCTTTAAAACTGTAGCCTGGAGGCTTGGAGGGGGACCTGTAAACTATATAGGCCGCTTATGCCTCCTCCCTTATGGTTCGGTGTTCGACTCTTGTCGAATAATAACGTCGAGGACTATGCTGTCCAGACGATCTCCCGTAGGATTGCTGGAGAGATAGTTATGAGTCCAGACCCTGGCGCTAGCATTAAGAAGTGGAGAGAATACTTCGAGGTCAGCCAGCAGGTTGTCGCTAAAGCGATGGGTGTCAGCCCGAGCGTAGTAAGCGACTATGAGAAGGGCAGGCGGCTCCCCGGGTCGCGTTTCATACAGAGGTTTGTGAGGGCTCTCATACAGATCGACATGGAGCGCGGATGGGTAAAACTGACACGGCTAATGAGGACGCTAGGGGTTCCCCCCGGCGTTATCATAGATATGAGGGAGTTCGAGCGGCCCCTCACGGCGACCGATATTGTAGAGGTCGTGGACGGCATATTATTGTCGAGCTCGTACTATTCCGAGAAGAGAGTATACGGCTACACGGTAATAGACAGTATAAGGGCAATAGCGAGCCTCTCGGGCACGCAGTTCTACACGCTACTCGGGGGGACCCCCGAGCGGGTAGTGGTTTTCACGGGCGTCAGGGCTGGCAGGAGCCCTATGGTTGCCGTCAGGGTATCCCCCGTTAAACCGAGCATGATAGTCCTCCACGGCCCTCGCAGGGACGTGGACCCGCTGGCTATCAGGCTTGCCGACCTCGAGGGCATACCGCTCATTCTAAGCACAATCCCCGACGTGAAAGGTTTAGTGGAAAGGCTTAGAAGCCGTAGTAGTGGGGATCTCGCGGCTAGCATCACCGGGTTCCCGGTCTTCTAAGCCTCGCCCTGGAGTTTCAGTATTGCCGCTGCGATGTCTCCCCCGGCCTCTTCCAGGGCTTTCCTGGCCTCCTCAAGGCTCACGCCGGCCTGCTCGGCGACGAGGCGGACGTCCTCCTCCGTGATGCTCGGCGTCTCGGCCTCCTCGGTTTGAGACTCGACCTCTACGGGCTCCCCTATGACGTAGAGCATTGTCGGCTGCCCTTTTGCCCTCATAATTGTGACTTGGGGCTCATCGACAGCCATTTTCCTGCCATCCTCAAGCTCTATTATGACGCGTGTGGCTCTGAGCTCCTCCATCTTGATGCCGAGCCTTTTCATAGCCTTCCGGAGATCCCTAGGGTTCAACCCGAACACTGCGTTACACCCTCCCCTAATACTCTGTTCTACGCTTGGGAATCTAAAAGGCTCCCATCCCTCGGAGAGGAACTCCTATTTAAGCCCTCGTCTATCCACGGGTATCCTCTGGGTATACATGGCACTATACTGTAACAATATGGTGTCCCCGGCGCTCAGCCTGTCAGCCGGTCGGCCATTACGTTTAAGGAGCGTATGGAAGGTGCAATAGGGATGAGGGAACTAGCAATCGAGATATTGGGTAGCGGCATGGAGGTAGGTAGAGCTGCAATAGCAGTCTCATATGATGGTAGGAAGCTACTGCTAGATTACGGCGTGAACTTCGACGATAATGATGTCCCGATATTTCCAGGCCATGTGAGGCCGAGAGAGCTTGACGGCTTAGTACTAACACACAGCCACCTAGACCATATCGGCGCCGCGCCATCCTTGTATGTGAGCATCGCCCCCAGGCTTATAGCCACCCCGCTAACGCTTGACGTCTCAAAACTCCTACTCTACGATATGATAAAACTGAACGGCCCCCACCTCCCCTACGATCAGAGCACTGTGGACGACATGCTCCATGGGGAGCACGTTACAAGCCTGACATACGGGGAGCAGGTAGAGGCGGGAGAATTCCTGGTAGAGCTTGTATACAACGGTCACATACCGGGGAGCGCCTCGGCCCTCGTGACCGTTGAGGGCCACAGGATACTATATACGAGCGATATGAACACTATCCCGACAAAACTCATGGAGCCCGCAAGACTCTCAGGCGTTAAAGCGGACACTGTTATTATAGAGTCGACCTATGGGGCGAGCAATCACCCTCCACGGTGGGAGACGGAGAAAGCATTCTACGAGAGTGTCTGCGATGTCGTCACTAGAGGGGGGACAGTCCTAGTACCTAGCTTCAGCGTGTCGCGCGGCCAGGAGATAATGGCTATCCTGGCTGAGAGGGGCTGCGACTACCCGGTCTGGGTTGACGGTATGATACGGCAGATCACCGACCTATACCTGGCCCACGGCGAGTACCTGCGAGACCCCGAGCTTCTATCCAAGGCCGCATCGGCATTCCGCATGGTTAGGGGATGGCAGGACAGGAGGAGGGCGTATAAGAAGCCGGGCGTTATTATCGCTAGCGCGGGCATGCTAAAGGGAGGACCCAGCCTGTACTATCTCAAGAAGATCGCGGGTAATCCTAGGAACGCCATATTCCTTGTGAGCTACCAGGCCGATGGTACTCCGGGGAGGCGTATAGTCGAGGAGGGCCTCTACACCGATGAGGACCTGCCTGTCAAGGCTAGAGTCCAATGGTTCGATTTCTCCAGCCACACCGACCAGCGCGGAATACTTGAAACCCTCCAGTCAATACGGGGTGTCGAGAGAGTAATACTGGTGCACGGCGACCCGGAGGTCCAGAAAGTGCTCGCCGACAAGATAAGGGAAAGAATGGATGTGGACGTCCTAATACCCGAATCTAACAGTCGCATAAGGATAAACTAGCATTGGAGGACCCTTAGGGGTCCATGAGCGATGCTTGACCGGGGAAATACTACTGCTTCCTCTCCTCCACCTTGCCCTCATCGACATACACTATGCGTTTACATTTAACTTTTCCCAGTACTTCGCTGAGCTTGTCCTCCGTGGTCTTATACGTGTAGAGGTATTTCTTCGTCCTAGCCTTAACCTTCACGGTCTTGCTCTTCTTGTTCTTCTTAACCCTGCACTCGACCGCCCTGCCCGTTATCTCGATGAAATCCTCGAGTTTCGTCACCTCTACCGGCACGGCCAGTCCACCTCCAATGTACAGGTATGCTACTAGACTCTAGATTATAATGTTAAGCCCACAGGATATCCAGCCCGGGGGGACGTAGACCCTCCACGTGGAGGTTCCAGGTAGGATCCCGACATGCCTGCACATGTTAGGGAGTGGAGGCTAAGCTTATGGAGAAGAGGACAACAGCCCACAGGCTGATAATCGCCGGGTTCCCCGCGTTCGCATACATGTTCACAGTGGGCGCGGTAGGATTCTGGCTCCCATTATACCTCCAGTCCAGAGCCGGCTACAGCTACGATATGCTGCAAGCTATAGCGACAGCGTATTTCGCAGCACTATCCGTGGGGAGCCTCATAGCTGGAATGCTGAGCGACAAGCTCGGCCGGCCGGGCCTGGTAGGCTTCACGGGGATGGCGGGTAATGCGATCGTAATAGTCTTGATGTACAAGTATACCGGATACCATGAAATGATACTACTAAGAATAATCCAGGGGCTGAGCCTTTCCACGGCGATCCCCGTAGCTTTGGGGAGCCTCAGCAAGCTCCTAGGGAAAAGCCTCGGGGTCGGCTTTACAAGCCTCTTCATGGCGTCCGGCATGGCTCTGGGGAGCCTGATAGCGGGCATGCTGGTAGGCATCGTGGGGTACGCCCCCCTCTTCTACCTCTCAGCGGGGGTCAGCCTTATCGCTAGCATTCTATCCTTCGAGCTGGAAATTCCCGGGGCCGGGAGGGAGAAGCCCCGCATACTGGCAGGGCTCCGGAAGGCGACGCGTAGAGTTCATGGGGTCGTACTGGGGATCTTCCTCCGCCAGCTTTTCGCGACGGGGGTATACGCTATACTTACGCCCATATTCCATAGTATCCTTAGGCTCACGATCCTCGAGACGGGGGTCATACTCGCTGTTAACCCTTCCGTCCAGGGCCTCTCCAGTATCCCACTGTCTAGGAGGGTGTCTAGGAGGCCCGGGATTATCTATTCTGCCGGCATAGCCGTTACAGGCCTTGTGTTCGCGTCCATACTGCTAGCCTACACGCTGAGGGGCTATGGGAGGATTGCCACGCTCTGTCTGGCAGTGGCCTCCATGGTCCTACAGGGTCTCGCCTATGCGCAGGTCAATATTGCTGGTAACTATATAATTATACATGA
>JALSOR010000140.1 GCA_026986415.1 Acidilobaceae archaeon
GTTCCGTGAGGCTTGGGACGCCCTCAGCCGTGTGCGTGACGGGTCTACTGTTGTTATTAGCGGGTTCAACCTGAGCCTCACCCCAGAGTATCTCATACAGGGCCTCTACCAGTTGTACCGCGCCAGCGGCCATCCAAAAGATCTCTTCATTATTAGCGATACGTTCCCCGGCAGCCCCGGGCGCGGGCTGGACTGGGTTGCCGAGCGGCTCTACAGGGAGGAGGGTGAAGGGCAGGAGTTTATCCGTGGCATGCTCGTAGCATACTATGGGTGGAGTAAGTGGCTCCAGCTTATGGCTGAGGAGGAGATGTTCGAGGCCTATACTTGGCCCATATGCGTTCTCGCGAGCTGGCTGCGCGATATTGGTAGTGGTAAGCCTGGAACTATGAGTAGGGTGGGGCTCGGGACGTTCCTCGATCCCAGGCTTGACGGTGGGGCTCTGAACGAGAGGGCGCGTAAGGCTAGGAGTGCCAGGGTTGAGATTGTCAGTGTTGAGGATAGGGAGTACCTCTTCTTCAGGGCGCCACTACCAGATGTGGCCCTCATAAGGGGTAGTAGGGCTGATGATAGGGGGAATATCGCTCTCTGCGAGGAGGGCATTATAGGCCCGGTCCGAGAGATGGCTATGAGCGTTAAGAGTATGGGGCGTAACGGTCTCGTCATAGCCCAGATACTGTATCCTGTGAGGAGCGGGGCTCTCGACCCTAAGAAGATCATTATCCCCGGGCCCCTTGTGGACTATATTGTTAAGGCTCCAGAGGATAAGCACTGGCAGAGCGCCACTATAAAGTATGACCCGAGGATTAGCGGCCAGGTGCTCGTCCCACCGGAACACTTGGAGCCGCCGAGGATCCCCCTCAGCCCCCGCAAGGTCGTGGCTAGGAGGGTCCTCCTCGAAATGCTCAGGATAGCGGTGGAGAAGGGCTACGCCGTGGTCAACCTGGGCGTTGGGATCCCGAGCCTTGTCAGCGGGGTCGCCGCTGAGGAGGGGGTAAGCGACCTGGTAGTCTCAACAGTGGAGAGCGGCCCGTGGGGCGGGCTCCCCCTCTACGGGGCGGACTTCGGCGTTGCTGTGAGCCCGATGGCTATCATCCCCCTAATAGACCAGTTCGGAATCTACGAGGGCGGCATTATAGATGCCGCGAGTCTGGGCTTCCTCCAGGTGGGGGAGGATGGGAGTGTTAATGCTAGCATGCTCCCGCAACGACTCACAGGGCCCGGAGGCTTCCCCTGCATAGCTACCGGTGCTCCAAGGCTCTATTTCGCGGGCCTATTCACTGCTGGGAAGCAGGAGATCGAGGTCGTCCCAGGCGAGGGGCTTAGGATTGTGAGTGACGGGCCCATAGTGAAGTTTGTGAGGAGGGTCTACAAGATCCTCTACAGTCCCTGTACCGGCGGCGAGGAGAAGGAGCACTACTATATTACTGAGAGGGCGGTGTTCAAACTGGAGAATTGCAGGTTGAAGCTCGTCGAGATCGCTCCTGGAGTCGATATTGAGAGGGACATCCTCGCCAAGATGGAGTTCGAACCTGTAATACCGAGGACTGTGGAGCCCATGGATAAGAGGCTGTTCAACAGGGGGGCTATGGGGGTCGAGGAGGAGGCTCGGAAGGCGCTGCGCAGGTAGACGGGAGCCTACTCCTCTTCTTCCTCCTCCTCTATCCCCGGGGGTATTCCTATGGGCTCGCCTGTAAGATCTGCGGCCTCGCTCTCGAACACCGTTTTCATTGCCTCGTCAATGTAGGGTACTATCATGTATAGTCCCTTCTCCTGGTAGTTGTCCTCGTCTATCATCTTGTTATCATAGCTTATAGTGTAGACGGGGATCAACGCTGTCCTAGTCCCGTCCTCGCCAACACCTATAAGGCCGAGCTCCTCTAGCCTCCTCCTCATATCCTCGGACATAGGCTCGAGGTTGAACTCCCACTTGTCGCTTACAGCGATGAAATCGCTCTGGGCCGGGTCCCATTTGTCCATGGCCTCCCTCGCGACACTCCTAACAATCTCGTAGTAGTCCCCGTCAATCACCCTGGACTCGACAATCTTACCCTCGCGCGCCTCTATGACAAGCACTTTCAACAGTAGCTCACCCTTCCCAGACACTTGAACCCTGGTAGGAGGGGCACAAACACATACTCTAATATCATGTGCTCCCACGGTAAACAATTTTAATGCATACCCGGGTATAATAGCTTCTCCATCCCCCTCCAGGAGAGGGATGCGGAGAATAGTGGTAAGGGTGCTGGTAGGGTGCCTGCGGGTAGACGTCGCGACTGGCCGGTAAGAGCCAAGCTCTACTGGTGTACCACTCTTAACGTTCCAATCCTCGGGCCGGACTGCCCGGATGGAGGGGAGAGTGTAAGGCTCGTCCTCACAGACCCGGGAGATGCGAGGCCCGCCTTCAACCATGACCTCAACATTATAAGGGAGGCCTATGTTAACGAGACAGGTACTACTGCCGGTCTGGAAAGGTTCATGGGGGAGGGTGTGACCCTCCTCAACAAGGTACCCTTCATGGACCTCATGTACGAGATAGTCAGCCAGGGAGTCGTCACCGGCAGGGTGTACTGGGACCCGGCCCCGGCGATGTGGAGGCTCCGCTTCAGCCTCCCAGGCCTTAAGCGTGTCGCGGGCCATGAGATCCTACCCGAGGTTAAGCTAAGGTATGGGAAGAAGGAGATAGCCAGGAGGAGGACGCTCCCGAACACGCAGGGATACAAGCCTGGGAGCCAGGTGGTATTCACCTCTAACGGGGAGCCTGTCGGCATAGGCTACGTCCTCCCCGCCGGGGACAGGATACGGGTGCACAGCGTATACTGGAGGGACTGGCCGGAGGCTTACGGGCGGGGCGCCTCCTCCTGGGACGACGCGGTGAAAGCGAACGACTACTACCTCTACTATTATACTAGTAGGGCTATAAAGTTCATACACGTTATGAACGAGAAAGTCGGGAAACCAGTAATAGTCAGCTATAGCGGCGGCAAGGACAGCCTCGCCGCCCTAAGCCTGACCCTGAAAACCGGGCTAAAACCATACCTCCTCTTCAACGATACAGGGATCGAGATGCCGGAGACGAGGATGACGGTGGAGGAGACCGCAAGGAAATACGGTCTCCCCCTTCTCAGGGCGGACGCTGAGGGGGGCTTCTGGAGGGCCGCCCCAAGGGTTGGACCGCCAGGGAAGGATTACCGGTGGTGCTGTAAGGTTACAAAGCTGGCCCCCCTCTCCAGGCTGCTGGAAGAAAAGTTCCCCGACGGGGCCCTCAACGTTGTGGGGCAGAGGGCTTTCGAGAGCCTTGACAGGGCGCGGAGCCCACGTGTCTGGAGGAACAGGTGGCTCCCCAAGATACTGAACATCAGCCCGATACAGGACTGGACCCAGCTCCACGTGTGGCTTTACATCTGGAAGGAGAAGCTCCCATACAACCCGCTATACGAGAAGGGGTTCGACAGGATAGGCTGCTACATGTGCCCGGCCGCGTTCAGCGCCGAGTACCAGTTCGTAAAGCAGGCCCGGCCCGACCTCTGGGCCCGGTGGGAAGGGTTCCTCCGCGAGTGGGCCTCCCGTATAGGGCTTGAAGGGGAGACCGCGAAGCTCTGGGTTGAGCGGGGCCTGTGGAGGTGGCTGACCCCGGCGGCGCAGAAGAAGAGGCTAGCGCACAGGCTTAAAGTGGAACTGCCAGACTGGAGGAGTATCTATTCTAGATGGCTCGACCCTGCACTGTTAGAGTCTAGGGTTGAGGGCGACCCCCCATTCTATGCTAGGTTCGATAGGGGTTTCGACCCGGAAAGCCTCGCGGAGCAGTATAGCGTTCTGGGAGCGTTCAGGATAGGGGAGAAGGGCGATGGGAGGCTGGTGCTCGAGAGCAGGGCAGGGCCAAGGGTCGTTCTCGAGGGTGACACTGTAAGGGTTGAGAATGCGGGTGGAGTCCTAGGTAGAGAGCTACTAATAGATGCTGTGAAGCTCGCATTCCGCTGGACCCACTGCGCCGGGTGCCGGGCCTGCGAGACCAGCTGTCCTACCGGGGCTATAAGAGTAGTCTATGAGGGGGGAAGGTATAGGCCTATCGTTGACGAGGGGAAGTGCATACACTGCAAGCTCTGCCTGGACAACTGCCCGCTAGCAGATATTACCGTTGAGAGGATCTATGCGGCTCTCATGCTCGACGACCCGGTGGCTTGGAGGCGTAAGGGTAGGAGGACCCATGAGAGCGTGATCAAGAGGTACCTGGCCCTGAAAGGCTACAAGGTGGAAGAGAAGGAGGCGCCGGTGGTTGACGCGGACTTCCTCGTGGATCCCGCCTCTCTTTCCGGCGGTGAAGACTAGATAATAGCCCCCTCCACGCCCTAACATATTAGCGCTTGGAGATGCGATGTGCCCCCGCTAGAGCTCCTCGAGGAGAAGGCTTTAGAGTTCTGCGTTGACGAGTATGTGGACTATAAGATATACGAGTACCTAGCTAAGCACGAGAAAAGGGAGGACCTCAAAAAAATACTCTTGAGGCTCGCCCAGGAGGAGTACGGCCACTACGAGTTCTGGAAGAAGATAGCCGGGAGGGACTGCAATGTTAGGGTTTCCGAGAGGAAGCTAGCCCTCATCCGCCTGATGAGGCGTGTTTTCGGGCTAACTTTCACGCTCAAATGGCTTGAGAGGCATGAGGAGTCCGTGATAGAGGAGTACAAGAAGATTCTCCCCCTACTTGAAGGTGCTGAACGTAAAACCCTAGAGAATATTATAGTAGAGGAGGAGAAGCACGAGAACGAGCTCATCTCAAGCATAGAAGAGACCATCGTGAAGTATATGAGCTTCATCGTGCTCGGCCTCGCAGACGCGATAGTCGAAATAACAGGGGTCCACGCCGGGTTCCTGGGAGTCACAGACTACACGATAATGGCTGGAATAGCAGGCCTAATAGTCGGGCTCTCCGCCGCTATAAGCATGAGCAGCGCCGCATACCTCCAGGCCAAGCACGATCTTGAGAGGAGCCCCATGGTCAGCGCGGCCATGACAGGCATAGGCTATATTGGCGCGGTCGTCCTCCTCGCCGCCCCATACTTCGCGACCCACAATATGATTGCCGCCTTCACAGCCTCAGTACTGCTAGGAGTAATACTAATAGCCTACTTCACATACTATGGAGCCATAGTGTTCGACAGGAAGTTCACAAGGGAGTTCCTGGAGAGCACGCTCCTAATGCTCGGGACGGCAGCCGCGAGCTACGCGTTCGGCGAGATCATAGGGTCCTACTTCCACGTCAGGGGCATATTCGGCTAGCCGTACGGCGGAGAGGGGTACAACATGGTGGAGCACGTCCTCCTCCCCATACTGGTAGGCCTGCTGGGCGGCTTCCTCGGGAGCCTGTTCGGGATCGGAGGAGGAAGCCTCATGACCCCTCTACTCGTCGCTACAGGCTACGATATCAAAACAGTTGTTCCAGCCAGTCTCGTCGCTATTGTGGGAACCAGCATAAGCGGGCTGGACGTATACGCGAGGCATAACATGGTCAACTATAAGATCGCGTTCAGAATAGAGCCAGCAGCCATACTAGGCGCTATCATAGCTAGCAGGATCGCCCTGGAACTGCCCGGCCTAGTATTGAAGATCGTCCTCTTCACAGTCCTAATCTACATCGGGATCGACATGCTGAGAGCCTCGAGGAGAGTTGAAGAGGAAAAATCATACGGAGTAATGACAGGCGTGGAGCCACCCCCGAGACTCCAGGTCCTAGGCGCCATAGGGAAGCTGGGGGCAGGCTTCCTGAGCGCGCTCGTGGGAATAGGGGGAGGCGTGGTCACAGTACCAGTACTCCGCCGCATACTCAAGTTTGACATGAAAGAGGCGATAGCAACAGCGAAGCTGGACGTGGGGATAACTGCTAGTGGGGGTGCTATCAGCTACGCCCTGCTTGGAGTGCTCAACCCATGCCTCGCGCTGAGCCTCGGGGTTGGAACAGTTATCGGGGCGTATATCGGGGCTCTAACAGGTGTTAGGGTTAGCAGTAGGACGCTCAACATACTGTTCAGCATCTTCCTGTTCTCTATAGCCGTGCTCATGCTTGTTAGAAGGTGATGTAAGGTTGAGGAATAGGGCTGGAAGCCTTGGCAGTCTCCTCCTACTACTATTATTCCTAGCAGGGCTTGTCGGGGGCGGGAGGATATGCAGTGGTATAGCCCTGGTAACCGCCTTCCTACCCCAGGCAATAGTCGCCTCCTACATTATTGTAAGCGTTAGGGATAGGGATCTTGTAACTGCTATAGCCGCGATAGTCATGCTCTTGGAAATAGCGTTCCTAGTCTACTTCCATGTGAGGGCCTGACCATCGA
>JALSOR010000141.1 GCA_026986415.1 Acidilobaceae archaeon
TCTAGTATGCGCCTGGCCGCCCTGCTATTGTCCAGCCATTTAACGACTTCTGCGGGGAGCCTGATCTCTTTCGGTCTTCCTATACCCTCTATACGTACCAGGGTGTCCCCGAGTACGTGTATGAGCTTGGTAACATAAGGATTCCTTGACATGCCACTGTCACCATAATTGAAATTTGTCCGAGGCCGGGGTTTAATCTGTGAGTTAGATAATGATAGGGTTTGTATGAGGAAGAAACTATATTTTATAAAGTTTCGGGAACGGGAACGTGCCCTGCCGATGGGCGTATATATTATTAAATAAACGGGGGATGCTAGGAGCCCTTAGAGGGGCCCACGAGAGATGTGGGCCCCGTATGGTGGGCCCGGGGGGACTCGAACCCCCGACCTACGGGTCTGGAGCCTCGGTGGCCCTGATTGCAAGGGCCTCCGCCGCTCTGCCTGGCTGAGCTACGGGCCCATGAGACCCTTCATGGTCTCCCATGCAAGTACTATTCTCTCCCTCGCAGGCTAAAAAGGCTTAACAGCCAGTGAACTATTGTCTTGACATATGGCCCTCTCCCAGGGAGGGCCTCTCCAGTAGGGGGCGCCCAGCCCTTTTAGGGTCGGGGTTGCTTGTGGGCGGATGAGCAGTCGAACGCAGGGAACCCGGGTCTCGAGGGCGCCGGCCCGGATGGCGCCCGGTGATGACAAGGCCCGCATGTGATATGCCCTCCAAGGATCCCGGCGGGGCGGGCGCCTCCTGGAGAGAACTGGTCGCCCTAGAGTTTGGATAGGGAGGCTTAGAGATGCTGGGTGCTGGCTGTCTTAAAGAGTCTCTTATCGACCCTGCCCGTATGCCTAGGGTTGAGACAAGCGTTATGGCTCTCGTCTGGGGTGAACCGGTGAGGGTCCTGCTTGCCAGGAAGAGTTGCATGCTCGACTCTTACTGGGCGTGCGACGCTGTTCTACCGGGAGGCCATGTTAAGGGGGGCGAGAGCATTGTTGATGCTGCGCTTCGCGAGGCTTGGGAGGAGGCGTGGGTTCACCCTTCTACTGTCAGGGTTCTAGGCGGGCTCCCGGTTGAGACGACTAGGATCGGCGGGATCAGGATTGCTCCTATCGTGGCTGTGGTTAACGGCCCGGTGTGTGCTAGGCCTGTTGGGGGCGAGATTGACAGGGTCTTCTGGGAGCCGGTTTCGATTGTCTATTCGTCGGAGAGGGGTCCTACGAGGCATCCCAGGAGGAACATTATTGTTGACGGTGTCAGGCTTAGGAGCGGGGCGGTCCTCTGGGGTGCGACCCTTAGAATATTGGAATCGTTGGCTGAGAGGCTTAAGGGGTGCGGTCTGGTTTGAAGTGTGACGTGTGCGGCGTGCGTGAGGCACAGATATTCCAGCCCCACACTGGTAGGCGTCTGTGCAGGGAATGCTTCATTGCCGATGTTAGGGAGAGGGTTAGGCGTGAGGTTGACAGGTGGGGCATGTTTAAGCCTGGAGATACTCTCCTGCTCGGCCTCAGCGGCGGTAAGGACAGCTATGTTCTCCTCGATATTCTCGCGCATCTACATGATACTAGTAGGATTATTGCTGTAGCTATTATTGAGGGCATCCCCGGCTATAATAGGGAGGAGGACGTTCGCAGGCTACGCTCTGTAGCCCGGGATTATGGTGTTGACGTTATTGTGACGAGCATCCGGGAGTACACGGGCCACAGCCTCGCAGAACTAGTGTATAGGGCCTGGTCTAGGGGCTACAGGGTGGCCGCGTGCACATACTGCGGTATATCCCGTAGGAGGATACTTAACTTCTACGCTAGAATGTATGGCGCCGATAAGACCGTTACCGCTCATAACCTTGACGACGAGGCCCAGACTGCCGTGGTCAACCTGTTACGAGGGGACAGGACAGGGCTCATCCGCCTCCACCCCAAGGCCAGGCCGGCCTCACCCCTCCTGGTTCCCCGCGTCAAGCCTCTAAGAAAGATATATGAGTGGGAGACCGCGACCTACGCTTATATAATGGGGTTCCCCCTCCAAGAGACGGAATGCATGTTTATAAACACAAGGCCGACGTTGAGGGCTAGGGTTAGGGAGGCGCTCTACGAGATCGAGTCTAGAAGGCCTGGCAGCCTTCTCAGGATACTCAATATTATCGATGAGCTTCTAGAGGAGGAGGCCGAGAAGCTCGAACCCGACGCTCTAGGATCTTGCTCTAAGTGCGGGGAACCGACCAGTCCTGCGAGGCAGGTGTGCAAGCTCTGCGAGATACTCTCTAGGGCGGGGGTTGAAAGGCCCTTGTACGCGCTCTTCTCCCAGAAGGGGGAGGAGCAACCGTTATAGGACCCTTATCCTAATAAAACTCTGAGGCCCACCCCTATAGTGTCCATTGGTGGTACGGGCATGGCGGCGGGAAAGGAGAAGGCGTTAGAGGCTCCCCTGCCTATTGTGAAGAAGCCTAGGCTCGTGAAGCACGGCCCTGTAGACCCAGGAGTGAGGAGGGGCCGCGGGTTCAGTAAGGGTGAGGTCGAGGCTGCAGGGCTCACGGTTGAGAAGGCGAGGAGGCTGGGCCTCTACGTTGATACTAGGCGTAAGAGTGTTCACGAGTGGAATGTTAAGGCTTTGAAGGAGTTCGTGGAGAAGGCTAAGAGTATGGGGATAAAAATATAATTTATTTTGCTTATCTTTCCCTTTTACCCTGGATGAACTCCTCGAACCACTGCAGTGCTATCTCATCGCTGGGAGCCTGGACTGGCGGGTGTTTGAAGAACGGTGCTGAAACGCTGATAAGCGGGCCGCCTATACCGCGGTCCAGGGCGACCTTCGTGCCCCTGATAGCGTCTATCATTGCCCCGGCGAACATGCTTTTATCGTCGACCTTGAGCTTGGCCTCTATTGTCACGGGGAAGCCTCCGAAGGCTGTGCCTTTAATGTAGAAGTACGCTATTTTCGTGTTACCCAGGAACGGCACGTAATCGCTCGGCCCTATCCTGACCTTACCCTCTTTCTCGAGCTCCTTGCCGTAGGGTAGGATGCTTGTGACTGCCTCCGTCTTGCTTATCCTCTTACTCTTCAGCCTCTCCTCGACGAGCATGTTCTCGAAGTCGGTGTTTCCACCAATATTGAGCTGGTATGTCTCCTCGACTTTGACCCCTCTCATGTGCATTAGCCTGACAAGGGTCCTGTGGAGCACTGTCGCTCCGAGCTGCCCCTTCACGTCATCACCGGTCAGGGGTATGCCTTTCTCCTGGAACTTCTGGGGCCAGCCCTCCTTCTTATCGCTCGCAATAAACACTGGCATCCCGTTTATAAAGGCGACACCGGCTTCGAGCGCTGCCTGCGCGTAGAATCTCGTCGCCTTCTCGCTCCCAACGGGTAGGAAGTTTATGACAACGTCAGCCCTACTCTCTTTTAGAACGTCCACGACATCGCCTAGGCTAACCTCCTTGTCGATAGGGGCGAACCTCTCCCTCATGTGCGGTGCCACACCGTCCAGCACCGGCCCAGGGCTGACGATCACACCGAACTTCTCCGGTATATCGGCGAACCTTGGGGTGACGTTTGGAGGCGCGAACATAGCTTCTGCTAGGTCCTTGCCAACCTTGTATTTTGACACGTCAAACGCGGCCACCCACTCGATATCGCCTATGTGGTAGCCTCCTACCACTACGTGGGATACTCCCGGGACAAACTCGTTCTCGTCGGCATTCCTGTAATAGTATGTGCCCTGGATCAGGGCCGACGCGCAGTTGCCAACCCCTATTACTGCCGCCCTTATCTTGCCCATTATTCGCACCCGCAAATATTCGAGATTACATAATATTCACCTCCACAAATATAAGCCTTTTCCGGGCAACACAATACAACGATTAGGAGGTCGAGTAACACTATGGGCGGGGAAAACAAACCTTTAGAAAGACTCAAAAGAAAAACAACAATCGAAACCTTATGGCTCTACGTGCTCGCCGCCATAGCAAGCGAGGGGCCGACCTACGCATATAACGTGCGGAGAATAATACGGGACAAGTTCGGGTTCAAACCGTCCACAGTAACCTTATACACTGTGATATACCGTTTAGAAAGGGAGAAGCTCCTCGAGAAGGAGGACGGCGTATACAGGCTCACAAGCGAGGGGGTAAGAACGCTAAGAGAGGGGATAAAATACCTGGAGGATATGGTTCGAACGCTCAAGTCCACCATTAAGGATGGCGGCTCGTCTGGTCCGTGAGAGCCCATCGGACCCCCTCCACGGGCCCTCGCACAACCCAGCGTGATCTCATCGCCGCCAGAATGATAATATTTCGTGCGACCCCTATAATTTGGGGGCCGGAAATGCCTGCCCATAGCAGGAGGAAGGGTAGGCCTATTAGCGAGGCCCCATGGCTCCTCCCAGTGCTAGTGGCATGCTCAAATAGTGAGTGCGATCCTCCAGACCATAACATGCTGAGAAAAGTCCTCCGCGTGCCGGGCAGGACGGCTAAAACCCTATCCTACTACTATTCTAAGCTGGCACCATTCGAGGAGCCCATGTGTGCTAGTAGGAGCGGCAGGCTCTATATCGCTGTTAGTAGGGGCTATCTCGTCTATGCGGTCGTCCGGAGGAGGAGCGTGCGGGGAGGTAGTATTCCTTTACGGGAGCTTGATTCGGAGAAGGAAAAAACCGGGCTTCCCTGGCCTGTCAGGCGGAACTATGATTTCATAGTTGAGAGTATCCGTTCTTGTAATGCTAGGAGGCTTGTTTCTCCTTGAGGTGCTCTCTTATTATCTTTCTCAGGACGTACTGCAGTATTCCGCCGTGCTTGTAGTACTCTACCTCTATAGGCGTGTCAAGCCTTGCCTTCACTTTAAACTCTATAATCCTGCCATCTGGCTTCCTAGCCCTTACAGTGAGTATCTTACCCGGGTAGAGGCCCTCGCTTATGCCTATAATGTCGTACTCCTCGCTGCCGTCGAGTCCCAGCTTCTCAGCGTTCTCGCCCGGCATGAACTCTAATGGTAGGACGCCCATGCCTACGAGGTTGCTCCTATGTATTCTCTCGAAGCTCTCCGCTATTACCGCTTTAACCCCTAGCAGTGCCGGACCTTTAGCAGCCCAGTCCCTACTACTACCAGTACCGTACTGCTTCCCTCCCAGTATTATTACCGGTATGCCCATCTCCTTGTACTTCCTCGCGGCGTCAAATATGTGCATGACCTCTCCTGTCGGCCAGAATATTGTCCATGCCCCCTCCCTGTCCGGTACGAGCTTGTTCCTGAATCTTGGATTGTCGAAGGTACACCTCATCATCACCTCGTGGTTCCCTCTCCTGCTACCGCACGTGTTGAACTGGCTTGGCGGTACCCCGTGCTCTTCTAGGTATTCTGCGGCCTTAGTGCCGGGCAGTATTCTGCCTGCTGGGCTTATATGGTCGGTCGTCACCCTGTCGGGAGCCCAGACCAGTACTCTGGCCCCCCTGATATCTTTCGGAGGCTCCGGTTCGAGTTTCATCCCCTCGAAGAACGGCGGCTTCCTGATGTATGTGCTCTTCGGGTCCCACGGATATACGGGGCTGTTTATGGTTGGAAGGGACTCCCAGTTCTCGTCCCCCTTCCAGATATCAGCGTATTTCCGCTTGAAGGCTTCAGGGTCTAGGGCTTTATCGACAGCGTTTCTAATCTCCTCCTGGCTCGGCCATATGTCTTTCAGGTACACAGGGTTACCGTTCGGATCATACCCTATGGGCTCATTGTAGAAGTCTATGTCTATCCTGCCGGCAAGAGCATAAGCGACCACCAGCGGCGGGCTCGCGAGGAAGTTACCCCTGGCTAGCGGGTGTATCCTGCCGCTGAAGTTCCTGTTACCGCTCAGCACTGTGGCCGCCCAGAGGTCGTACTTCTTTATCGCCTCCTCTATCTGCGGCGGGAGAGGGCCGCTGTTACCGATACAGACTGTGCATCCGAACCCTGTGATATGGTAGCGTAGGGCCTCGAGATAGCTCATCAACCCTAGCTTCTCCCAGTAGTCGGGAACCACCCTGCTCCCGGGAGCGTTGCTAGTCTTAACCCAGGGCCTGGTCTTAAGGCCCAGGTCTACCGCTTTCTTCGCTACCAGGCCGGCAGCTACCATGAGGCTGGGGTTGCTAGTATTGGTACAGCTGGTTATAGCGGCCAGCACCACGCTCCCATCGCGGAGCTCGACCTTCTCGCCTTCCACCTCTATTGTTACCTTAACGGGCCCCCTCTTCTTCTCTTCCAGGTACTTCTGTATAATCTCCCTGGTCCTCTTCTTGGCCTCCCTCAGAGGTATCCGGTCCTCTGGATGGCTC
>JALSOR010000142.1 GCA_026986415.1 Acidilobaceae archaeon
GGACGATAGTACTATGAACCTGCGTATTGGGGGGTTCCCCCCGGCGATTTCCACCGCGTAGGCCCTGTATCCTGGGGCCTCCCAGGGGAGGCTAGACGCGGGGAGAGCCACGCTCTCCTCAGGGCTCGGGGGGTCCCGGGTCGCCCTTACACCCCCGGGCTCTCCGGGGTCTACGATGAGGTATTCTCCGGTCACCCTCTTATATGAGAGTAGCCTTGGGACCCTGCACTCCGCCTCCCCCCGGCTGCAGCGGGTGGCTAGTATGTGGACGACCCATATCTCGCCGTTGGGGGACCAGAGGCTCTCAGCGGCCCCCCTCCCAGACTCTAACGCTTCCAGGAGGCACTCCGCCGCCCCTCCAGGGTTCTCGACTATGCTCGACACGGTGCTCGACAGGAGCCCCTCCACTGTGGGCGTGCCGAGCGTTTGGACCTGGGCGTGGAGTGTCGCCGCGGCCTCCCCCGCTACGCACCCCATACCGCCGTAGGCTGCGATAATACTGGCGGACGACTTCTCCTCCACATGGGCTGGGAGCCCCCTCCCCTCTATGACGTTCTCCACGACCCTCCTCCTAGGCCTGGAGAGGAAGACGCTTGCCGCTAGGAGCCTGTATATTGCCGGGTATCTACGGTACCATGCTTTGAACGGGGCGCAGTACCATGGCGTCTCGCCCCGCCTCTCCTGCTCGTACTGTGCCTGGGCGGCCTGCTCTAACAGTTCTAGGGGGATCCTCTCGATGAGGGGGTGCTTCTTACGCCTCATACCTTAAACCTCTCATAGCACTTCTACATTCCTATGGGTTGAGCCCTCCATCCCGCGGTGGGCCACCCTCTGAGGGGGTGCTGGCTTGACTGGTCCTACACACGTTGTCGTTGGCGGTTACGGCTATATTGGTAGCTGGCTCGTGGAGGCCCTGACACGCCGGGGGGTACGAGTGGTTGTGGTTCTCAGGAGGCCTAGGCCTCCACCGCAGAACCTGGCTCAGAGGAAGGTTAAAGCCTTCGTCGACCCTGACGCCCGGAATGCTGAGGACCTCCTCTCGAAGGTTGACGCCGAGACGGTATACTACCTCCCAGGCAGCCCCGGGGGGAGGAAGAGCAGGATGTGGCGCCTCCACTACCACCTCCCACGGGCCTATGCCAGGGCGGCCTCCCGGGTGGGGGCGAGGCTAGTGTATGTTAGCAGTATCGCCGTTACAGCCGACTTCAGCGTGGATACTGACACTGTGGGCCGTATAGTGGAGGAGACCACGCACCTCTCAGGCAGGGATCCAAGCGCGGCGTGCAGCACCCACAGTATGACTAAGGCGGAGCTCGAGAGACACCTAGTGTCGGGGGGTGAAGAGGTGCCCAGGAAGTGGGCCATTATAAGGCCCGGCCTTGTCAGCGGCGGCGGGAACCCCCACCCGGAGTGGAGGCTTATCCGCCTCCTCGCGAAGCTCCGCGTCGTCCCGGACTCTAAATACTTGCCGCTTATAAGTGTGGAACGGCTCGCATCCCTCCTCGCCGACGCGGGCACGGGGGCCTACGATGGGCTGTGGGTTAACGCTGTCGACACGGGGCTAAGCCTCGCCCAGGCCGCAGCGTACGAGGGGGGCTGCCCTTCAGGCTCCAAGTGTCTACGCTTAAACATTGACCGGCTGGCGGGACTCGCGAGGGTCTCCCCCCGCCAGTGCAAGCCGAGGCTGGCCTACTGTATACTGAGGAGGCGTCGGGGGTTCGCGAGCAGGTACCTGGAGAAATAATGTGTGGGTGGCCCCGGGAGGCTGGGGACGGGTTCATCCTGTTAGGCCTGCGTGTATGTGGGGTAGGCTGAGGAAGTATGCTAGGAAGAGTAGTGCTACCCCTACGAGTATGGGGTTGAGCTCTCTCCACCTCCCGGTCGCCGCTTTGAGGAACACGTAGCTTATGAATCCGAGCGCCATACCGTCTGATATGCTGAAGGTGAAGGGTATCCCTGCTATTGTTAGGAATGCTGGGAGGGCCTCTGTCGGGTCGTCCAGGTTTATCCTTTTGATCGCCGAGGCCATGAGGAGGCCCACGATTATCAGGGCGGGCGCGGTCGCATAGTCGGGGGTGGCGGTTAGGAGGGGGGTGAATACTAGTCCCAGCAGGAATAGTAGGCCCACGACTACCGCTGTCAGCCCGGTCCTGCCGCCCTCCTCCACGCCGGCCGCACTCTCAATATATGTTGTAACGGTGCTGGTGCCCAGCAGGGCGCCCGTGACGGTACCTATAGCGTCTGTGAGGAGCATCCTCCCTATGCCCTCAACCTTGCCGTCCTCCCTCATGAGGCCTGCCATCGCTCCCAGGCCTGTCACGGTGCCGAGCGTGTCGAAGAAGTCGACCATGAAGAACGTGAAGACGATCGCTGTCGCGGCCGCAACGCCCAGGTCTAGCAGGGCGCGGACGCTGGCCTTGAAAGCGGCGGTGAAATGGGGCACACTGTAAACCGTCGAGGGGGGATCTGTCACGTGCAGCGCGTACCCAGCGATCATCGCCCCTATAATGCTGAAAAGTATCGCCCCCGGGACTCGCAGGGCCATTAGGACCCCCGCTATTAGAGTGAAGAGGAGGGCTATCATCGGGCCCGGCATGGTGAAGGCCTTAACGTTCAGGGATACGGCGAAGCTGGTCGGCTGTATGAGGCCCGCGTCCCGGAGGCCTATGAGGGTGAGGAAGAGCCCTATGCCCGCGGCGATACTGTACTTGAGGGTCGGCGGTATACTGTTAGCAACACTCTCCCTCACCCTCGTAAGGCTGAGTATGACGAAAACTATCCCCTCAACCAGCACGGCCCCAAGAGCCACCTGCCACGCGGCCACCCCGGTAACATGCTTAGCCGCTAGCACCGCTGCGACAAAAGGCACGACAGTATACGCGAAATAACTGTTCAACCCCATACCCGGGGCGAGAGCGAAGGGAGCGTTAGCATACAACCCCATTATCAGCGTCGCAATAGCCGCGCTCAAAGCGGTCGCGGCGACAACACCATCCTTAGGAACACCCGCACCGCCGAGAATAGCAGGGTTAACAAACAATATGTACGCCATGGTCATAAACGTCGTCAGCCCAGCAACTACCTCCCTCCTAACACTACTACCCCTCTCCCTAACACGGAAGAACCTCTCAACCCGCCCCGCAAACCCGTCCAAACCCAAACACGTCCACCCTCCAACCACATTTTAACACCAACACACCAAACACTATAAAAACCTTACCCAGAACAACACAAAACATTTACACAAACCTGTAAAACAACACGCCACCAACAAAAGAAAACCCTTAAATACACCACCCAGAACAACACAATATACCCGGCACAAAGGGCCCGTAGCTCAGCCAGGACAGAGCGCTGGCCTCCTAAGCCAGTGGTCGGGGGTTCAAATCCCCCCGGGCCCGCCAAGATGCGGGGCCCCACCCACAGGCCAGCCAAACAAACCACTCCCCCAACCACAACTACAGCAAACCCCTCCTATTTGACACAGAACAGCTACCACCACCCACCCAACGAGAAGATTACAAGAATCCCCCACCATTGTAGAATACTTCTAGTTTGGATGTTTTCACATCCTATAGCACAGTCCAGCAATCCTTGGGCCAGGTAAAGCTTGGTTTAACAGTAATAGGCCAAACGCGTTAGCAGGGTCTATCCAGTAGGGTCTTTACTAAATGCTCCAGCTTCTCAAGCCTCGATAAGAAGCTGCCATCCATCCTCCTCTCCACTTCTACGGTCATCATTATGATGCGGCGCCTCTGCTCTAGACCCTCACCTAAGCCTCGACCTGCTCCCAGACATTGTTATAGAACCATTTAACGATGTTATTATAATTGTCGAATACTATACGCAGGCAGAACAGAGATGATACATAAAGCGAGAACCAGGCGGTATTCTCACGTTAACAGAGTATGGGGAACAACTGGCGAGCAACCTATACCAATGCATAGTTCTCCTGAGAGAGAAAAAAGAGAGAACATCAGAGGCCTAGACGTATCCTAATTTTTCCTCAAACCCATGCTCCCTTACAGGCTCGATAGTTGAAGCTATCTTGCCACAACATTCAGAGCATTCCTTGTACAGGCGCCTCTTTATAAGTTCAAGAATTTAAGTTCAAGAATTGCAGCAATCTCCACTTGTCCGAACCCCACCTCTACCTTCCCCCCCGAGGGACGGCCTACTAGGCTAAGAATTTTCCAATTATTATTACAAATATGAGGGAGTGGACCTAGGCGTGCTTATTTATTTTTTGGTACTAGTAGGTTGTGCTCTACTAGTATTAATAGTGTTCTAGCGAGTGTTCGAGCCATGTCTGGTGCTGATATATTTCTTGAAGTGTATAGTGATCCCTTGTTGCCGAGGGTTATCCTTATATCTCTCTGTTTATCATATATTATCAGCCCCGTTATTTTTCCGAGCTCCGACATTGCTTGAACTATTTCCGATTCTTCTAGTCTTCTCCCCCTGAACATTGCCTGGGTTACTCTTGGATCCTGGATATTGTTGAGGAACACCCATTGTATTTCTCCAATTTTCTGTGTTATTTCTTCTATGAGCGCTGGATCATGCATATTGAGAACTGCTCTCCTAGGCCTGTACGACGAGAACTTTGTAAGCGCGGTTTCGAAATGTTTATAGACGTCTTTACGATCACTTAGTGCAAGAGCTATCCTATCTAGGCCCTCAGTATCGTATACGAGGAAGTCGACTGTTCTCGCTTCTTTGACCCGCCACTCGCCCTCAAGACTTATGTGAGTAACGGGAATATCGAGTTTGAACCTATAGTATTCTTCTCCGGTTTCATACAGTGTTGTAACCCTTTTCCGTGCTACGAATACTAGAAGATCAATGTCTTTATCAAGATCATAGTTCTTATTGAAGAGGCGAACAGAACTATACTTAATCCTGGTTCCTAGTTTTCCTGCAATATCCTGGAGAAATCTTTCAGCATCACGCCCACTATTGAACATGTATAGTCTAGCTAGGGTTCCAGGCATCTAGAACCACCATTTACTAGTGAAGGCCTTCTTTAGGATCTTGTATAGTTCTGGATCCTGTAAATAATGTACTCCTTTAATATATAGGATTGTCTTATTGCTTATAATGTGTTGTTTTATCGTCTCGGGGAGTCGTCTTAGCAACTCAGGTTTTCTGGGTTGTGCATTTACTATTATCTTTGCATTATACTTGGCGTCTAGTGCGACCATTGCATCTAGTATCCATGAAATATTCTTCCTGAGCCAGTCTAGTTTCGACAATGGTAGAGCTATACTTATTTCAACATAAAGATAGGTTTCTTCAATGTCTTCTATACTATCAGATATGCCTAGCTCTTCAAGAATGCCTTCTATAAAGTCAAGGTCTACATCGCTACTATCATCGAGTGCTTGTCTCAAGACTGTATCTAGCCCCATCTCGTCCACGAGTGTTCTCCCAAGAACATTGATCACAATACCGTTACAGTTGATCGAGATCTCATTTTTGCCAGAGGGGTTTATCTGACAGTTATTATCTTTTGTTTTTTCTTTAATTTTCCTGATAAAATAGAAATAGTTCTTTTTTAAAATAATATCGTTTATAGTGTATAAATATAATATCATGAATTCCGAGGACGATTTTTTCTGAAGTTTAACTGAGTCCACGTTGATCTCTGCCTCTACATAGGGTCCTTTAGCCATGCTAAATCCTGTTTTGATAGCTTTTAACCGTGGCAACTCGTATCTCCAAGATAAAAATTGTACGAAAATACCATTTTATAGGTTGATAGGTAAGGCGTTTACTCTCCGGTTAACAATGTTTTATCTTATTGTTGTTTTGAGTTCTCTCTTGATTTCGGACCAGAATAGTGTGGTTAGGGCTGAGCTTAGGAAGAGTAGGATTATGACCATGTTAGCCGTGATAACGTGGATTGGAACATAGCCGTACCCGGGCGCGTAGCGGTAGATGGCTGCCACGAGCCAGTCGATGTGCAGCAGCCAGTAGACTCCCGCGTAGACCTTGCCCAATATGAGGGCGTACAAGAGGGCCCGCTGGGCGTTAGACTCCTTATAGTATATGATAAGGAATACTGCCGTCATACTGGCTAGTGCTGCAAGCCAGGCTTGGGCGGGGTCCAAGGCTTCATCCCCCGCTCCGCCTAGAAGATTTCCGGGAAAGACTGCGTCCTACCTTGCTCTTCTCCCGTTTCCAGCTTTTGCTCTTCTGGCCAGTTCTCTTAGCTTGGCCTCGGCCTCTTCCACGCTCAGCCTGTATGGTACGCCTGCT
>JALSOR010000143.1 GCA_026986415.1 Acidilobaceae archaeon
GGCGACGCTGAGGGTCCCGCACGGTAAGATAACTGGCCTCGTGGGGCCTAACGGTAGCGGGAAGAGCACGCTCATACGCGTAATACTCGGAATAGCGAGGAGGGATAAGGGTAGTGTTAGCCTTCTCGGCAGGGACCCGCTATGGGATCCTGCCAGTAGGGAGGCTGTGGGCTATATTCCTGAGAGGCCGGAGCTCCCTAGCAGCGTGCCCGTGATAGAAGTGCTGAGGATAGCCGCTATGATACACGGTAATCCTAGGCCCCTGGATGCCGCGGCCGAGGCTGCCAGCATGGCCGGCCTTGAGGGGCACGAGCATAAGAGGTTTAACGAGCTCAGCGCTGGGTTGAAGCAGCGTGCGGCGATAGCTCACGCCCTGGTCGCTGAGCCCGAGCTGATAATTGCTGATGAGCCTACAAGCAACCTGGACCCTGTGGAGAGGGGCCGTATACTTGAGCTTCTGGTTGGGCTCTCGCGGAGGGGTGTGACTGTTCTCTTCACGAGCCATGTCTTGTCGGAGATTGTGAGGAGCGTTGACGTGATAACGGTCCTGTATAATGGTAGAACCCTGTTCCATGGCTCTCCCGGGGAGCTCCTATCCGAGAAGAGGATAGTGACTGTACGGTGTAGCGATCCCGAGAGGCTCGCACGGCTCCTTGCGGGCCGCGGGTATAATGTTGAGCCCCGGCCCTTCCAGGTCAGGGTTTATCTTGGCAGGGAGGAGGATCTCGCCAGGCTCCTGGGCGACCTCTCATCTGTAGCGTTGAACATTAAGATTTACGGTGTGGAGACTGTTGAGTCCGCGCTGGAAGCGTTATTGGAGGCTGAGAGCGGTGGGGCTTCGTAGACCTCTCATGCTGGCATACCTGGACCTATCCGATACTCTCAAGCCGCCGGTGTTCGACCTGCTAGTCTTCACTCTCACTTTCATGAGCGCGATAGTATGCTACATCCAGCTCTATAGTAGCGGTTCGAGCCTCGCCCTGAACGTTCTGAGCCCCGTGCTTGTAGCTACGGCCCTCTACCTCGCGTTGCGTAGCGCTGGCGGGCTGGCCTTCCTAATATCTACGAGGTCCCTGGAGGTGTACATGGCGTACCCCCTCAGCAGGCGTGGTGTTGCCGGCGCGCTCCTCCTGAGCAGGGTTATCGGGCCGGGCGGGCTCCTGATATCGCTCCCCGCTGTAGCGGCGGCCCTCATATACTTGCCTGTAGTACGGGCGGACCTTGAAGGGTTCCTAGCAGTGTATGCGGGGTTCCTGGTCCAAGCCCTCTTCTACGGGCTGACCTTCGCCCTTATAGCGCTCGCCAGCAAGAATAGTGGGAGCGCTGGAATCCTCAGCCTCATATACTATTTCACGTATAACCTTGCAGGGTTCATACTCGCAACTATCAGCTCCACGCCCTCCAGTCTAACCTTCAAGGCTAGCCAGGCGATGAGCTTCTACCTCGCAGTGTACCAGTGGGTCACGATGCCCCCGGGATCCCCCCTGAGGCCTGGGCTGGGCGAGCTACTCGCCGTACCCCTAGCCACGCTCGCGATTGGACTCCTAACGGTTGAGTACCTGGCGAGGTGGTTCGAGCCTTGACGCCGAGCACTGTTATAGGCAGGCTCCTCATGGCGCTAGGCCTAAGCCTCATACTGGCCGGGCTCGTGGGGGTTAACTATGCCCAGACGAGCCCTCTCGAGGCTGGGGGCTCCCAGTTCCTGGAGGAGAATTACAGCCTGGTCGTGGCAATGTATAGTATGAGCAGTAATGGCACGGCCGTTGTGAAGGTGTGGAATGCGAGCCAAGTCTTCTACGTTTCAGACCTCCTCGCCGACCCTAGGAGCCTCCTCCACAGCCTCTCAACGTTCAACATAAACCTTAGCCAGAGCAGCTTCCAGCACGTGTTCCGCCTCGGAGTAGTGTATGGGACTGCCATTGTTAAGGCTAACAGGCAGATTATCAGCGCGCTCCCAGGGCTTAGCACCGTGCTGAAATTCAATATCCGCCAGGCCCAGAGGGGCCCTGACGGGACCTATACTGTGACCCTGCATGTCCGTCCTGGGACGGCGTTCATGGTGTTCATAGTAGGCAGGGAGGGGGTGCCTGTCAGGTACTATTTGAAGTACCAGGTTGTGGGGGCGGAGAGGCTCGACTCCACCCTTATCAGCGCTTCCGGCCTCGCGCTTGTAGGGGTGGGGGCGGTATTGTATCGTAGCATGAGGCCTGTGACCCTGCTGGGGGAGAACGTTATCCGCCGCCTTCGCGGGCGCGTCGGAGGTAGACCCTCCAGGAGGGGGTGAGGGTTCTCGGCCTGTTAGCGTATACCTGGTCCACTCTTCCCACGCTAGTGTTCAGGGGCCTGCTCTTAGCCTTCTCCGGGCTGGCCCTGGCCTCCGCCGCTATCTCTTCTAGTGCCCTGACGTATGCCTGTATGTTCTCTGGCGTCTCCGTCTCGGTGAACTCGACCATGAGCGCCTCGTCCACTATTAGGGGGAAGTATATTGTTGGCGCGTAGAAGCCCCTGTCGAGGAGCCCCTTGGCCACGTCCTCAGCGTTAACCCCTGTCTCCCTCTCGAGCGGTTTAGCGCTCAGCACGGCCTCATGCTTCCTCGGCCTTCCAGGCGCGTACGGCAGAGTGTACCCTTCAATCCCGCGGACCAGGCTGAGGAAGTAGTTCGTGTTTATCACAGCCCTCTCGGTAGCCCTCCTGAGCCCCACGCTTCCAAGGCTTAGAATGTAGATGTAGGCCCATACGAGGGGTAGCGTGTTGAAGGCCCACATCCTAATCCTGCCAACACCCCGGGTGTTCCACCTCACACGGTATAGCCCCTCCCGCTCGTCGTAGACCACCCTGGCCCCTGGGGCGATATCGCTCAGCCTCAGGCCCGTGCCGGGGACTTCGACGTCTTTAAAGCATACCGGGCCCGCGCCAGGCCCTCCACCACCGTGGGGGCTGCTGAAGGTCTTGTGAACGTTCACGTGCGCGATGTCGAACCCCATGTCCCCGGGCCTAGCGTAGCCCATTATACCGTTCAGGTTAGCACCGTCATAGTAGAGCAGGCCTCCCACCTTGTGGACGAGCCCGGCTATCTCTTCGATCCTCTCCTCGAAGAGGCCTAGAGTGCTGGGGTTCGTGAGCATGAGGCCGGCAGTGCTCTCACCCACAGCACTCCTCAACGCTTCCATGTCAACATTACCGTCAGGGCCTGTGGGGACCTCGACAACCCTGAACCCTGCCATGGAGGCGCTCGCGGGGTTCGTGCCATGAGCGCTATCAGGCACTATGATCTCGCGTTTAACGCTCAGCTGCCCGGCGAGCTCATGGTACTTCCTGATCGTCAGCACCCCTGCCAGCTCCCCGTGAGCCCCAGCGGCGGGGTGGAGGATGCACGTGTCCATGCCCAGTATATGGGCGAGCCACTCCTGGAGCTGGTAGAGCATCTCTAGCAGGCCCTGCACTGTCTCGTCCGGCTGGAGCGGGTGGACCCGGCGGAGCCTGCCCGTGAAGACGTGCTTGAACGCTATCCTCGGGTTGTACTTCATAGTGCAGCTGCCTAGAGGCACCGGGCCCTGGTCGACGCCGTAGCTCATACTGCTGAGCCTAGTGTAGTGCCTTATAATCTCGGGCTCGGAGAGGCCCGGGATGTTGGGCTTGCCCCTCCTCTTCAGAGGGGGCGGCACGGGCTTCTCCATGCTCGCCTCTACCGCTGCAGGTTCTATGCTCGCGTACGGCTCCGGCCTCCTGTCGGGGTACTCTAGGAGTAGCGGTTCCCTCCAGACCTGCTGCCTCCACTCTCCACTCTCCACTTAAACCACCCCCGTTCCAACGCCTACGCCCTAACGGGGCTCCCTGCAGGCTGCGGTTAGGGCTTCCGCGAGACGTTCGAGGTCCCGGCCGGTATGGTACTCCGCCACTGCTGCGAGCCCTCTCGTGTCATGCTGCGAGTAGGGCTCCCATAGTGGGGGGCCTACAAGTATTCCGTGGCTCCTCCTCGCGTTTGAGGCGGCCTGCTCGAAGGGGCACCGTGTTCTTACCGGGATCTCCCTGAAGTGTTCCCCGCTGGCGCATGTTAGGTTCTCCCTCTCGAGGATCCTGGAGAGCCTTATAGTGTTGCCCCTCACGGCGTGGGCTATCTTCTCCAGCCCGGTCCTCCCATGGCCTGCTATGTATGCGGCGGCTAGGATGCTCATGAGGCTCTCGTTGGTTGTTATGTTGCTTGTAGCCTTCGCCCTCCGGATGTGCTGTTCTCTCGTCTGGAGTATCATCGTGTACGCCCTCCTACCCTGGGAGTCTCTTGTTAGCCCTATGATCCTGCCCGGGAACTGCCTGACCAGTTTCATGTCGAGCCTCGTGGCCATTATCCCCAGGTATGGTCCGCCGTAGTTGAGGCCTAGTCCTAGTACTTGCCCGTCTCCTACTGCGATGTCTGCTCCCAGCTCTCCGGGTGGAGCGTATATTGCGGCCGCGACAGGGTCCATGCCCACTATTAGTAGTGCGCCTTTCTGGTGGGCCCGGTCTGCTAGTAGCTTTACAGTCTCGTCCACGAGCCCGAGAGCGTTGGGTATCTCCACGTAGACGGCCGCTGTCTCCCCTGTTATTGCCGTCTCTGCGAGATCCTGGTCTATCCTCCCGTCGAGCGTGTCGGTCCCGATAACGTCTATCTTGACATCGTGCGGTTCGACGTAGGAGCGTATGACTTCGAGCCTCCACGGGTTGACCGAGCCTGCGACCGCGATCCTCCTACGCCCCCTCACGACCCGGAGGCTCATGAGGGCGGCCTCGGCGGCCGCAGTGCTCCAATCGTAATGGCTGGAGTTTACAACGTCCATATCGTAGAGCTCCGCTATGAGGCTCTGGTACTCGAACAGCGCCTGCAGTAGCCCCTGGCTTATCTCGGCCTGGTAGGGAGTGTAGCTGGTGAGTATCTCCCCCATGCTGAGTATGAAGTCTACATATGCGGGCGTGTAGGAGCTGTACGCCCCGCCCCCGAGGAAGACCCTGTGGGGGTCGTAGGCTTCGACGCGGGAGAGCAGTTCCTCTACTATCTCTGAAACCTCCTGCTCGCTGAGAGGCACGCGGCGGCCTATCGGGAGGGAATCCCAGTTCTCCGGCCTCAAGCCCTCTGGGATGTCGGAGAACAGCTCCTCGACAGACCCCGCCCCTATCTTCTCGAGCAGCTTCTCAGACTCCCTCTCGCCCCCCGGGATCCACTTGTCTATCAACCCTGGGACACCGCCATGCTACTAGGAGAACACTATTGAGGCCTCCAAGGTCTTAACCGTTCCCCACAAGCCCCCTAATAGGATAAGGCGTGGAGCCCCCTGCCCGTGGTTTAGAACTACTATATATTCCAGGAGGATAATGGGGGAAACCTGGGAGTATTATCACCCCAGGGGAGAACTGTTAGGTCCCCCAGGGTATTCTTAGGGTTTGAGGGGAGGATTCTACCGCCCCTACTTTACCGGGTATACGGGTTTACCGGTTGCCAGCTCGGTGGGGTATACTACCTGTTTTACCAGGTGTCCCTTGACTAGCTGGAACTGTACTATTAGCGTCTGGTGTGCTGCCTGGGCCCCGTGGTAGCCTCCGGGGTAGTATTTGCTGTCCTGGAATCCTACTATGCCGTAGAACGTCATTATTCTCATGTTATTGATCGTGTCTTTCAGCACGCTACTGTCGAGGCTCTCGGCCTTCTCTAGTGCTGCCTGTATTATGAGTCCCGCCTCGTAGCCTAGGGCGGCATAATAGTCTGGGGTGTCCCCGTACATTTTCAGGTAGTCCTGGGTGAAAGTGTCGGGCGTCGCGTAGCCGTACCATTCGACGCTGAGGTTCTTTGCCATGAAGGGGTTGAAGGGCTCTATGGGCTCCCACTGGCTCATGTATATGATCCCGTTAGCCGTGTTCGGGTGCTTCTCGAGGCTTGTCAGGGCTGTCGGGGGTGCTATTACTGCTATTAGCCTGAGCGTTGTTAGGCCCTGGTGTTTGAGGGCGCTCACGAGGTTTGTTATCTTGTCCCCGTCAACACCGACCACTACTACCAGGTTGGGGTTGAGCCTCTGGGTCGCTATGCTCCCCGCTATGGGTGCCGGGTCGCTGTTAGGCTGGAAGCTGAACACTTTGACGAGCCTGAAGCCTTTGGTCGCGCTGAGTACTGACTCGATCGTTTTCTCGGCGTAGCTGCTGTAGGTCGTGTTCTCGTATACTACTACCACGTTCGTTATGTTCTTGTCAATAAATTTCACC
>JALSOR010000144.1 GCA_026986415.1 Acidilobaceae archaeon
GCTCGCCGCCGAGATAAAAAGGGCCGCGGCGGAGGCCAGGGCCGGGACGCCCCCAGCAGGGAGCTGGGAGGAAGAGGACGAGGAGGACGACTGGGAGGATATAGCGAAACTCTCAGCAGTCCTAGACTCAATAGTAGAGTTCATAGACAAGCTTGAAGCCCCACTCTCCAAGCTCGTAAAAACACTCCTAGGCCAGCTCAACGGGGAAGAGCTCGGCAGGGAGATAGCAGCCTTCTACAAGCAACTCGTAGACTCCGGCATGCCCGAGGACCTGGCGGCAGAACTGACGAGAGACCTGTTCAGGAAGAAGACGAGCCTCGGAGACCTCCTCGGGGGCATACTGAAGCAGGGCTTCCCCGGCAGCAAGCTCGCAGGCAAGAACATGCTAAGCCTGGAGAAACCCGGGGAGAAGGCTGAGGAGAAGAGTGCGGGGGAGAACGGGGAGGAGAAGGGGGAGAGCTAAGCCTCCCCCAGTCTTCCCATGGGGACCCCCCTTCCAGGACCAACCACTACTGTTTCCCCGCCCCAACAGCATAGGGATTCCAGGGCTCCTCCCGCACTGCTAAGTCACCGGTAGAAGACTGCCACGGGGGTAGCGGCCGGGTTGCCTGGGGATGGCGATAGGCTCGAAAGGGTCGAGCGGTTGCTGGCGGAGGTGCTGAGAAGGCTCGAGAGGCTTGAGAGCATACTCTCCGGGGTGGACGCTGAGGAGGCCAGGATCGCCACCCGGATAGCGGTCGAGTTCTCCCTCCCAGCGTACGCTGCTGTCAAGGCTGCCGCGAGAATCGCTAGTGCACTGCATAGGCTCTCAGCGGAGCCCGGAGGGTACGACGATCTTGACACTGCGATAATAGAGGTTCTCGCGGTCGAAGGGCCGCAGACGCTTAGAAGCCTCGAGAGGAGGGTTAGAACCGTGCGGGGCAGGGCCAGTAGGAGGATTATACGCGAGAGGGTTGCGAGGCTCGAACAGCTCGGGCTCGTGCGCGTGGAGCGCGACGGGAGGGGGTTGAGGATCAGCCTCGCCCTTTAGAGGATCCACACGTGAAGTCTATATGCACTGTAACATCGACCCCCTCCCGCCTGAGATTCTCCACGAGCTCGTCCACGAGCAGGTCTGCAACGTCGGGCGGCATGTTGCATGCAACAACCCAGGCGTCGCCAGCATACCTGCCCGGCACTGTAGGCCTGAGCCTGACACTCCTCACACTGAACCCCAGCCTCTCCAGCTCCCCTCTAACCCTGCCCACAACCTCTGGCGTGGTCCTATCGGTTATCAGGCATTCGAGAGTTCTAGCCTCCCCGTATACCTCGTAGAAGATGTAGGCAGTGATAATCCAGGCCCCGGCCAGGTCCGCGGTGCTCGAGAGCTCCGCCCCGAGGATGGCGGCCCCAGCGCTGAACACGCCCTCTAGGACCTCGCTGAACGTGAACATGGCGTAACTGGACCCCCCGGCCCCTGCCCGTGCGGAGACGGCGACGCTCATAGCGTAGACGGCGCTCCCCAGGAGGGCGTATACCGCGCTGCCAGGGTGTACAGTGTAGTGTTTCCCGGTTGATTCTAGGAGGAGGGCTGTCGATATGCCGGCGGTATAGGTGTATGCGAGGACCAGGACGAACGTGCCCAGGTATACCATCCTGGCGTGCCCATAGGGGTGGTCCACGTCTGGCGGTGCCAGGCTCCTCCTCATAGTATAGTATAGGAAGGCCCCGGCGGCCAGGTTCGCTATGCACGTCAGCCCGTCGACCAGTACTGCCTTGCTACCGTAGCGGTAGCCCCCGTAGAGCTTGAATACTGCTCCTATAGTGCTCAGTATGAGGGCTGCGAGCATTATCTCGGGCCTCGGCGGCATGGCGGCCCGGCCGCTGCTGGTACTCCCTGAGGGTTTACCAGGCATTTGTAGCCCCTCACGAGTCTTGCAGCTTTAGCTGTGAGCCCCTATTTTCCGGGTGGGGGAGGAGGCCTCTCGTGGAGAGGAGGATCCTGTAGGGGTCCAGCGCGGAGAGGAGGGCGGCGTAATCATGCTCCAGCTCCCTCCTCAGCGTTTCCGGCATTTCGGGCGCGGTCCTGGCCAGGGCCCGGCTGAACCTGTGCTTCTCCCATTTGAAGCGTGCTTTGAGGATGAGAACCTTCAGGAGTATGCCTGGCACTGCTAGGATGAGCTCTGCGAGGGGGAGTAGGGAGCGTAGAGCGTGCGCTGCGAGGCGCGCGTACTTTCTACTTGCTGTGTATCTCGACAATATCCCCGTCCCTCAGCACGTGGTCTCCTCCGACCCTCTGCCCGGGGTATTTGGCGCTCGGCCCCCATATTTTCGCGTACCGGAACTTTCTCGCCAGGTCCTTGTGGATCCTTTTCGCCGCGTCCAGCACTGTGGCCCCCTCCCTGAGTATTAGCGGGTTGGGGTCGGGCTCCTTGTTGGGCTGTTTCGTGTAGACCCTTACTATGCCCAGCATTTTGAACAGTGCTTCTCCTATCCTCTCGAGGCCCCTACCGGTCCTGGCGTCTGCGACCGCCACGGGGACCCCTTCGGGCCTCCTGGCGATCACCCTCTTGGCCTTCTCTACCGCTCCGGGCAGGTCGGCTTTTGTTAGGACTATTATTGCTGGCTTGTACACCCTCGTGGTGAAGAGTGCGTCCTCCACGTCGTCCAGGGTCACGTCCCCCTCTATCTCGACCACAGCATTATAGATCCTATACGTGGAGAGGAGCCTCCTGAGATCCTCCTCCGTGAACCCAACCATACGGCCCCCGCGCACGATAACCCTCAGGCCGGAAACACTCCTATCCTTCCTCACACGCACTATACCTTTACGCCTCGAAACAATAATCCCCCTGTCCTCCAGGAAGCCTATAAGCCTCTCAACCGTCTCCTCAGGCCTCGGCTCGTCCAGGCCCACGACGAGCAGTAGCGCGTCAGCATTACGGGCGAGCCCGACCACCCTGTTATTCACGGGGCTCTCCGGCTGGTCGAGGAGGAGGGGCGGGGTGTCAACGAGCTGGAACTGTATATCCTCATACTCCAGCATGCCGGGCATGGGGGTCTGGGTGGTGAACGGGTAGGGGGCTATCTCCGGCTTGGCCCGTGTTAGAGCAGCGAGAATACTGCTCTTACCACTGTTAGGAGGGCCGAGTATTACTATCTGGGCGGCACCGGCCTTCTCCACGAAAATCCTCGGGCCCCCGCCCACCTTCTTCCTCTTCCTGGCCTCGAGCTCCTCCCGTAGCTCTGCAAGCCTCCTCCTAGCCCAGAGGCGGAGGTTCTCGGTACCCTTATGCTTCGGGACTGCTGAGAGGAACTCCTCTAAAGCCCTAATCTTCTCCTCCACCGTCTTAGCGTCACTATACTTCGCAAGCTTAGCCTTAGCCTCCGGCGGGAGGTTCGCCGGCATACTGGTACACCTCCCATGAGCGCTATGGCAGACGGTATTCTAGGCCTTGACTGTGAGGGGGCTACGCGTTCCCGGAGAGCAGTATCTCCACCCTCCTCGCGATCTCGGGTAGAACGGTCTCTGTCCTACCCTCGATGAGTATGTCGATTATATCCCTGTAGGCTATCTCCCCCATGTTCACGGCTATAACAGTGCCACCCCTAGCCTTGACCACCACCGGTATCTGGTTCGCAGGGCTAACGTAGAGGCTGCTCCCAGCCACGAGTATCACGTCGCTCCTCTCCGCGAGCATGAAAGCCTTCTGCACGGCATCTGCAGGTAGGGGCTCGCCGAAGAGTATGACGTTAGGCTTGAGAAGCCCACCGCACCTCCTACACCGTGGCGTCTCACCCTTCTCAACCATTGCTAGCGCCTCCTCTATCGGCACCACCGCCCCGCAGCTTAGGCATACCGCCTCCCTGATGTTACCGTGAAGCTCTATAACATTCCTAGACCCGGCCTTCCAGTGCAGCCCGTCAATATTCTGCGTTATAATAGCCTTCAGGACCCCGAGACTCTCAAGCCGGGCCAGGGCGTAATGGGCAGGGTTGGGCTCCGCGCCCTTCAGGGCCTTATACCTTGCAGCGTAGAGCTCCCAGACCTCTAAGGGGTGCTCGAGGAAGTAGTCGATCGTGAACTTCCAGCTCGGGATCTTCCTCCACAGCCCGTCGCGGCCGCGGAAGTCCGGGATCCCGCTGGCAGTACTGACTCCCGCCCCGGTCAGGGCTATGGCGTGCCTTGCGCTTGCAAGCCTCCTAGCGGCGGCCCATAATAGGTCGTCCTCTGGCATGCTAGTGTTGCCCGCGTCCACTGCTTACACCGTCCCCGTATAGTTATATTCTACTGGAGTATGCTAGCCCTATATTTCTAGGCCGATTTTACCTTGCTGGAAATCTTATTATTTACTGGAAAAAAGATGGGCGGTGGATGCTATATGGCCGGGTTAAACTAGGATAATATGGGTGGACGGTGGGCCCAGAATAAGTGGTGTGCGGCTCTCCCGAAGGGGTGGACCGTGTGACCGTTAAGACCGGTGTTAGCCTGCCAGACGATGTTTACAGTATGCTCCTAGACATTGCAGAGTCTAGGGGGTACAAGAGCGTATCCCAAGCCATACGAGACGCTGTCACCCTATTCGTAGTGGCCAACAGGTGGTGGGGCCTCGAGGGCCGCGTGGCCGGCGCGTTCCAGGTCCTCCTGAAAGATGACAAGTGGCTCGGAAGCATACTATCCCGGTATAGGGGAATAATCAGGACCCACGTCTCCGTGCCCCTCACCGGTGGGAGAACGATCCATATCGTAGTGGTTGAAGGGCCTGCGGGCGAGGCTAAAAGGCTCTACTCAGAGCTGGTCAGGGTCAGGGGCGTCCTAAGCGTTCAGCCCAACATCCTACCCGTCTAGGCTGCAACCGAATATCCTCGCGTAAACCCTCGCCTTCCTGTGGACAGCCATCAGCTCCTCCCGGGCCCTCGCCAGGTCCTCCATGGTGACACTCCTCAACGGCCTGGCCGGGACGCCGACAACGAGAGTGTTCGGCGGCACCGTCTTACCCGGCGGGACCAGGGCCCCGGCGGCCACAATACTGTTCTCCCCCACCACTGCCCCGTCGAGCACCCTGGCGCCTATACCTATAAGGCTCCCACTCCCAACCCTCGCACCGTGCACTATAGCCCCATGGCTTACTAGCACGTTATCCCCAACAACTACGGGGTGGCCCCTGGGAGCCTCGAGGAGGGAGTGCTCGAGTATGACGCTCCCCCGGCCTATACTGACACTATCATCGTCGCCGCGTAGCACCGCGAACGCGAGGACCACGACATCGTCCGATATCCGGACATCCCCCATAACGCGGGCCTGCGGGTCGATGAAAACATTACGGCCCACAACAGGCCTCTTACCGTCAAACTCTAAGAGCCTCCCGCAAACTCCACCCCCAACCGGCAACCCCACAGCTCACCCCCTAACGGGGGAAGGCCCGGCCATAATAGTCGGGGGGCGCCCCCCGGGAGGGGGATCACCCCGTGGAAGGATTATTCGTGTGCCCACGCTCTATATTATGCTAGTGCCCGGCGCCCGCATATCCTCCTGAGGGGGCACCTGCTACAGGCATCACAACCCTGCCTCGACAGCGATTCAACCCTTACAAGGCCGTGGGATGCCAGCGTGTAAACTAGGAGTCTGGCCTCCTCCCCGCTGTAGCCCGCCTTCTCGGCCGCGAGCCCCGGATTGCCTGTCTCCCTGAGAGTCTCTATGAAGACCTGTAGGCTCGGGCTTCCAGCTCCCGGTTCACGCTTAAACAGGGGCATTCTAGATAGTGTCAAACCTTCACACCGTCAACCACGCTATTATGGGAGAACACGAGTATTATAGCCGGGTAAGTACCAGGCGGGGGGACACTATCACCGCACCTTGCGGGGGAGCACGCTGTACGGGCACCACGACCCTCTAAGCGGCCCAGCCGACCGGGCAGTCCGAGACCAGATGCTTCCCAGCCGGCCCGGGGTCCACAGCATACCAGGCCCGGAGTGGAAGCTGCAGGGGCGCACCATGCCGCACGCGTTGACGCTCAGGAGCCTGAGCCCTGCACGGCAGCCGGGCTT